>NZ_BBPH01000076.1 GCF_000787695.1 Paracoccus sp. PAMC 22219 | reverse complement strand
ATCACCGCCAGGGCGACCAGGATTTGAAGACTGCGTGTCACGTTCATGCAGGAGGCACGTCCCCGGCCCCGGAAAAGTTGCGCATGAAACGGTCGCGAAATGCGTCCATCGGCATCGCCGTGCTGCCTGGCTCTGGGATCAGCCCCGGCGTCAGGCCCCATCCGTCGGTCAGGGCGACCAGATCGGGCGGGCCGATGACGTGGATCGGAACCTCGCGCCGGTCATCCAAGCCGATGGGGGTTGCCGCCTGGTGATCGCCGATCAGCAGGATCAGCGGCGCGTCGTCCCCCTGCCGCGCGGCGTATTCCAGCACCGCCTGCAGCGTATAGTCGATGGTATCGCGATATTGCGCCCGCACCCGGTCGCGGTCGCGCCAGACGACGTTCGGCGGATCGCCCGCCTGCGCCATCGCGTCGAATTCGGTCCCGTCGCCCAGATCCTCCCACGGCAGCATCTCCGGGACCGGGGTCCAGGGCGCGTGGGACGAGATCAGGGCGATCTGCGCGAACAGGCGGCGCGGGTCGCTGCCGTCGCGCAACAGGCGGTCTGTCGCTTCCAACGTGAACTGGTCGGGCATCGTGACCCAATTGAAGGGCTGCCCGCGATAGCCCAGGTCGGGCGCGGCCAGGATCCGCTGGAACCCCATGGTCGACGCCTCGGGCCAGGGACGGACGATGGCGGGCATCACGGCGGCGGTGCGGAACCCGGCATCGGCTGCGTGATGGAACAGCGTGCGGCGCCCGCTGGCGATGGCGGCCTGATAGCGGGTCTGGTCGTTGACCCACAGCCCGTTGGCCAGCGTCGCATGCGCCAGCCAGCTTTGTCCTCCATGCGTCGGAGAGGTCAGGAACCCCGACGCCATGGCCAACCCACGATCCTGCAGCGCCTGCTGTCCCTGGCGCAGCCGTGGCAAGTGCGCGTCGGCAAAGAAGGACCTGTCAAAGCTGGTCCGGCCATAGCTTTCCAGAAAGATCACCAGCACGTCGCGGTCGATCAGCGCCAGTGGGTCCTGCAGCCCGGCCAGCGTGTCCTGTCGCGCCTGTTCGCGGAACTGGCGCAGTTCCATAACGGTGCGTGCCGACAGCTGCGCGCGGTCGACGGCATAGGTGGCGGTGGGGGGCGGCATCGTGGTCAGCAGGGCGATGCCCACGGCGGATGCGGCCAGGCTGGCGGCGCGCGCCCACCCGGCTTGCGGTGCCCGGCGCCTCAGCACACCCACGGCCCACCACGTCCCCGCAGCGATCAGCGCCATGGCCAGCAGCGCGGCCAGGACGGCGCCCGCGGCCTGCCACGGCCCCAGGCTGCCCGCGATCAGCCGGACCGAGGCGTCGATCAGCGGCAGGTCCGCGACCGGATTGAACCGCCGTCCCAAGCTTTCCAGCATCGCCAGGTCCGCGACCTTGAGTACGGTGACAAGGGTCAGGGTCAGTGTGACCGCCACGCGCAGCAACTGCCCCGCAAGCGACCGACCCGCAGCCAGCGCCATCAGGATCACGACCGCCAGTTCCGGTGCGGGGCGGGCCAGCGCGGTCCAGGCCAGCTGGTCAGGATGCGCAGGAAGGGCCAGTAGGCCGTGCAGCAACAGGATGGCGGCAAGGACCGACCAGGGCCGGGGCGTCACCGATGGCCCCGCAGCCACAGCACGTCGCGGCCAAAGGACCAGATCAGCGCCGCCGCCGCGATCCGGGCCAGCGTGATCGCCAGATCATCCGGCAGCACCGGCACCTGCAGCGCGATCAACGTCGCCAGCTGCAGCACGCAGACGGCCTTGCGCGCATAGCTGACCGGCAGCGGCGCCATGATCCACGGCCAGATCAGCCCCGCGCCGATGAACAGATAGCGCATGACGCCCAACGCCAGGATCTCCGCCCCGACGGGACTGCCGGCCAGGGCATGCAGCGCCAGGATCAGCGCCAGCGCCGCGTCGACCTCCATGTCGAAGCGGGCGCCGAATTCGGAACACAGCCCACTGCGCCGCGCCAGCCAGCCGTCCACCCCGTCCAGCGACAGCGATATCGTCGCGATGGCGGCCACGGCCCAGCCCGCCGCCACCCCGCCGACCAGGGGCGCGATCAGCGCCGCCGTCAGCGCCATGCGCATCAGCGTCACGGCATTGCACCACCCCAGCCTTGCATGCGGATAATGGCGGCGCATCGCGACGCAGACCAGCGCCGCCCCCGCCAGATAGACGGCACCCGCCGCCAGCGCGCCGGTGCCTTGCCCCAGGACCATCACGCCGACGCCCAGGTTCAGGGCCAGGCCCGCGGGAATGGCCAGGATCAGCCCCTCGGGCAGGCGGCGGCCTGCGGCGGCGGCCGGTCTGATGGCCGGATCGGCAAGGTCGGGGCGGGAAATCTGCATCGGCTGAACATATGACAGGCGCATGACGCGTCAAGCGGACTTCTCAACACGCTTGCCTCAGCGCGATCGCGGGCTATCCTGTCGGAACAGGAGGACTGCGACATGGATCATCGATCCGCAGGCTATGGCACCACGGCGCGGATGCTGCACTGGCTGGTCGCGGCGCTGGTCCTGGCGATGATCCCGGTGGGGCTGTTGATGGTGCGGGATGGGCTGGATCGCGGCCTTGGCGATGCGCTTTACCTGTTTCACAAGAACGTGGGCAGCCTGCTGATCGCCATCATCGCGCTGCGGCTGGTCTGGCGGCTGACGCATCCGCCCGCGCCTCTGCCCGCGACCATGCCCGCCTGGCAACGGCGGGCGGCGGGCCTGTCGCATCTGGCGCTGTACGCGCTGATGGTGGTGATGCCGCTGTCGGGCTATGTCCGCGTCCGCGCCGGCGGCTTTCCGATCGAGGGGCTGGACGCGCTTGGCCTGCCGACGCTGATCCCCCGGTCGAAACCCTTGGCCGATGCCGCAAGCAGCCTGCACGCACTGGCGGCCTGGGCGCTGATCGCGGTGCTGGTCTTGCATGTCGGCGCGGCGCTGCACCATGCGCTGATCCGGCGCGACGGGGTCTGGGGGCGGATGTGGCCGCCGCGGGCGCGCTGAGCCCTCGACAGGACCATCCGGTTTGGATATGGCCGTGCGGCGCGGATGACGGGGACCGTCTGGTGGCGTCGACTTATCAAATATCGATCACAGGCGGTTGAACGAAAGGCCCGGTCGGGACGTTCGACGATGCCGTCGAAAATACTGCCGTTCAGGAGAGACCGTGACCAAGACCCTAGACCTGACGATTCTGATCGTCATCGGAGCGGCCCTTGCCGGCGTGTTCACCCTGGATCTGATGGTGCCTCTGGGGACGGCGGTCTGGCTGATCTATATCCTGCCGCTGAGTCTTGCGGTCTTCGCGCGCTGGCCCGCGCTGCCGGTTGCCACGGCCGTGCTGGTCTGCGGGGCGATGGCGCTGGCGTTCCAGAAGGACAATGTCGGCATCGATCCGACGCTGGCGGGGATCAACCGCGCGCTGGCCGGGATCGTTTATCTGTGCTTGGGCTTTCTGGGGCGCAGACTGATCGTGACCCGCGGCAAGCTGCTGGACACCGACTGGATCACCGGCACCCAGGTCGCGGTGTCCCGCGCCGTGCAGGGCGACCTGTCGACCGAAAAGCTGGCCCGTCAGGTCCTGCAGGTGCTGGCCGACCGGATCGGCGCGCGCGCCGCCGTCGCCTATGCCCGCAACGGTCACGGCCACATGCGGCTGGCGCAGTGGGGCACCGACGGGGCCGCCCTGGCCGAGCGTGTGGCCGATGACGAAGGCCATCTGGGCCGGGCCATCACCGAAGGCCGCATCCTGCAGATGTCGCTGGCGCCGGACCAGGCGCTGGGCTGGGGGTCGGGGCTGGCGCGCGGGCGCACTGCGCATGCGCTGATCGTGCCGATGCGGGACGGTCAGCTGATCAACGGCGTGCTGGAATTCGGGCTGGACTCCGCCCCCAGCCCGCGCGTGATCGACCTGTTCGAACGTATCGGCGACAAGCTGGGCATTGCCCTGCGCTCCGCCCAGTACCGCCAGCAGCTGCAGGAGCTGCTGGAGGAGACCCGCCGCCAGGCCGAGGAGCTGCGCGCCCATACAGAGGAGCTTGCCGCCTCGAACGAGGAGCTGGAGGAGCAGACCCGCGCCCTGCAGGACAGCCAGCGCCGGCTGGAGGCCCAGCAGGCCGAGCTGGAGGAGCAGAACGCGCAGCTGGAGAGCCAGACGCAGGAGTTGGAGGAACAGCGCGACGCGCTGGCCCGGTCGCGCCGCATGCTGGAGGATCAGGCGCAGGAGCTGGCGCAGGAAAGCCGCTACAAGTCCGAATTCGTCGCGAACATGTCGCACGAACTGCGCACGCCACTAAACGCGCTGCTGATCATGTCGCGCCTGCTGTCGGACAACCGCGGCCGCAACCTGTCCGAGGAGCAGGTCCGCTGGGCCGAGACGATCGAGGCGTCGGGCAAGGATCTGCTGGCGCTGATCAACGACATCCTGGACCTGTCCAAGATCGAATCCGGCAAGATGGACGTGTCGCGCGACACGGTCGACCCGCAGGTGCTGGCCGACAAGCTGGTCCGTGGCTTCGAGGCGCAGGCCCGCGACAAGGGCCTGACGCTGACCGCGCAGGTGGATCCGGCCGTCGCGGCCTTCCACACCGATCGGCAGCGGCTGGAACAGGTGCTGCGGAACTTCATCTCGAACGCGCTGAAGTTCACCGAGCGGGGGCAGGTGGTGCTGCATGTCTCTCCTGCGCCGCAGGGGATCGCCCTGTCGGTGCAGGACAGCGGCATCGGCATCGACGCCAGCCAGCAGGAGACCGTGTTCGAGGCGTTCCGGCAGGCGGACGGCACCATCTCTCGCCGCTTTGGCGGCACGGGGCTGGGCCTGTCGATCTGCCGCGAGTTGGCCGACCTGCTGGGCGGGCGGATCACCCTGACCAGCGCGCCCGGCAAGGGCAGCACCTTCACGCTGATCCTGCCCGCGGCCCCCGCGCTGCAATCGCCCGCCCCGGCGCGGCGGTCCGCGCCCGTGCCCACGATGCCGGAACCCGCGCCGATGATGCTGGATGCGCTGTCGGGGGTCGATGACGACCGCGCCGATATCGCGGCCGGGGACCGGGTCATGCTGGTGGTCGAGGACGATCCGGCCTTTGCCCGCATCCTGTACGGTCTGGCGCAGGAGCTGGGATTCCGCTGCGTCTGTGTGGGACGGGCCGATGACGCGGTGCGTGCGGCGCGCCATTTCCTGCCGCAGGCCATCGTCATGGACGTGGGCCTGCCCGATCATTCGGGCCTGTCCGCGCTGGACCGGCTGAAACGCGACACCACCACGCGCCACATTCCCGTGCACATGGTCTCGGCCGACGATTACACCAAGGAGGCGCTGGCCCAGGGGGCCATCAGCTACATGATGAAGCCGGTGCGCCGGGACGATCTGGCCACGGCGATCCGCAACCTGGAAACGCGGCTGGAGCAGCGTCTGCGCCGGGTTCTGATCGTCGAGGACGATCCCGCACAGATGCTGGGCCTCAAGGCTCTGCTGACCAGCGACGGGGTCGAGACGGTGGGTGCTGGCACCGCCGCCGAGGCGCTGCAGGTCTGCCGCAGCCAGACGGTCGACTGCATCGTGCTGGACATGACCCTGCCGGACGCGTCGGGCTTTGAGGTGCTGGAACAGCTGGACGGGGACGGCACGGCGTCCTTTCCGCCGGTCATCGTCTATACCGCCCGCGCCCTGTCCGAGGCCGAGGAGCAGCGCCTGCGCCGCTATTCGAAATCGATCATCATCAAGGGCGCGAAATCGCCCGAACGCCTGATAAACGAGGTGACGCTGTTCCTGCACCAGGTCGTGTCCGACCTGCCCCAGAAACAGCGCGACATGCTGGCCGCGTCGCTGAACCGCGACGCGCAGCTGGAAGGGCGCCGCATCCTGGTGGTCGAGGACGACATCCGCAACGTCTATGCCCTGACCGGCGTGTTCGAGCCGCATGGCGCGACCGTCCAGATCGCCCGGAACGGCCGCGAGGCGCTGGAGGCCCTGGGCCGCATCAACGACGGTGCCGCGCCCAAGGTGGACCTGGTGCTGATGGACGTGATGATGCCGGAAATGGACGGCCTGACCGCCACGCGAGAGATCCGCAAGATCGACCGTTGGAAGTCGCTGCCCATCATCATGCTGACCGCCAAGGCCATGGCCGAGGATCAGAACCAGTGCCTGGCGGCGGGGGCCAACGATTATCTGCCCAAGCCCCTGGACGTCGACAAGCTGCTGTCGCTGACCCGGGTCTGGATGCCCAGATGAGCGTCGATCCCGTCCCCCTGCACGCGGCCGATGCGATCGAGCTGGACCTGTTCCTGGAGGCGCTGAACCGGCGCCACCATTACGATTTCCGGTCCTATTCGCGGACGTCGCTGGCGCGGCGGGCGGAACTGGCGCGCGAACGGTTGGGCTGCGCGACCCTGTCCGAGGTTCAGGGCCGTCTGCTGCACGACCCCGCCGTGCTGCCCGACATCATCGACGCGATGACGGTGCAGGTCAGTGAGATGTTCCGCGACCCGGCCTATTACCTGGCGCTGCGCCGCGAGGTGATCCCGCATCTGCGGACCTTTCCGTCGCTGAAGGTCTGGGTGGCGGGCTGTGCCGACGGAGAGGAGCTGTATTCCCTGGCCATCCTGTTCCAGGAGGAGGGCCTGTTCGACCGCACGATGTTCTATGCCACGGAAATCAACCGCCGCGCCCTGGCCCGGGCCGAGGCCGGGATCTATGACATCGACCGCCTGCCGGTCTTTTCGCAGAACTATCAGCGGGCGGGGGGGCTGGGGTCGCTGTCGGATTACTATACCGCCGCCTATGGGCGCGCGGCCTTTGATCGGTGCCTGCGGTCGCGCACGGTGTTCACCGAACACAACCTAGCCACCGATCAGGTGTTCTCCGAGGTGCAGCTGGTGTCCTGCCGGAACGTGCTGATCTATTTCGACGGAACGCTGCAGGACCGCGCCGTGGGCCTGTTCGCCGAGGCTCTGGCGCGGGGCGGCTTTCTTGGCCTCGGCTCTCACGAGACGTTGCGCTTTTCCACCCATGCCGCGTCCTTTGCGGCCTTTGCCGAACCGGACCGGATCTGGCGCCGGACTGCCGACCAGGAGACTGTTCATGCCCGATAGACCCATCCGTTTCCTGATCGTCGACGACATCGCGGAAAACATCATGGCGCTGGAGGCGCTGCTGCGCCGCGACGGGCTGGTGGTCGACACCGCCCGATCCGCGACCGAGGCGCTGGAGCTGATGTTGCAGCACGATTACGCGCTGGCGTTTCTGGACGTGCAGATGCCCGGCACCGACGGCTATGAGCTGGCCGAACTGATGCGGTCCACGGAACGCACCCGTGGCGTGCCGATCATCTTCGTCACCGCCGCCGAGATGGACGAGGCCCGGCGTTTCCGCGGATACGAGGCGGGGGCCGTCGATTACATCTTCAAGCCCATTGACCCGGTGGTGCTGAAATCCAAGGCCGAGGTGTTCTTTCGCATCGGCCGGCAAGCCAAGGACCTGCAGCGCCAGCGCGACGAGATGCAGGACATCGCGCTGCACCGCGACCGCGCGATGGCGCAGCTGAAGGCGCATGCCGACAATTCGCCGCTGGCGTTTGTGACGCTGGACCGGAACCTCTGCGTGCGCAGTTGGTCCAAGGGGGCGGAACGCATGTTCGGGCGCCCGGCGGGCGACATGCTGGGCATGACCGCCACCGCGGCGGGCTGGCTGGACGAACAGGGGGCCGCGCTGCTGACCGGCTGGCTGGACAGCCAGCAGGACGGCGTGCCGCGTTTCTCGGCCGAGATCAGCCTGGATCACGCCGATATCGGCCCGATCTGCTGCGAGGTCTATGGATCGGTGCTGTCCGAGGGGCTGAACCGCCAGTCGCTGTCGCTGCAGGTCCAGGACATCACCGAACGAAAGCAGTCCGAAGAGGTCCGCGCCCTGCTGATCGGAGAGCTGAACCACCGCATCAAGAATACCTTGGCCAACGTCCAGGCCATCGCCCGCCAAAGCCTGCGCCAGTCCGGCAGCCTGCCGGAATTCGAGACCAGCTTTGGCGGCCGCTTGCAGGCCTTGGCCCGCGCCCATTCGATCTTGTCGGATGCGACCTGGGCCAGCGCGCCGCTGGACCAATTGATCGATGACCAGATCAGCTCGGGCACGCTGGACGGCGACCGCCTGCGCCGCGACGGCCCGCCGGTGGAACTGGCGCCCGACACCATGCTGCGCCTGGCGCTGACCCTGCACGAACTGGGCACGAACGCGGCGAAATACGGCGCGCTGTCGGTTCCGGGCGGCATCGTGCATATCGCCTGGCGGCTTGAGGGTCAGCGCCTGGTCCTGACCTGGCGCGAGACGGGGGGGCCGACGGTGACCGCGCCGTCGCGCATGGGCTTTGGCATGACGCTGATCGGGGCGGCCGGGGGCGGCGACGCCGCGGCGGTCAGCGCCGACTGGAACCCCGACGGTGTCGTCTGGACCATTCGCCTGACCGAAGGCGTCACCCGGCTGTCGGGTCAGGCCGCCGCGGCCGAGGCGCTGGCCGGGCAGCCCATTGTGCGCGTGTCGACCCTGCAGGGCGCCCGCGTGCTGCTGGTCGAGGACGAGCCGCTGGTCGCGTTGGACCTGCGATACGAGCTGGAGGATGCCGGGGCCACCGTCACCGCCGTCGCCCGCAGCGTCCCCGAGGCGCTGGCCGCCGCCCGCAACGGTCCGGTCGACCTGGCCCTGCTGGACGGCAACCTCAAGGGAGAGCCGGTGGACGAGGTCGCCGCCCTGTTCGACAGCCTGTCGGTACCGTTCTGCTTCGTGTCGGGCTATGGGCGCGAAAACCTGCCGCAGGGGTTCGACCATGCGCCGCTGATCGAAAAGCCGTTCCGCCCTGACACGCTGCGAACCATCCTGACCGCGCTGCTGGCGCGCGGGATGCCGGATGCGGCGGAATAAGGACAGCCTTCCTGTCACATGTCGGATCGACCTGCCGCGCGTTCACGCGCGCAGGCCGGGACAGGGCATGCGTTCCGGAACCCCGCACCCGCGGCGAACGGTCGTTTTGCGGGCGCAGGCTGCGTGATCGCCGCACGGCTTGCGCCCGGCGGCCGTTTCGGGCAGGACCGCGCCCTGACTTTTGACAAGCATGCAGGATGCGGATGACCGGCGCGGCGATAACCTTCGAAGGGCTGGGCAAGTCCTTTCCCAAGGCGGGCGGGCAGGTGATGGCGCTGGCCGACATCACCCTGTCGGTGCCGCAGGGCAGCATCACCGGCATCATCGGGCGATCCGGCGCGGGCAAGTCCACGCTGCTGCGCATGGTGAACGGGCTGGAGCGTCCGACGACGGGCAAGGTGTCGGTCGCGGGCCGCGATGTCGGCACCGCCACCGGGTCCGGCCTGCGGGCGATCCGGCGCGACGTCGGCATGATCTTCCAGCACTTCAACCTGCTGGCCTCGCGCAGCGTGCGGGGCAACATCGCCCTGCCGCTGGAGGTCGCCGGCACCCCGCGCGGCCAGATCCGCGCCCGCGTCGACCAGCTGATCGACCAGGTGGGCCTGGGCGCGCTGGCCGACCGCTATCCGGCAGAGCTGTCGGGCGGGCAGAAACAGCGCGTGGGCATCGCCCGCGCCCTGGCCACCGGCCCCAAGGTCCTGCTGTCGGACGAGGCGACCAGCGCGCTGGACCCCGAAACCACGCAGACCGTCCTGGACCTGCTGGCGCAGATCAACCGCGACCTGGGCCTGACCGTCCTGCTGATCACGCACGAGATGGCCGTCCTGCGCGACATCGCCAGCCACATGGCGGTGATCGAGGCCGGGCGCATCGTCGAAGCCGGTCCGACCTATGACGTCTTTGCCCGCCCGGCGCACGCGACCACCCGCAGCTTTCTGTCGGGCGTGACCGGCGCCACGCTGCCCGCCTTCGTCGCGGCGCGGCTGCAGGCCGATCCGCCGGGCGACCAAGTGATCCGCGTGACCTTTGCCGGCACCCATGCGACCGACCCGATGCTGGCGCGGCTGGCGACCGATCTGGGCATCAGCGCCAACATCCTGGGCGGCACCATCGAAGAGATCGGCACGCGCCCCTTTGGCAACCTGCTGATTTCCGTCCCCCACGACCGCGGCGACCAGGCCCGCGCGTCCTGAGCGAACACGGTCTGACCACGGAGGTGCTGGGCCATGTCCGCTAACCTGATCCCGATCCTGTGGGATGCGACGCTGCAGACGCTG
Source organism: Paracoccus sp. PAMC 22219 (assembly GCF_000787695.1). Classification (GTDB taxonomy): domain Bacteria; phylum Pseudomonadota; class Alphaproteobacteria; order Rhodobacterales; family Rhodobacteraceae; genus Paracoccus. The sequence goes on along the minus strand of NZ_BBPH01000076.1, from coordinate 45,017 downwards.
TACATGGTCGCCATCTCGGCGATCCTGGGCACGGTGGGCGGGCTGCCCTTGGGCGTGTTCCTGGCCACGTCGCAGCGAGGCGAGCTGCTGTCCACGCCTTGGGTCAACAAGGTGCTGGGGCTGGTGGTGAACGCCACGCGGTCGGTCCCGTTCATCATTTTGGTGGTGGCGATCATCCCCTTCACGCGGGCCGTGGTCGGCACGTCGATCGGCACCGACGCCGCCATCGTGCCGCTGACCGTGGCCGCGATCCCCTTCATCGCGCGGCTGGTCGAGAACGCCATCCGCGAGGTCGACCAGGGCCTGATCGAAGCGGCCCGCGCGATGGGCGCTACGCCTTTGCAGATCATCCGCAAGGTGCTGATCCCCGAGGCGCTGCCCGGCATCACCCTGGGCCTGACCCTGGCCGTGGTCAGCCTGATCGGATATTCCGCGATGGTCGGCGCCGTGGGCGGGCAGGGACTGGGCGATCTGGGCATCCGCTATGGATACCAGCGTTTCATGCCAGAGGTCATGGCCGCCGTCGTCGTCATCCTGATCGTGCTGGTGCAGCTGGTCCAGTCGCTTGGCGAATGGATCGCGGCCCGCGTCGACCGTCGCGCGCCCCGCAACCGCGGCGCCTGAGTTTTCCCCCGTTTTTCCGCAGACAAGAAAGGACCAATCCCATGCTGCGTCTGACAACCTTTGTTTCCGCCCTTGCCCTGTCCACCGCCGCGATGGCCGAGGATATCACGGTCGGCGTCTCCCCCGGTGAACATGGCGAGATCATGGAGAAGGTGGCCGAGGTCGCCGAACCCCTGGGCCTGACCATCGAGGTCATCGAATTCTCCGATTACGTCGTGCCGAACCAGGCGCTGGCCGATGGCGATCTGGATGCCAACAGCTTTCAGCACCGCCCCTATCTGGAGAACCAGATGACCGATCGCGGCTTTGCCCTGGTCGAGGTCGGCACCACCATCACCACCCCGATGGGCGTCTATTCCGACCGCATCGAGGATCTGGCCGATCTGCCCGAGGGCGCGCAGGTCGCGATCCCCAATGACCCGACCAATGGCGGGCGCGCGCTGCTGATCCTGCAGGATCTGGGCATCATCACCCTGACCGAGGGCACGGGCCTGGTCCCCAGCCCGCTGGACATCGCCGACAACCCCAAGGGCCTGCGCTTCCTGGAGCTGGACGCGGCGCAGCTGCCCCGCACGCTGGCCGATGCCGATATCGCGATCATCAACACGAACTATGCGCTGGCCTCTGGCCTGTCGCCGCGCGGCGATTCCATCGCTATGGAAAAGGCCGACAGCCCCTATGTGAACATCCTGGTCGTGCAGGAAGGCCGCGAGGCCGAGCCTTGGGTCCAGACCCTGGTCGAGGCCTATCAGTCGCCCGAGGTCAAGGCCTTCATCGACGAGAAATACGAAGGCGCGGTCATCACCTCGTGGTAATCGCTTGGGGCCGTCCTTCGGGGCGGCCCCGTTCCGTCAGGCACTGAACCGCGCCTGCCGCGGCGAACAGCGCCAGCCCGATCGCCGTCAGCACGGCAAGGGCCGCGAACATCAGGTCGGTCTGACCCCGCCCGTTCGCCATCAGCATCACGTGCCCCAATCCGCGGCTGGACCCCACCCATTCGCCGATGATCACCGCCAGCGGCGCCTGCACCGCCGCCAGCCGCAGCCCAGAGCCAAGCGCGGGCAGGGCGTTCGGCAGCTGGATCAGCATCAGGCGTCGCACGGGCCGCGCGCCCATCGACAGGGCCAGATCGTCCAGCGCCGCGGGCGGGCGCATCAGCGCGTCGAACAGGACCGACGCCACCGGGAAATACACCACCAGCGCAACCATCACGACCTTGCTGGGCGCGCCGTAACCCAGCCACAGCGTCAGGATCGGCGCCAGCGCAAAGACCGGCACCGCCTGCGCCGCGATCAGCATCGGCCGCAGCAGCCACCGCGCCGCGGGCGACAGCGCCAGGTTGATCGCCGTGCCGACCCCAAGCGCCACCCCCAGGGCCAGCCCGGCCGCCAGATTGGCCAGCGTGAACCGCGCGTTCACCGCCAGCATCCCGGCATGATCGATCAGCGCATGGGCCACCCGCGCGGGTCCCGGCAGGATGAAGGGCGGCACGCCGCTGGCCCAGACAACGCCCTGCCATAGCGACAGCGCGACCAGTATCGCGATCAGGCCGCGCATGGCATCAGGCTGCGGAACAATGCGCCTTGGGTGGCCAGCACCTGCGGGTCGTCCAGGGCGCGCGGTGTGGGGGTGGCGGGCAGGGCCAGTGCATGGGTTCCGTGCGCGTCCAGCAGCCAGGCGGCGTGGCACAGGCGCGCGGCCTCCAGCGGGTCGTGGGTGATCAGGATCATCGTGCGCCCGGCCAGGTGTCGCGCCGCCAGATCCTGCATCTGCGCCCGCGTGCCGGCGTCCAGCGCCGAGAACGGCTCGTCCAGGACGACCACCGGGCGATCCTCGATCAGGGTGCGGGCTAGGGCCACACGCTGGCGCTGGCCGCCGGACAGCTGGGCGGGGCGGCGCGCCTCCAGCCCCGACAGGCCCAGATCGGCCAACAGGGCGCGGGCACGGTCCCGGTCGGGGGCTGGCCGCGCAGCCGCGCGCCGATGGTGACATTGGCCAGCGCATCGGCCCAAGGCAGCAACTGATCCTGCTGCCCCATCAGCGTGACCGCCCCCGCCGTGATATGCCCCCGCAGCCGCGCGGCCACGGGCAGGCCCGCCACGATGCGGCCCAAGGTCGACTTGCCCACCCCCGACGGCCCCATGAGCGCGGTCCACCGCCCCTGCGGACAGTCCAGCGCCAGACCCTGCAGCAGAGGCCGCCCGTCCAGGATCAGGTCGCCCGTGATGCGGATCATGTCCGGTCCAAGCCCATCTGCCAGAACCCGACCTCCAGCTGGGTTGCTTGGGTGAAATGGCGCGCCAGCGTCTGCGCGCGGGGCAGGGTGGGCCAGTCGGGGCCCAACCGCGCCTCCAGCGCCGCGTCGATCAGCGCGCCCACGTCATGGCAGACGCGCTGGTAATCGGCGCCGCCATAGGTCGCGGTCCATTCGCCATAGGGGCCGCCGCTGCCCGCATGCGCCAGCCCGATCTGGCCATAGCCGAAGACGCAAGGTGCAAGCGCCGCCAGCAAGTCCAGCATGTCGCCCGCATAGCCGGTGGCCTGCACGAACCGCGTATAGGCCATGTTGGCGGGCGATTCCGGGGTCTGCTGCAGCATCTCCTCGGAGATGCCCTCGCGGCCGCAGATGTCGACATGCAGCGGCATCTCTCCGTTCAGCAGGCCGTGCGCGATGGACGACGCCAGCGCCATTTCCGACATCCGGTCCGACTTGGCAAAGACCAGCGCCCAGGACCGCGCGAAATGCAGAAGGAACACATAGTCCTGCCGCAGATAATGCAGGAAGCTGTCGCGCGGCAGTTCGCCCGCCGCCAACTGCCGCACGAAGGCATGGTCGACATAGGCGTCCCAGTGCCCCCCCGCCGCCTGCCGCCACAGCGCAAAGGCGCGGCCGTAATCGGGCGCGCTCATGGTGCGGTCACGTCGATGGCCAGGTCGGACAGGTCCTGTCCGCCCGGCGTGGCCCCCTGGTCGGCCAGAAACGCCTCGAACCGCAGATAGCGTCCGGCGTCCAGCGCGGCGGGGCGTCCGGCAAAGCGCGGCCAGGTGTCCGCCCACGCGGCCTCGTTCAGGGGCGTCTGCAGTTCGGCGGCGGTGTCCGCGAACATCCGCCACGCCGCGTCGGGGTCGTTCTTGATGAAGGCCGTCGCGCGTTCGGTGGCCTCCAGAAAGGCCGCGATGGCGGCGCGGTCCATGCGCGCGGGATCGGCCAGATAGATCAGTTCGTCATAGGCGGGGATGCCGTGGTCCTCGGGGTTCAGGCAGCGGCCCTCGAACCCCTCCAGCCGCAGCTGGTTCAGCTCGAAGTTGCGGAAGGCGCCGATGACGCCGTCGACCTGTCCCGACATCAGCGCGGGCGCGATGGACCAGCCGATGTTGATCTGTTCGACATCGGTGGGGGCCAGCCCGCTATCGGCCAGCATGGCGTCCAGCATCACCTCCTGCACGCCCGCCACGGCAAAGCCCACCTTGCGTCCCGACAGGTCGGCGGGGGTGTCGATGCCGCTGTCGGCCAGCACGACCAGACAGGTCAGCGGCGTTTCAACCAGCGTGCCGACGCGTGTCACCGGCAAGCCCTGATGGCGTGACAGATGCAGCTGCGGCTGATAGCTGACGGCCAGATCGACGCGCCCCGCCGCGACCATGCGCGGCGGATCGTTGGGGTCGGACGGGGTCACGGTGTCGACCGCCAGCCCGGCATCGGCGAAATAGCCCAGTTCCTGGGCCAGCACGATGGGGGCATGGTCGGGGTTCACGAACCAGTCCAGCATCACGGTCAGCCGGGTTTCGGCATGGGCGGGCATGGCCAGCACGGCCAGCGCCAGGGTCAGCGTCTTCATGGGCGTCCTTTCAGGTCGTCATCGGTCAGGGCCAGCAGGGCGATGCGCCCCGGCCAGCGTGATTGCAGCACCTGCCCGGCATTGTGCGCGCGCAGGCCGGTGCGACAGGCCAGCACCACCCGCGCGGCGGGGCCGGGGTCCAGATGCGCGATCCGGTCGGGGGGCAGGTGGCGGGCGCCGGCAAAGGGCGCGGCCTCGGTCCGCAGGTCGATCAGCAGGTCGCCGGGGGCGATCTGTGCATGGGCGATGAAGGGCAGGGGGGCGGCGGGTTCGGGCGCCGCGTCGAAACGAAACCCGCCCATCCGCCAGCCGCCTGCGTCCCAGCTGACCAGCCGCCCCAAGGGCTGCGGGTCCAGCCCCAGCAGCACCGCCAGCGCCATCTGCGCCTGCAGCGCGCCGATCATGCCGACGACGGGACCAAGGACGCCCGCGCTGGCACAGCTGGCGGCCTGCACAGGCAGGTCGGGAAAGATCGCACGCAGGCTGGGCGCGCCGCCACAGCACCCCGCCGCATAGCCTGACAGGCCAAGGGCGGACCCGGTGATCAGCGGCCTGCCCGATGCCATGCAGGCATCCGACAGGGTCAGGCTGACCGCAAAGCTGTCGGCGCAGTCCATCACGACATCGGCCGCCTGCACCAGATCGAAGACGTTGGCCGGGGTCAGCCAGTCGGCATGCGGCACCACGTGGCAGTCGGGGTTCAGCACCGCCAGCGCAGCTGCCGCCGCCTGCGCCTTGGGGCGGCCGATCTGCTCCATGCGGTACAGGGGCTGGCGGTGCAGGTTCGTCTCCTCCACCCGGTCGGGATCGACCAGCGTGATGCGGCCCACGCCCGCGGCGGCCAGATATTGCAGCGCGGGACAGCCCAGGCCGCCCGCGCCGACGACCAGCACATGCGCCTGCGCCAGCCGATCCTGGCCCACGGCGCCGATGCCGGGCAGCACCATCTGGCGGGCATAGCGGTTCATGCCGTCACCGCCAGCCAGTCGATCATCCGGGCCTCGGGGTCGGGATTCAGCGTGATGTCGGTCACCGCCGACACCACGTCCGCCCCCGCCGCCAGCGCCTGCGCGCCGCGATCGGGGGTCAGCCCGCCGATGGCGATCAGCGGGACGTCGCCCACCAGCGCCTTCCATTCGGTGACGCGGTCCAGCCCCTGTTCGTGCCAGCGCATCTTTTTCAGGATCGTGGGCCAGACCGGCCCAAGGGCCACGTAATCGGGCGCCAGCGCCAGCGCGCGGTCCAGTTCGGCCCGGTCATGGGTCGACACGCCAAGCCGCAGCCCGGCGCGGCGGATGGCGGGCAGGTCGGCGGTGTCCAGATCCTCCTGCCCCAGATGCAGCCAGTCCGCGCCCAGATCGATCGCCACCTGCCAGTGATCGTTGACGACAAGCGTCGCGCCATGATGCCGCGCCACGCGCAGCCCGCGCGCGATCTGGTCGCGCAGGTCGGCGGGGTCGCGGTCCTTCAGCCGCAGCTGAACCAGCCGCACGCCAAGGGGCAGGGCGCGGTCCAGCCAGGCCACGTCGTCGAAGATCGGATAGAAGCGCGGCAGTGTCACAGCCAAGCCCTCCCGATCAGGGGGGTGGATGGCGCGCCCATGTCGCGCACCCCCATCGGGTCGGCGTCGCGGGCCAGCGCGCCCGCCTGCACGGCAAAGGCAAAGGCCCGCGCCATCGCGACCGGGTCGCCCGCCTGCGCCACCGCGCTGTTCAGCAGGACCGCATCGAACCCCATCTCCATCGCCTCGGTCGCGTGGCTGGGCAGGCCCAGGCCCGCGTCGATCACCATCGGCACGTCAGGGAAGGCCGCGCGCAGCATGCGCAGCCCGTGGCGGTTGTTCAGGCCCAGCCCCGATCCGATGGGCGCGCCCCAGGGCATCAGCACCTTGCATCCGGCGTCCAGCAGGCGGGCGGCCAGCACCTGATCCTCGGTCGTATAGGGGAAGACGTGGAATCCCTCGGCGCACAGGATGGTCGCGGCCTCCAGCAGGCCGAAGGGGTCGGGCTGCAGGGTGTCGGCATGGCCGATCACCTCCAGCTTGATCCAGTCGGTCTCAAAGACTTCTCGGGCCATTCGGGCGGTGGTCACGGCCTCGCGGGCGCTGTGACAGCCGGCGGTGTTGGGCAGGATGCGCACCCCCAGATCGCGGATCAGCGACCAGAAGGCCTGTCCCTGACCGGCCTCGCGGCGCAGCGACACGGTCGCCACCCCGGCACCGCTGGCCCGGAACGCGTCCTGCAGCACCGACGGGGACGGGTACTGCGCGGTGCCCAGCAGCAGCGCATTGGGCAGGGTGACGCCATAGAAATCGCGCATCGCCTATCCTCCCTGCATGGGGGCCAGAACCTCCAGCCGGTCACCGTCGCGCAACGGGTGGGTCGCGCGGGACGCGGCGGGCAAAAAGTCGCCGTTCAGCGCGGTCGCCACGCGGGCATCGCCCCAGCCCAGTTCGGACAGCGCGTCGGCCACGGTGGAGGCGGCGATGTCGCGGGGGGTTCCGTTGACCTCAATCCTCATGGATCAGTTCTCCCTTGGTTCCGGTGATCAGGTAATCGGCCGCCTGCCGCGCCAGCGCGGGGGTCATCAGGTATCCGTGGCGGAACAGCCCGTTCAGGTGCAGCACCCGCCCCCGTACGGTGACGCGCGGGATGTTGTCGGGAAACGCCGGGCGCAGGTCGGCGCCCAGTTCGACGATGGCGCTTTCGGCAAAGCGGGGGTCCAGCGCATAGGCCGCCGACAGCAGCTCCAACACCGACCGGGCCGTGGCGGGCGCGCGGGAGGCGCTTTCGATCTGGGTCGCGCCCAGCATGAACAACCCGCCTGCGCGCGGCACGATGTACAGAGGATGGCGCGGATGCAGCAGGCGGACAGGGCGCGTCAGGGCGATGTCGGGGGCATGCAGGACGATCATCTCGCCGCGCACGCCGCGCAGGTCTGGCAGGGCGGCGGACAGCCCGCGCGCGTCGATTACCGGGCCGACGATGTCGCGCGGATCGGCCGTCGCGGCCTCGATGCCGATGCCGCGCGCGGCCAGCCACGCGGTCAGGTCGGTCAGGGCGCGGCGGGGGTCCAGATGCGCCTCGGTCGGAAAGATCAGGCCGGGGCGGGGCGGCAGGTCAGGTTCCAGATCGGCGCTGTCGCAGGGCTGATGGTCGGTGGCGCGGCGGGCAAAGCGGGCCAGTTCCGCCCGGTCGCGGTCCAGCGCCAGCACCAGCGTGCCGTGCCGCGTGACGGGCGTCACGGCGGACCAGGCATCGGCAGCGTCGGCGCCAAGCCGGGTGATCACCGGATCGGCGGTGACGCCTTCGCAATGCGGGGCCAGCATGCCGCCCGCCCACCACGAACAGCCATGCGGACCCGGCGGGCCGTTGCGGTCCAGGATGCGCGGGGTCAGCCCGCGCAGCGCCAGCACATGGGCCGCGAACAGCCCGGCCACGCCCGCGCCGATGATGGTGACGTCAGCCATGTGACCAGACCGCATGGAAATGATGCACAGGCCCATGCCCCGAGCCCACGTGCAGGTCATCCGCCGCCGCGATCGCGCGTTGCAGATAGCGATGCGCGACCCCCACGGCCTGCACCAGCGGCAGGCCTTGCGCCAGCCCCGCCGCGATCGCCGCGGACAGCGTGCAGCCGGTGCCATGCGTGTTGCGCGTCGCCAGGCGTCGTGCGCTGAAGGGCGTCGCCCCCTGCGCGGTCACCAGAAGGTCGGTGCAGATCGCGCCATCCCCGTGACCGCCCTTCATCAGCACAGCCTGCGCGCCCATCGCGCGCAGTGCCGCCCCCTGTTCGGCCATCTGCGCCGGGCTGGTGGCCGGGGCACAATCCAGCAGGAAGGCGGCCTCCGGCAGGTTCGGGGTCAGCATGGTCGCGCAGGGCAGCAGGGCGCGCAACGCATCAATGGCGTCGGGCGGCAGCAGCCGGTCGCCCGATTTCGCGATCATCACCGGATCCAGCACGACGGGCAGGCCGCAGCCGTCCAGCCCGCGGGCCACGGTGGCGATGGCGTCAGCCGCGCCCAGCATGCCCAGCTTGATCGCGCGGACATCCAGATCGTCCAGCACGGCGCGCATCTGGGCCGCGATCATCGCGGGGCTGGCGGGTTCGACCATGCTGACGGTGCGGGTGTTCTGCGCGGTCAGTGCGGTCACCACGCTGGCGCCATAGCAGCCAAGCGCCGAAAAGGTTTTCAGATCCGCCTGGATGCCGGCGCCGCCGCCCGAATCGGACCCGGCGATGGTCAGGGCAATGGGTGCTGTCACGTCGTCCCCCTTTAAGGTGGCGGGTCGTGACCGGGCAAAGGGGTGGGGACACAGGGCGGGCCGGGGGCGCGCGGATATCTGCACCGTTCCCTCCGCCGGTATGACCCGGATCAGGTTCGATGGGTTGGCTGACGCCTCTCAGCCCCTGACGGGACACCCCAACGGTTTGCACCGTCAAGGCTAGGTCGGGCGGGCGCGGGGCGCAAGGGGGGCTTTTCGTGCGGCCGCGATTGTCGCAGGATGGCGGTTCAGCAGACGGGGGACCGATGGACAAGCGCGGGCTGGAGATGACGGTGCTGATGTCGCCGGACATGGCGAATTTCAGCGGCAAGGTGCATGGCGGCGCGCTGTTGGCCTGCCTGGACCGGGTGGCCTATGCCTGCGCGTCACGGTGGTCGGGGGAATATGCGGTAACCCTGTCGGTCGACCAGGTGACTTTCAAGGAGGCCATCCACGTGGGCGAACTGGTCACCTTTCGCGCGCGGGTGAACCACACCGGGCGCACCTCGATGGAGGTCGGCATCCGGGTCGAGGCCGAGAACATCCGCCGCGGTACGCGCAGGCATACCAATTCGTGCTATTTCACCATGGTCGCGGTCGACGAACGCGGCCATCCCGTCCCCGTCCCCAAACCCGAACTGGAGGACGAGATCGACCGCCAGCGCTGGCGTTCCGCCGAGGTCCGGCGCACCATGCGGCGCGAGATCGCGGCCCGCCAGGAGGCCGCGTCGAACACCCCGTGATTGGGCGTGGACTTTGCGATCCAAGTCGCGTAGGGAACCGCCTTTGGCCCTGCTAGTCCGGGGCGGCGGGTGCAGGGTGGGCCGGTCGCAGCGACGATAGGTGCCGCTCATCGGGTCGCTCACGACCCCCGCATTTTGGCGAATCACATGACTGAACTGAATTTCCCCGCGCCGCTTCAGGCGGCGTTGGCCGACAAGGGCTATGAGACCCTAACCGCGGTGCAAAGCGCCGTTCTGGCGCCCGAGGCGCAAGGCCGCGACGTGCTGGTCTCGGCCCAGACCGGGTCGGGCAAGACCGTGGCCTTTGGCCTGGCCATCGGGGCCGAGCTGCTGGACGGCGACCGCATGATCGAGGGGCAACTGCCCCTGGCGCTGGCCATCGCGCCGACGCGCGAACTGGCACTGCAGGTCGCGCGCGAACTGGAGTGGCTTTATGCCGGCACCGGCGCGCAGATCGCCACCTGCGTCGGCGGCATGGATTACCGCAACGAGAAACGCGCCCTGCAGCGTGGCGCCCAGATCGTGGTCGGCACGCCGGGCCGCCTGCGCGACCATATCGACCGGGGCAGCCTGGATCTGTCCGATCTGCGCGCCGCCGTTCTGGACGAGGCCGACGAGATGCTGGACCTGGGCTTCCGCGAGGACCTGGAGTTCATCCTGGGTGCAGCGCCCGTCGAGCGCCGCACGCTGATGTTCTCGGCCACGGTGCCGTCCGCGATCGAAAAGCTGGCCCGCGATTTCCAGCGTGACGCCCTGCGCATCGCCGCCATGGGCGAGGCACGCCAGCACGGCGACATCGCCTATCGCGCCTATACCGTAACCGCCCGCGACCGCGAGCCCGCGATCTTCAACCTGCTGCGCATCCACGAGGCGCAGACCGCCATCGTCTTCTGCAAGACGCGGGCCAACGTGAACCACCTGCTGGCGCGCATGTCGAACCGCGGCTTCAAATGCGTGGCCCTGTCGGGAGAGCTGTCCCAGCAGGAACGCACCCACGCACTGCAAGCGCTGCGCGACGGTCGCGCCCGCGTCTGCATCGCCACCGACGTCGCCGCCCGCGGCATCGACCTGCCGGGGCTGGAACTGGTGATCCACGCCGATCTGCCGACCAACCCCGACACCATGCTGCACCGGTCGGGCCGCACCGGGCGCGCCGGGTCCAAGGGCGTGTCCGCGCTGATCGTGCCCTCTGCCGATTATCGCCGCGCACAGCGCCTGCTGCAGAACGCCAAGGTTTCGGCCGAATGGCTGGACGCGCCGACCGCAGACGAGGTTCGCGCCCGTGACGACCAGCGCATGCTGGACCACCCCGGCCTGCACGAACCGGCCGGCGAGGATGCTGCGCTGGCGGCACAGCTGCTGGAGCAGTTCAGCGCCGAACAGGTCGCCGCCGCGTTCCTGCGCATGTGGCGCGAAGGCCGCCCCGCCGCCGAGGAGCTGGCCGAGGCGCATGCGCCCCCCGCGCCGATGGCACCCCGCCCGCAGCGCGAATTCGGGCCGTCGGTCTGGTTCACGCTGTCGGTCGGCCATTCCGGTCGCGCCGAGGCGCGCTGGCTGCTGCCCAAGGTCTGCGACGCGGGCGGGATCACCCGCGACAGCATCGGCGCGATCCGCGTGAAGCAGGACCTGTCCTATATCCAGATCGCGTCCGAAGTGGCCGCCAAGTTCGGCGATTTCATCGAGATCACGCCCGAGGTCACCATGCGCCGCATGGACGGCGCCCCGGATCTGGATGCGCCTATCGAACGCGCCCCGCGCGCCCCGCGCACCGACAACCGCTCCGAGGGCCGCAAGCCCGCGCCCCGCGCCAAGCCCGCCGCATCGGATGAGGGTCATAAGGAGCGCGTCAAGTCGGCCCGCGGTGGCTGGGTGCCCGATGACGTCCCGGCCGAACCGCGCGAGACCGGACCGCATGCGGCCGTGAAATCGTGGAAGAAGAAGTCGTCCGCCGACGCCGGCAAGGGTCCGAAGCCCGCTTGGGCCAAGTCCAAGCCCGCCGCCGACAAGGCCGGTGCGCCCAAGGCGCATCGCAAGGGCCCCAAGCGCCCCGCCTGATCGGCGACTGCCCGCAGGCCCGGACGATTGCCTGAATAACAGGCAGCGGGTCCTGCACGCTCTGCAATCGACACAGCCATCGCGCGAAGCCCCATCACGGGGTTTCGGGCGCGACGCGTTCGGCGCATGGAATGTCGCAATTGATATTGCCAGCCGGGCAGGGCGACGCTTAACCTGATCCTTGCGCTGAATAACCAACGACAAAACAGGGAGAGCGCTTTTGCTGGACGACCGCCACGGCGACGCATTCGTCGCCTTCGAGCATGTGCAAAAAAGCTATGATGGACAAACACTTGTCGTCAAAGACTTGAATCTGTCCATCGGGAGGGGAGAGTTTCTGACGATGCTGGGGCCGTCCGGGTCCGGCAAGACGACCTGCCTGATGATGCTGGCAGGCTTCGAGACCGCCACGAACGGAGAGATCCGCCTTGACGGCCGCCCGATCAACCAGGTGCCGCCGCACAAGCGCGGGATCGGCATGGTGTTCCAGAACTATGCGCTGTTCCCGCACATGACGGTCGGAGAGAACCTGTCCTTTCCGCTGGAAGTGCGCGGCATGGGCAAGGACGAACGCCAGACGCGCATCGCCCGCGCGCTGGACATGGTGCAGATGGGCAAGTTCGCGAACCGTCGCCCCGCCCAGCTTTCCGGCGGCCAGCAACAGCGGATCGCCCTGGCCCGCGCGCTGGTGTTCGATCCCGAGCTGGTGCTGATGGACGAGCCGCTTGGCGCGCTGGACAAGCAGCTGCGTGAACACATGCAGTTTGAGATCAAGCACTTGCATGAGAAACTTGGAATTACCGTGGTCTATGTGACCCATGATCAGGGCGAGGCGCTGACCATGTCGGACCGCATCGCGGTCTTCAACGACGGGCGCATCCAGCAGCTGGCCCCGCCCTCCGATCTGTACGAGCGCCCCGAGAACATCTTTGTCGCCAGCTTCATCGGCGAAAACAATGTCCTGCCGGGCACGATTGAACAGCTGGATGGCGACAGGGCGCTGGTGCGGCTGGACGGGGGCGGCGTGATCGACGCGACCGCCGTCAACATCCGCGAAAAGGGTCAGCGCACGACCGTGTCCATCCGCCCCGAACGGGTCGAGTTCAAGCCCGAGATGATGTCCCAGGGCGCCCACACGATCGAGGCGCAGGTGATGGAGGTCATCTATATGGGCGACATCCTGCGCGCCCGGCTGAAGGTCGCGGGCAGCGACAATTTCGTCATGAAGATGCGCAACACGATCGGCCAGACCCGCCTGGACCCAGGCCAGGTGATCCGCATCGGCTGGCATCCCCAGGATGCCCGCGCGCTGGACCCGATCTGATCCCCTTTCCCAACCGGAGACTTCGATGAAGCGTTTTCTTGCACTCAGCACCGCGATGGGCCTGGTCGCCGGGCCGGCACTGGCCGATGTGAACCTGCTGTCCTGGGGCGGCGCCTATGGCAACAGCCACCTGGAGGCCTATGCCAAGCCGTTCACGGCGGAGACGGGCATCAACGTCATCATGTCGGACGCCGACAACCCCGCGACCCCGATCAAGGCGCAGGTCGAGGCGGGCAATGTCAGCGTCGACGTCGCATCGGTCGAGTATGCCGATGCGGTGCGGCTGTGCGACGAGGGTGCGTTGGAGGTGATCGACCCGGCCATCCTGCTGCCGGCCGAGGACGGCACGGCGGCGGCCGACGATTTCATCGACGGTGCGGTGACGGAATGCTTTGTCGCGACCGACGTATATTCGATGGTTCTGGCGTTCAACGACACGGCCTTTCCGGAGGCCAAGCCCGCGACGCCCGCCGACTTCTTCGACCTGGAGGCGTTTCAGGGCAAGCGGACGATGCGCAAGGGCGCCAAGTTCAACCTGGAACTGGCCCTGATGGCGGATGGCGTGCCTGCCGCCGAGGTCTATGAGGTCTTGGGCACCCCCGAGGGCGTGGACCGGGCCTTTGCGAAACTGGACACGATCAAGTCCGAGGTGATCTGGTGGGAGGCGGGCGCGCAGCCTCCGCAACTGCTGGCCGATGGCGAGGTCAGCATGGCCTATGCCTTCAACGGCCGGATCTTCAACGCGGCCCAGGCCGACGGCCAGCCGTTCGAGATCATCTGGGACGCCCAGATCTATGAGATGGAGGGCTGGGTGGTGCCGAAGGGCGCGCCGAACCTGGAGCAGGCGATGGAGTTCGTGGCCTGGACCACGGCATCCGCGCCCCAGGCCCGCGCCGCCGAATTCATCAGCTATGGCCCGCCCCGCCGGTCCGCCGCGGCCATGGTCGGCAACATCGAGGGCACCGAGGAGCCGATGGGCCCGAACCTGCCGACCTTTGACGCCAACATGGCCGGCGCGCTGGCATCGGACTTGGATTTTTGGGTCGACCGCGATGCCGAGCTGATCGAGCGTTTCAACAGCTGGCTGGCCAGCTGATCCATTCGGACCGGGCGGGTTCGTCCCGCCCGGTCCGCGCCCCGCAGCGGGGCCAATGACAACGGGCAAAAATGCCCGAGACCAACCAACCGGGAGAACCAACGTGAAAACCACCCTGATCCTTTCGACCGCCCTGTGCGGCGTGGCCTTTGGCGCGATGGCGCAAGAGGTCAACGTCGTGTCCTGGGGCGGCGCCTATGAGGTCAGCCAGGTCGAGGCCTATAACAAGCCCTTTACCGCTGAGACGGGCATCACCGTCAACATGATCGCCGCCGACAACCCCGCAACGCCCCTGCGCGCGCAGGTCGAGGCTGGCAACGTCACGGGCGACGTCTTTGACGTTGAGGTCAGCGACGCGATCCGCCTGTGCGACGAGGGCGCGCTGGTCGAGATCGACCCCGCCGACCTGCCCACCGCCCCCGATGGCACCGCCGCCGCCGATGATTTCGTGCCGGGCGCCCTGCAGGATTGTGCCGTCGCCAACATCGTCTGGGGCACGGTCATTTCCTTCAACACCACCAAGTTCGAGGGCGAGGCCCCCAGCACGGCGGCGGATTTCTTCGACACCGAGACCTTCCCCGGCAAGCGCGGCCTGCCCAAGAACCCCAAGCGCACGCTGTACCTGGCATTGATCGCCGACGGCGTGCCCGCCGCCGAGGTCTATGACGTGCTGTCCACCCCCGAAGGCGTGGACCGCGCATTCGCGAAGCTGGACACGATCAAGGGAGAGACCGTCTGGTGGGAAGCCGGCGCCCAGCCCGTGCAGCTGCTGGCCGACGGAGAGGTCAGCATGACCACCGTCTATAACGGTCGCGCCTTCGACGCGATGGTGGCCGAAAAGCAGCCGTTCGAGATCATCTGGGACGGCCAGTACCTGGACATGGACATGTTCGTGATCCCGGTCGACGCGCCCAACCCGGAAGCGGCGATGGAATACCTGAAATTCGCCACCGACACGCAGCGGCTGGCCGATCAGGCGAAATACATCGCCTATGGCCCGGCGCGGCAATCCTCGACCTCGCTGGTGGGGCTGTATCAGGATGGCGTCACGGAGATGGCGCCCCACATGCCGACCAGCCCCGAGGCGCTGGCCAACGCGGTGACGGACGACCCGGAATTCTGGGCCGACCATTCCGCGGAACTGACGGAACGCTTCAACAGCTGGCTGGCCGCGTCCTGAACTGACACCCTGCCGCCCCCGCATCCGGGGGCGGCGGACCTGACTGCCGGGGGACGACATGGCCGACGCCGCACTTGATCCACACGCCGCCATCGCCACCACCGCATCCGGTGTGGGGTCTGGCACGCTGACCACCGCCGACGGGATGCCGCTGGCCCGCGCCCTGGCCCACAGCCAGCGCCGCGCGCGACGCCGCGCCTTTCTGCTGGTGCTGCCGCTGCTGGCCTTCATTTTGATCACATTCGTGGTCCCGATCGGCCAGATGCTGGCGCGGTCGTTCCACAATGACGGCTTTTCCGCGAACATGCCCCAGGTCTCGGCCTGGTTCGCGTCGACGGAACATGGCACCGCGCCCGACGATGCCGCCTGGACCGCGCTGGCCCAGGACCTGGTTGCCAGCGCCGATGCACGCAGCATCGGGGTGGTGGGCACGCGGATCAACTATGACATGCCGGGGACGCGGTCGCTGTTCACCGCGACAGGGCGCCAAGTGCGCCGCGGGCTGGAGCCGCCGTACCAGGAGGCCCTGCTGGAGATCAACGAGGCTTGGGGCGACCCGCGCCTGTGGTCGGTGATGCGGTCGGCATCGACCCCGGTCACCGCGAATTTCTATCTGGCGGCCGTGGACCGCACCCGCGACGAAGACGGCAACATCCAGCAGGTCGAGGAACAGCAGCGGATCTATCTGACGCTGTTCTGGCGCACCTTCTGGCTGTCGGCGGTGATTACCGGGCTGACATTCATCCTGGGCTTTCCCATCGCGCATTTGCTGGCGACGCTGCCGATGCGGAAATCGAACCTGCTGATGATCCTGGTGCTGCTGCCGTTCTGGACATCTCTGCTGGTCCGGACGACCAGCTGGATGGTTCTTCTGCAGCAGCAAGGGGTGATCAACGACATCCTGGTATGGATGGGGATCATCGGCGGCGATGCGCGGTTGCAGATGATCTATAACCGCACCGGCACGATCATCGCGATGACGCATATCCTGCTGCCCTTCATGATCCTGCCGCTGTATTCGGTGATGCGGACGATCAACCCCGCCTATGTCCGCGCCGCGCGCAGCCTGGGGGCGACCAGCTGGACCGCGTTCCGCCGCGTCTATTTCCCGCAGACCCTGCCGGGGCTGGGGGCGGGGGCGATGCTGGTCTTCATCTTGGCGGTCGGATACTACATCACGCCCGCCCTGGTCGGCGGATCGTCGGGACAGCTGATTTCGAACATGATCGCGCAGCACATGACCGGGACGCTGAACTGGTCGATGGCGGCGGCGCTGGCGGCCCTGCTGCTGGGGTCGGTGCTGATCCTGTATTGGCTTTACGATCGCCTTGTCGGCGTCGACAACCTGAAACTGGGGTAAGCGAATGGCAATTCCGACCTATGCAAGCCCGCTGGAGCGCGTCTGGCATTACACCTATCTGACGGTGTGCACGCTGATCTTCGTGTTCCTGATCGCGCCGATCATCGTCATCATCCCGCTGTCCTTCAACGCGGAGCCGTATTTCACCTTCACCGACCGGATGCTGTCCTTCGATCCCGAAGGCTACAGCACCCGGTGGTATCGCAGCCTGCTGACCTTTGGCATGCAGAACCCGGAATCGACGGGTTGGGCGTTCTGGTCGGATGCCTGGACGAATGCGAACTGGGTCAAGGCGGCCAAGAACTCGATCATCATCGGGGTGTGTTCGACCGTCGTCGCGACGGTGCTGGGGACGCTGGCGGCCCTGGGCCTGTCGCGCCCCGAGATGCCGTTCCGCCGGGCGATCATGGCGATCCTGATCTCTCCGATGATCGTGCCGCTGATCATCACGGCGACGGGGATGTTCTTCTTTTACTCGAACCCCTGCGAATTGCTGGCCCTGATCGGGTTCGATCCGCAATGCGGGCGCTTGGCCGGGACCTATCTGGGCGTGGTGCTGGCGCATGCGACCTTGGGGATTCCCTTTGTCATCATCACCGTGACGGCGACGCTGGTCGGGTTCGACCAGTCGCTGAACCGGGCGGCGGCCAGCCTTGGTGCCAATCCGCGCACGACCTTCTTCAAGGTGACGATGCCGCTGATCCTGCCGGGGGTGGTGTCGGGGGCGCTGTTCGCCTTTGTCACCTCGTTCGACGAGGTGGTGGCGGTGCTGTTCATCGCAGGACCCGATCAGCAGACCATACCGCGCCAGATGTGGAACGGCATCCGTGAACAGATCAGCCCGGCCATCCTGGCCGTGGCGACGCTGCTGGTGATCTTTTCGATCGCGCTTCTGACGACGGTCGAACTGCTGCGCCGCCGGTCCGAACGCATCCGGGGCGTCACGCCGCGATGACCCCCGAAGAGCTGGAGGACGAGGGCGCGCGTCCCGCGCCCCCGTCCTATCCCGCCATCACGCAGGCCGAGCGCGCGCATGGGCGCCGCCTTGCCGCGATCCACGACATGTACCGGGCAGAGTTGGACGCGGTGCAACGGCTGCTGGTGCAGGTCCGGGCGGCGCAGGCCGACCCGGCCGTGGTTGCGCCCGCAGTGGCGGCGACCGGGTTGGCGCGCAACATGGCGCAGTTCGGCACCGCGTGCGGGCGCGACTGCGCGCTGCTGCAGAACCACCATGACATCGAGGAGCAGTGGATGTTCCCGGTTCTGGCAGATCGCGGCGGATCGGCCCTGGCCCCGGTGATCGCGCGGCTGATGGCCGAGCACCAGGTGATCCACCGGCTGATTGGAGAGCTGCACGATGCGGCGCAGGCGCTGGTGGCGGATCGGGGGAACGCGGCGCTGGACCTGTGCGCCGATCGGTTCGCGGTCCTGGACCGGGCGATCCGGTCGCATTTCGGGTATGAGGAAAGGGCGCTGGAAGAGCCCCTGGGGGCGTTGCGCGTGCCGATCTGACGGTCTTGTTGCGTCCCGCGAGGCGGGGGGCCAGCTCCCCGCACCCCCCGCCGGGGAGCCTGCGGCCCCCCGGACCCCCCGCAATGCGTCAGGGCAGCAGCGCCAGCCACATCCAGATGGTCAGCGTGGACAGCGCCGTGGCGACCAGCACGCTGGAAGCGGCCACCCGCTTGGCCGCGCCATAGACATTGGCGAACAGATAGGCGTTCACGCCCGGCGCCATCGACGCCGTCAGCACGGCAGAGCGCATGCCGTCCCGGTCCAGATCCAACGCCCAGGCCGTACCGAAGGTGATTGCCGGGTGCAGGATCAGCGACGCGGCGCAGCATAGCGCGATGGTGGCCATGTCCCCCTCGGGGCGATAGCGGTAGAGGACGCCGCCCAGACCGAACAGCGCAGCGGGCAGGGCGGCCCGGGCGATCATGTCGGCGGCGTCCCAGAACCCCTGCGGCACGACCAGCCCCGCCTGCGTCAGCACGTTCACGGACAGCCCGGCGATGATACCGATCACCAGCGAGGTGCGCAGCACTCCGGTCAGTGCGCGCAACGCCACGCGACCGACCGACAAGCCGCTGCCACGGGCGCGGGTGAACTCCATCACGGTGATGCCGAAGGTGTAGAGCATCGGCGAGTGCAGTGCGATGATCGCCCAGTTTCCCGCCAGCGCGTCCGAACCATAGGCGCGTTCCGTGATCGGCACGCCCAGCAGCAGCGTGTTGGAGAACAGGCAGACGAACCCGATCGCCACGCAATCCACAGGCGGCCTGCGGAACAGGAACCGCGCGCCTGCCCAGCCCGCCGCAAAGGCCGCGAAGGCGCCGGCATAGAATGGGATCAGCAGTTGCGCGCGGAATTCGGTCCCCAGATCCAGCCGCGCCATCGATACGAACAGCAGCGTGGGCACCGCGAAGTTCTGGGCAAAGTTCATCAGCCCGTCGACGCCGCTGGCCGAGAACCAGCCCCGCCATGCAACCAGATAGCCGAAGCCCACGATCAGGAAGACGGGCAGGATGATCGTGAACAGCGCCGTCATGACGCGGCGGGCACGGTGATCTGCATGCCGTCGAAGGCGGGCTCGACATGGGCGGGCGTCTGCGCGGCGACGGTGGCATAGTCCATATCGATATGCATGTTCGTCAGCACGGCGCGCGGGCTGCGGGCGCGGGCGAT
Organism: Paracoccus sp. PAMC 22219; assembly: GCF_000787695.1. GTDB lineage: Bacteria > Pseudomonadota > Alphaproteobacteria > Rhodobacterales > Rhodobacteraceae > Paracoccus. The sequence continues at coordinate 25,849 of NZ_BBPH01000076.1, read as the reverse complement.
CCAGTCCAGCGACAGGGCCAGGTGGGCGTGGCTGGGATGTGGCTCGGGCCGCAGGGCGTCGATGATGAAGACCGGCGCATCCTCGATCAGCGGCCAGGCCGTGTCGGGGATGTCGGAGACGTCGGGCAGATAGACCAGACCGCCGATGCGAAAGCCCAGGGCGGTGATCTCTCCGTGCTGGACGCGGAAGGGGATCAGGGTCACCGGGCCGCCGGGGCCGTCGATGGTGATCGGGCCATCGATGGCGTGCAGCGCGCAGATCGGCGGATAAAAGCTGCCCTCGGGCGTCTCGAACACATAGCCGAAGCGGGTGGTCAGCGCCTCGGCCGTCGGTTCGTCCGCCCACAGCGGCAGGATGCGGTGGGCGTTGAAGACCAGCTGACGCAGGTCGTCGATGCCGTGGACGTGGTCGGCATGGGCATGGGTATAGACCACAGCGTCCAGCGTCGCCACGCCCGCGTCCAGCATCTGCGGGACCAGGTCGGGGCCGGTGTCGATCAGCACTTGCGTGGTGCCGTCAGGGCCGTCGCGCTCGACCAGCAGGGAACAGCGGCGGCGGCGGTTTCGCGGGTTCGCGGGGTCGCAGGCGCCCCATCGGTTGCCAAGCCGCGGCACCCCACCGGACGATCCGCAGCCTAGGATCGTGGCGCGGATCGTGTCGGTCATCGGGCGGCCTTCCAGAACAGGCGGTCGAAATTGGCCTCGGTCCGGGCGGCGAAATCGGGCAGGGACAGGCCGAACAGGTTCGCGCCCACCGCGGCGGTGTGGGCGACATAGGCGGGTTCGTTCCGGCGACCGCGATGCGGGGGCGGGGCCAGATAGGGGCTGTCGGTTTCAACCAGGATGCGGTCCAGCGGCGCCGCCTTGAAGATGTCGCGCAGATCCTGGGACCGCGGAAAGGCCGCGATGCCCGACATCGACAGATAGAACCCCAGATCAAGCGCCGCCTGCGCCAGCGCCGTGGTCGAGCTGAAGCAGTGCATGACGCAGTTGTATTCGCCCGCGTGGTGTTCCTCGGTCAGGATGCGCGCCATGTCGTCATCGGCATCGCGGGCGTGGATGATCAGGGGCAGGCGGGTCAGGCGCGCGGCCTGGATATGGATGCGCAGGCTGTCCTGCTGCGCCTGCGCGCTGTCGGCGGTGTAGTGATAGTCCAGCCCGGTTTCCCCGATCGCCACGAATTTGGGGTGTTCGGCCAGGGCCACCAGTTGATCGACGGTGGCCATCGGCTCGTCCGCGACGCTCATCGGGTGGGTGCCGGCGGCGTAGAAGACGCCGTCATGCGCCTCCGCAAGGGCGCGCACGGCGGGTTCCTGGCGCAGGCGGGTGCAGATGGTGACCATGCGCCCGACACCCGCCGCGCGGGCGCGGTCGATCAGGGCGTCATGTTCGCCTTCGAAATCGGGGAAATCCAGGTGGCAATGGCTGTCGGTCAGCCGGAGGGCCGCATCGGTCATCGGTCAGGCCTTGGTCAGGGACGCTTGCGCGGGCGGCAGCTGCGCCAGTTCCAGCACCATATCCATGACCAGCGCGGCAGGGTCAAGGTTGACCGCCCGCCCCGTGCGGGCGCGCGCCGACAGGCGGGCCTGCGCCTCGGCCCATATTCGGGCGGCGTGGTCGTCGGGCGACAGGCGCGCCATCAGCGCGCCCTCACCGCGTGCGGCCTGGGGCAGGGGCGCACCCATCAGGCCTGCGCGCGCCAGCCGCGTTACGACGCGGTCCAGCACGGTGATGGTCAGGTCGAACGGATCGCCATCGGCGCCGGCACGACCCGCTGCCCCATCCGCAAATTTCGACGCGGCCAGCCGGTCCATCCGGGGCAGGGTGGCAAACAAGTCGACCAGTTCCTGATAGCGGTCCAGGCCCCCCTGACCCGCCAGCCGCAGCGCCTCCCCGACGGAACCGTCGGACAGGGCCGACAGCGCCTCGGCATCCTCGTTCAGGCCCATGTCGGACAGGATCGCGGACATCTGGCGCGGCGGCAGCGGCGACAGGCGCAGCGTGCGGCAGCGCGACCGGATCGTGGGCAGCAGGCGCGCAGGCTGATGCGCGATCAGCAGGATCAGCGCGTCCGACGGCGGTTCCTCCAGCACCTTCAGCAGGGCGTTGGCGGCGGCGGTGTTCATCTCGTCCGCGGCGTCGATGATGGCCACGCGACGGCCCCCTTCGGCGGCAGACAGGTGGAAGAAGGACAGCAGCTTGCGGATCTCGTCCACGGTGATCTCTACGCGAAGGCGGCTGGTCTTGTCGTCCCAGGGGCGGCGGATCAGGGCCAGGCGCGGCTCGGACAGGGCGGCGATGCGGCGGGCCTCGGGCGTGTCGGGATCGACCGACAGATCGGCCCGCCCGGTATCGGCCAGAAGCCAGCGCGCGATGGCCCAAGCCAGCGTCGCCTTGCCCACGCCGCGCGGCCCGGTCAGCAGCCAGGCGTGGTGCAGGCGGTCACCCTGCGCCGCCTGCAGGAACGACGCCACCGCCGCATCTTGACCGATCACGCGCGGCGCATGGCGCGGATGGGGCGCGCCGGGAACCCGGTCGGGTTCGGGAATGTCGGCGGGTTCGGTCTTCACAACGCGGCCAGAATGCGGGCCGACACGTCATCCGCGCTGCCGCTGCCGTCGATCAGCCGCACGCGATCGGGATATTCGGCGGCCAGCGCGCGGAACCCAGTGGCCAGACGCTGCTGGAACGACAGGCCCAGGCTTTCGAACCGATCCTCGGCCCCGCCGCGCGCGTTGCCACGGGCCAGCCCCGTCGCGGGGTCGATGTCGATGACAAAGGTCCGGTCCGGCTCGACCCCGATCATCAGCGCATGCAGCCGGTCGACCATGTCGCGCAGATCGCCCCGCGCCGCGCCCTGATAGACGCGCGTGCTGTCGGCAAAGCGGTCGGTCACCACCACGCGCCCGGCCATCAGCGCGGGGCGGATGGTGCGTTCCAGATGATCGCGGCGGGCGGCGGTGAACAGCAGGCATTCCGTCTCGGGCGACCAGCGTTCGCCCGCACCTTCGACCAGCAGCCTGCGGATCTCTTCGGCGCCGGGGCTGCCGCCGGGTTCACGGGTCAGCACCACGTCGCGGCCCTGCGCCCGCAGCGCGTCGGCCAGCAGGCGGGCTTGCGTGGACTTGCCGCAGCCGTCGATGCCTTCCAGACTGATCAGCATCAGCCGGTGACGGCGGTAAGGGCGCGCTGGCCAAGCTGCATCACGGCGCCTTCATGCGGCCCATCAGGCCGGCTTCGGGGACGTCCTGCGTCGCGATCAGCGGGGTGATCGTGTCGCGCGTGCCGGGGATGGTCACGACCAGCTGGCCAAGGCGGTCGCCACGCGCGATGGGCGCGGGGACGGGGGAGTCATAGACCACCTCGACCTTGACCTGGTCCTGGACACCGGCGGGGACCAGCACGTTGACGCCGTTCTGCGTGGTCAGGCCAACCCGCGACGCGGTGCCCAGCCAGACGGGGGCCTGCGCCACGTCCTCTCCGGCGGGGACCAGGGTGCGCATGCTGAACTCGCGGAACGCCCAGTTGACCAGACGTTCGGATTCCTCGGCCCGCGCCCGGTCGGTCTGCAGCCCGGTGATGACAAAGATGATCCGCCGACCGTTCTGGATGGCCGATCCGACCAGGCCATACCCGGCTTCCTGCGTGTGGCCGGTCTTCAGCCCGTCGGCGGTCCATTCGCCCGTGCCGATGGACAAAAGCGGGTTGCGGTTGCCCGCGTTCGACGGCACCCGACCCTTGTAGTTGTACTCTGTCATCGCAAAGTTCGGGTAGAGATCGGGGAATTCGGCGATCATGTAGGCGGCCAGCAGGCCCAGATCCTCCATCGACATGCGATGGCCCGGATCCGGCCAGCCCGACGAATTCGTCAGCGTGGTGTGCGTCAGGCCAAGCTGCGCCGCGCGTTCGTTCATCTGGCGGGCAAAGGCTTCCTCTGTTCCGGCCAGCCCCTCGGCCACGGCGACGCAGGCGTCATTGCCGGAATTGATGATGATGCCGTGGATCAGATCCTCGACCGACGGACGGTCGGCGGGTTCGATGAACATCTTGGAACCACCCATGCGCCATGCCTTTTCCGACACCGGAAAGGTGGTGTCCATGGTCACGCGCCCGTCGCGCAGCGCCTCGAACAGCATGGTCAGGGTCATCAGCTTGGACATGGACGCGGGGGGCAGGGGCGTGTCGGCGTTCTTTTCCATCAGCACGGTGCCGCTCTGGACGTCATAGACCCACGCCGCCGAGGCGGTGGTCTCGAAGGCCCTGGCAGGGGCCGTCATGGCCAGCACGGCCGCCACCCAGATCAGGAATCCGCGCATGATAAGTCCCCCTAGGTTGTTTTCCATGATGGTTACATCAACCCAATCCGCCCCGCAACGCGCCTTGGTCGGGGCGGGGCAATCGTGATCAGTTTCCCGTGGCTTGGCGCCAATGCTTGCGGCACAGCGACACATAGGTCTCGTTCCCGCCGACCTGGACTTGCGCGCCCTCGGTGATGGCCTGGCCTGCATCGTCGCGGCGGATGACCATCGTGGCTTTCTTGCCGCAATGGCAGATGGTGCGGACCTCGCGCATGTCGTCGGCCAGCGCCAGCAGGGCCGCCGATCCGGGAAACAGCTTGCCGCGGAAATCGACCCGCAGGCCATAGCACATGACAGGAATGCCCAGATCGTCGGCAACCCGGGCCAGCTGCCAGACCTGGTCCGCGGTCAGGAACTGCGCCTCGTCGACAAAGACGCAGGCGGGGCGCAGTGCGGTCGCTGCCACTAGCGCCAGCAGGTCGGATGCGCTGTCAAAGGACAGCGCCTCGTCGGCGATGCCGATGCGGCTGGCGATGCGCCCCTTGCCCGCGCGGTCGTCCAGCGCCGCCGTCAGCAGCAGCGTCTCCATCCCGCGTTCGCGATAGTTGTAGGACGCCTGCAACAGCAGCGTGCTTTTGCCGGCGTTCATCGTCGAATAGTTGAAATACAGCTTTGCCATGGTGCCCGGCCCATACCCGCGCCCATGACCCTCGACAAGCAAAAGCCGCCGGGGATCGCTCCCCGGCGGCTTCTTCGTTGTCCAAATACCCATCTGCCTTGCGGCAGGGATCAGGCCGTGCGGCTTTTGGCGCGCGCGACGGACGGCGTGCGGGACGCTTGTGCGCGCCCCCGTCCATCGGCTTGCCACGTCCGCGCTGAACGCCGCCTGCAGGACCCGCCGCGGCCGCGGCAGCAGCCGATGGCACGTCGCCGCCGATCACCGGGATCGAATTCTTCATCGCCTTCTCGATGGCGCGCAGCTCTCCCAGCTCGGCGGGCGAGCAGAAGGCCACGGCGCGACCGTCACGGCCCGCACGCGCGGTCCGGCCGATGCGGTGGACATAGTTCTCGGGCACGTTCGGCAGATCATAGTTATAGATGTGCGCCACGTCCGGGATGTCCAGGCCGCGGGCTGCCACGTCGTCGCGACCAGAACCTTGGTCTCTCCCTTGCGGAACGCCTCCAAGGCGCGCTCGCGCTGGCCCTGCGACTTGTTGCCGTGGATCGCGGCGACGGCAAAGCCCCACTTTTCCAGCAGCTTGGCCAGCTTGTCGCAACCGTGCTTGGTGCGGCCAAAGACCATCGCCATCTCGGTCGTGTGCTTGGACATGTATTCGGCCAGCAGCGTGGCCTTGTCGCCCTGGCTGACGAAATGCACGCCCTGGTCGATCTTCTTGGCGGCCTGGCCCGGAGGGTTCACGGCGACCTTGACCGGGTTGGTCAGGTAGGTGTCCGACAGCTCGGACATCAGCTTCGGCATGGTGGCCGAGAACATCAGCGTCTGGCGTTCCTTGGGCAGCATACGCGCGATCTTGCGCAGCGTGTGGATGAAGCCGATGTCCAGCATCTGGTCAGCCTCGTCCAGCACCAGATAGGTGGTGGCCTCAAGGCTGATCGCGCGACGCTCGATCAGGTCCATCAGGCGGCCCGGCGTCGCGATCAGCACGTCCACGCCGCGCGACAGGCGCTCGGTCTGGGTGTTGATCGAGGCGCCGCCCACGACGCGGAACGACCGGATGGGCGTGCCTTCGGCATAGGCGTCGATGTTCGTCGCGATCTGGGTGGCCAGTTCGCGGGTCGGCGCCAGGATCAGCGCGCGGCAGGTCTTGGGGTCGGGCTTCTTGCCATAGTTGATCAGGCGGGTCAGCATCGGCAGGCCGAAGGCCGCCGTCTTGCCGGTGCCGGTCTGGGCCAGGCCCAGCACGTCGCGGCCCTGCACGATGGCGGGGATGCCCTGCTCCTGGATCGGGGTGGGCGTGGTCAGGCCCATCGCGATGATGTTGGCGTTGATGCGGTGGTCGATCCCCATGTCCGCAAAGGGACCGGTGATGACGGGTTCGCGGGCGGGGGCGCGGCGCCCCTCGTTCGATTGGGCCGAGATCGGCGCACGGCTGGGGGTGGACTTGCCGCCACGATTGGGGCGGCGGCGGGTGTTGTTCTGTTCCATCAGGATCTTTCGTCCCTTTCGTCCCCCGTATCGGACGCAAAGGCAGGGGCCACGCGCAGGGCGCGGCCAGTGGCAGGGGTGCAGGCGCGATACGAGGATGCCTGCTGCCTCCCCGCGTGAATGGGAAACTGGATTGGGTATCGGCGTCATCGGGAATGGCCCAAGGGGCTGCTCACGCGGCAGCGGACGGCGATGGGTGTCAGATGGGCCAGAATGACGCGAAAGTCAAGCCCCGTGGGGTCAGTCCCGGTCGGCGCTGTCCAGCCAGATCGTGACCGGCCCGTCATTGACCAGGGCCACCTGCATGTCGGCGCCAAAGCGCCCAGTTTCGGTGCCGATTCCCAGATCGCGCAGCGCCTGCGCAAAGCGTTCGTACAGGCGACGGCCATCGTCCGGGGCGGCGGCGGACGAAAATCCGGGACGGTTGCCGCTGCGCGTGTCGGCGGCCAGGGTGAACTGGCTGACGACCAGCGCCGACCCGCCGGTGTCCTGCAGCGACCGGTTCATGCGCCCCTGATCGTCGCGAAAGATGCGCAGCCGCGCCACGCGGGCGGCCATCTTGTCCGCGGCCGCATCGTCGTCGTCCCGCATCGCGCAGACCAGGATCAGCAAGCCGGGGCCCGTCCGACCCACGACCTGGTCGTCGACGGTGACGCTGGCTTGCGCGACGCGCTGGATCAGGACCCTCATGCGCGGGTCAGGGCGCCAGAACGATGCCGACCACGACCATCATCAGGCCGATGACCGATGCGGCCAGCGCGCCCATGTTCACGGCCAGCACGCCGCGCATCTTTTCGCGCAGCGCTGCGTCGTCCAGGCCCCGCGCGCGGCGCGTCCGACGGTCCAGATGCACCAGACGAGGGCGCCAAGCCCGATCAGGGTCAGGGCCGCGCCGCTCCAGATGATCCAGTCGAACAGGGTCATGGTCTTCTCCTTGGGCAAAGCGGGGTTTCGCGACCGTCCCCTAGCGGCGATTGCACCCCGCAACAAGACCGCCTAACACCCGGTGCAAACGCGCAAGAAGGGACGAATCCGATGCAGGACGATCAAGCTTACGGGGTGGCCGCGGACGAACTGCGCCAGTTCATCGAACAGTTCGAGCAGCTTGAGGCCGAAAAGAAGGACATCGCCGAACGCCAGAAAGAGGTGATGGCCGAGGCCAAGGCCCGCGGATACGACACCAAGGTGATGAAGCAGATCATCGCCCTGCGCCGCCGCGACAAGGACGACATCGCCGAGGAAGAGGCGATCCTGGACATGTACAAGGCCGCCCTGGGGATGGTCTGACGACGCCGCCCTGGGGCCGCCTTCCGCGGCCCTAGGGCAGGATGAATTCGACCCCGGGCAGGACCGCGATCTCGGCCACGTCGGCGCGGTAGTTCTCGGTCACCTGATCCACCAGCTCCTGCGTCCAGCCCGGCAGGTCGATGGTCTGGTCCAATACCTCCGGCAGGGCATGTGCCGCCAGCACCTCGGAATAGATCTGGCGGCGCTGCGCGACGTTGGTCTGGTCGCGGCCCGCCATCGCGGCGCGCAGCTTCTCCATTCCGGACGCGCCCAGCAGGTCGTACATGTAGGGCATGTTGCCCGCCAGCGGCACGCCGTCGGGCAATGCGCCGATCAGCCGCACCACCTCGGGCCAGATCAGCGGCACGTCCTCGTGGCACCACAGGACCAAGCGGCGGCCCTGCACCGATCGCACCAGCTTCTGGATCGCCAGCCGCCAGCGCAGTTGCAGCGGGTGGTTGCCCTGCATCAGGTCGTCGTATCCGCCGCCGCCGAACTGGGGCAGGACCTCGGCCAGCAGGGTCGCGGGGTTGCGCATCGCCACGAAGAATTCGGTGCGCGCCGACGGGAACAGCCGCGACAGCGCCGCGGCGCGCATGCCGATCTGCGGATACAGCCCCTCGCGGCCCACAGCCCGCCCCGGCGCGCCCATGAAGGTCGAGGTGGACATCACGATCCGCTTGGGGTCGTCGCTCTCCAGCATCGCGTCCAGCATGATCTGTTCCATCTCGGCCGTGGCAGTGCCGCCGTTCAGCGAGGCCAGCGCCTCGTCGAACAGGCCGCGATGACGGTTCGGGGTCACGACCTCGGTGCCCACGCCCTGCAGGCGGCCCGGTTGTTCAGCAGCGTCTTGAGCAGGCGGTCGCGGTCGGTGCCGTGCACCCCCAGGTGGAAAACCATCTGCATCTGAACTGTCCCGTCTTTTCTTGTCTTTGCGGCGGGTAATCCCGTCCTGCGTGTGCCGCGCAGATTAACCGTCCGGCGTGGACAGTCAAACCGCTTTGGCATATCGCCCTTGGGCATGACCCGGACAGCCCCAGACCCGACCCGCAGCCGCCGTCACGACCACGCCCTGCGCCAGGGGGGCGGACGCGGATGGTCGGTCGCCGCCGTGCTGGTCGCGGGACTGGTGCTGATGCCGGTCCTGTCGGTCGTCTGGCTGGCGCTGAACCCCACCGACAACATCTGGCCGCATCTGCTGTCCAGCGTCATGCCCCGCTATTTCGGGAATACGGTCGCGCTGGCGGTGGGCACGGGCCTGCTGGCGGCGGCGATGGGGACCGGGTCCGCGTGGCTGGTCAGCATGTACGATTTTCCGGGGCGCGGCGTGCTGCAATGGCTGCTGCTGCTGCCCCTGGCGGTGCCCGCCTATATCGGCGCCTATGCGCTCGCGGATTTCCTGGATTATTCCGGACCGGTCCAGATCGCCCTGCGCGGCTGGTTCGGGTGGGAGACGGCCCGCGACTACTGGTTCCCGCGCATCCGATCGCTGGAGGCGGCGATCGTGGTTCTGGCGTCCGCGCTGTATCCATACGTCTATCTGTTGACGCGCGCCGCGCTGCACGAACAGTCGGGCAGCGCATACGAGGTCGCGCGCGCCTTGGGCACCGGGCCGTGGGGCCTGTTCGCCCGCGTGGGCCTGCCGCTGGCGCGCCCGGCCATCGTCGCGGGGTCCGCCATCGCGATGATGGAGGCGGTCGCCGATTACGGCGTCGTCAGCTATTTCGGGGTGCAGACCCTGAACACCGGCATCTTCACCACCTGGCTGGAGCGCCGGAACGCGGGCGGGGCGGCGCAGATCGCCTGCGCGATGCTGGCCATCATCGTGCTGCTGTCGCTGTGGGAACGTTTCGCGCGCCGCAATGCGCGCTATCACCAAAGCGCCCGTCAGCCGCGCCCGATCCAGCGTCAGCGTCTGCGCGCGCTACCGGGGATCGCGGCGACCTTGGCCTGCGCGCTGCCCTTTGCGATGGGGTTCGTGCTGCCGGTGGGGGTGATCGCGACCTATGCGCTGGCCTATCCGCAGGGGTGGCTGTCGCCGGGGCTGGTGCGGGCGGCGTGGCACACGGTGTCACTGGGCGGGATCGCCGCGGTGCTGACGGTGCTGATGGCACTGATCATGGTCTATGGCACGCGCCTGTCGGGCCGCGCGCTGCCGCGTCTGCTGATGCCGGTCACGACCATCGGCTATGCCGCGCCGGGGGCGGTGCTGGCGGTGGGGCTGCTGATCCCGCTGGCGGCGCTGGATCACCGAGTCGCGGACGCATGGCTGGCGGTGACAGGCACCGATCCGGGGCTGATCCTGACGGGGACGGGCACGGCCATCGTGCTGGCCTATCTGGTGCGGTTCTTTGCCATCGGGCAGGGGGCCATCGACGCGGCCTTCACGCGGGTGCCGCCGTCGCTGCCGATGGCGGCGCGGTCGCTGGGGCGCGACAATGCGGGCGTGCTGCGCGCGGTCTATCTGCCGATGATGCGCGGGTCGGTGGGGCGGCGCTGCTGCTGGTCTTCGTCGATTGCGTCAAGGAGCTGCCCGCGACCCTGCTGCTGCGCCCCTTCAACTTCGAGACGCTGGCCACCCGCACCCACGAACGCGCCAGCCTGGAGGATCTGGGCAATGCTGCCCCCGCCGCCCTTCTGGTGATGGCCGTGGGACTGGCCGCGGTCGCGCTGCTGGCCCGCACCAATCTGGGCGGCGCACGGCGCTGACACGCTTGCGCAGCACGGGGCGGCTTGATAATCGGGCATCGATGCCGGCTTAGCTCAGTGGTAGAGCGTCTGATTTGTAATCAGGGGGTCGGGGGTTCAAATCCCTCAGCCGGCACCAACTTCCCCTTGCATCCCGGAACCGTCTGCCCTATCTAGACATGGCTACGTTAAATTCTCTGCATCCTGTCTGCTTCTGCCTTCAGTCTGCTTTGTTAATCTGACGGCCAAGCCACCGCATACTGCGGGTGGAACACTAAGACAGGAGATCTCACGATGGCCAACGGCACCGTGAAGTGGTTCAACAGCACCAAAGGCTTCGGCTTCATTCAACCGGAAGGCGGCCGCCAGGACGTTTTCCTGCACATCTCGGCTCTTGAGCGCGCGGGCCTGTCGGCTCCGGCCGATGGCCAGAAGGTGACGTTCGAGCTGGAGCGCGGCCGCGACGGTCGCGAATCGGCAACGAACGTTCAGTTCGTCTGATCCGACGCCTTACGGCGACGATATGAAAGGGCTGCCGCAAGGCAGCCCTTTTTGCATGTGCGCGCTTGAGGCCGCACCCAGATTGGCATAGCAGACCCCCATGAAAATTCTGTTTCTTGGCGATGTGATGGGCCGTTCAGGCCGTCGCGCGATCACCGAACGGCTGGCGGGGCTGCGCGCCCGGCTGAAGGCCGACCTTGTCGTGGTCAATTCGGAAAACGCCAGCGGCGGGCGCGGCCTGACCGCGGGCCACGCGCAGCTGTTGCTGGAGGCGGGGGCCGATTGCCTGACGCTGGGCGACCATGCCTTCGACCAGAAGGACATGCTGGCCTTCATCGACCGCGAACCGCGGATCGTGCGCCCGCTGAACTTTGCGCGCGAGGCGCCGGGCCGGGGTCACACCATCATCAGCGACCAGCGCGGGCGCAAGGCGCTTATCGTGCAGGCCCTGGGACAGGTGTTCATGTCGCGGCCCTATGACGATCCGTTCTCGGCGCTGGACGGCGTGCTGCGCGCCCATCCGCCGGGCGGCATGGTCCAGGCGGCGCTGGTCGACATCCACGCCGAGGCCACCAGCGAAAAGATGGCCGTGGGCCATTTCTGCGACGGGCGCGCCAGCCTGGTCGTCGGCACGCACACCCACGTTCCCACCGCCGATGCGCAGGTTCTGCCGCGCGGCACTGCCTACCTGACCGATGCGGGCATGTGCGGCGATTATGACAGCGTGATCGGCATGGACAAGGCAGAGCCGCTGCGCCGCTTCATCACCGGCATGGTCCGCGACCGCTTCGTCCCCGCCGAGGGAGAGGCGACGCTGTCCGGCGTTCTGGTCGAAACCGACGACCGCACGGGTCAGGCGCGCAGCGTCCAGCCGGTGCGCGACGGCGGTCGGCTGGCGGCGACGCATCCGGTCTGACAGAGAATAATCTTCTCAACTTTCGCTTGCGGCAGCGCGGAAAACTGCTCTACACCCCGATGTCGGGGCCGCATCCGGGCCGTGTGACGAGACAGGATCTTCATGCTTGGCTTTGAACTGACCGGTACAACCGCCTCCGTTGCCATGCTGATCATCGTCAGCATCACGTTTCTTCTGTTCATCCGCGAAAAGCATCCGCCAGAGGTCATTGCCATCGCGTCGGCCGCGACGATGATGGTGCTGGGCCTGCTGCCGATCGACGATGCGGCGGGGGTGCTGTCGAACGCCGCGCCCTGGACGATCGCGTTCATGTACCTGCTGATGGGCGGGCTGATGCGGACGGGGGCGCTGGACCTGATGTCCAGCATCGTGTCCGCCCGCGCCGACACCAACCCGATGATGGCCATCGCCAGCCTGTTTGGTTTCGTCATCGTCGCATCGGCGGTGATGAACAACACGCCGGTCGTCGCGGTGATGATCCCGATCTGCATCCAGCTGGCGCTGCGTCTTGGAACAACCCCGTCCAAGCTGCTGATGCCGCTAAGTTATTTTACGCTGATGGGGGGCATGATCTCGCTGATCGGCACCTCGACCAACCTGCTGGTCGACGGCGTCGCCCGCGAACGCGGGATGGAGCCGTTCACCATCTTCGAGATCGCCCCCGTGGGCATCGCCATCACCCTGGCCGGCATCGTCTATTTCCTGCTGATCGGGCGCAAGCTGCTGCCCGAACGCACCTCGCTGGCCGGGTTCCTGGGCGCGCGGCGCGAGATGAAGTACTTTACCGAGGTCGCGATCCCTGAGGATTCGTCGCTGGTCGGCCAGAACGTCACCGAGGTGGCCTTGTTCAAGCGCGACGCCGTGCGGCTGATCGACGTCCTGCGTGGCGACGCGTCTTTGCGCCGCAACCTGCCCGAGGTCGTGCTGGCCCCCGGTGACCGGGTCGTGCTGCGGTCGGAGATGTCCGATCTGCTGGAGATGCTGGACAACAAGAACCTGCAGATGCTGGACAAGCTGGGCTCGGTCGCGACCGAGACGGTCGAGGTGCTGATCTCTCCGGGTTGCCACCTGATCGGGCGGCGTCTGGGCGATCTGCGCCTGCGCCGGCGCTATGGCATCTACGTTCTGGCGGCCCATCGGCGAAACCAGAACATCGGTCGCCAGCTGGACGACCTGGTGGTGCGCGTGGGCGACACCCTGCTGCTGGAAGGCGCCCCCGAGGATATCGGCCGCCTGGCCACCGACATGGAGATGGTCGACGTCTCGCGCCCCTCGGCGCGGGCCTATCGGCGCAACCGCGCACCCATCGCCATCATCTGCCTGCTGGCGGTGGTGACGCTGGCCGCGCTGGACGTCGCGCCGATCCTGGCGCTGTCCTTCCTGGCGGCGGCGGTGATCCTGATCACCCGCTGCGTCGATGCCGAAGAGGCGTTCTCGTTCGTGGACGGTCGCCTGATGGCGATGATCTTTGCCATGCTGGCCGTGGGCGAGGCGCTGGAACATACCGGCACCGTCAACCTGATCGTCGATTTCGTCGCGCCCTATCTGATGGGGCTGCCGCCCTTCCTGACGCTGATCGCGGTCTATTTTCTGGGCCTGATGCTGACCGAACTGCTGTCCAACAACGCGGTCGCCGTGTTGCTGACGCCTATCGCCATCGCGCTGGCCACGACCCTGGGTCACGATCCACGCCCCTATGTCGTCGCGGTCATGTTCTCTGCCACGGTCGCGTTCGCAACGCCCATCGGCTATCAGACGCACATGATGGTCTATGGGCCGGGGGGCTACAGGTTCTCGGACTTCGTCAAGGTTGGTGTGCCGTTGGACATCATCTGCGGGATCGTGGCCTGCCTGATCATCCCCATCCTGTGGCCGCTGGTCCCCTGACCCGATGCTGTTGCCGCAACTGCAATGCTGCCATGCAGCATCGGCGGTTGCGGTTGGGGCCTGGAACTCCGATCTAGGGCACAGGGGAGGAAACGACTTTGTCCTATGCAAGGAGTTTCCACATGGCGACCATCGCTTCTGTCGATCACAAATCCACCGGTTTCTCGGCTGGCTCGCTGTTGGCACCGTTCCGTGCCGTGGGTCGCTTCATGATCGCACTGGCCGAGGCAAGCCCGCAGATGCGCGCGCTGAACCGCCTGAGCCAGCTGTCCGACGCGGAACTGTCCGCAAAGGGCCTGACCCGCGACGGCGAAGTGCGCCGCATCCTGGGCGGTGCCGCCGCGCTGTAAGGCGCGCCAAACCACCGGACGACCACCGCGCGGCCCCCCGGGGCCGCGTTTCGCATTGCGATGGGGGTGCCCGCTGGACTAGAAGCGGGCGATATTCCAGTTTTCCGCACGAAGGACGACCCGACATGGCAGGGCATTCCAAATGGGCCAACATCCAGCACCGCAAGGGCCGGCAGGACAAGCTGCGGTCCAAGCTGTTCTCCAAGCTGGCCAAAGAGATCACCGTCGCCGCCAAGATGGGCGACCCCGATCCTGAAAAGAACCCGCGGCTGCGCATGGCCGTCAAAGAGGCCAAGGTCAAATCCGTCCCCAAGGACGTGATCGACCGCGCCATCAAGAAATCGCAGGGCGGCGACGCCGAAAGCTATGACGAGATCCGCTATGAGGGTTACGGCCCCAACGGCATCGCGCTGGTGGTCGAGGCGATGACCGACAACCGCAACCGCACCGCGTCGAACGTCCGCAGCTATTTCACCAAGTCGGGCGGCGACATGGGCCAGACCGGCTCGGTCAGCTTCATGTTCGACCGGGTCGGAGAGATCGTCTATCCCGCATCCGCGGGCGATGCCGACACGGTCATGCTGGCCGCACTGGAGGCAGGTGCCGACGACGTCGAATCCGATGACGAAGGCCACTGGATCTATTGCGCCGACACGGCCCTGAACGAGGTGTCCAGCGCGCTGGAGGCGTCCTTGGGCGAATCCGACACCGCCAAGCTGATCTGGAAGCCCCAGGCACCGACCGAGGTCACCGACCTGGAGACCGCGCAGAAGCTGATGCGCCTGATCGACACGCTGGAGGACGACGACGACGTCCAGACCGTCACCGGCAATTTCGACATCTCGGAAGAGGTCGCAGCGCAGCTGTAAGCGGCGCTTTGCATGCGGGCGGGCCGTTCCCATCGGGGGGCGGCCCGCCTTTGCGTTTTGCGCCTTGCGCGCCGCCGGGAAAGGCGGCAATTGCAGATCATGCAGATGCAAAGCGACACACGCCGCGACATGATCGGCATCGGATGGATGCTGGCGACGGGGCTGTGCTTTGTCGCGGTCAATACCATCGTGCGCGGGCTGGACGGCGCGCTGCCCGCGTCGCAGGCGGCCTTCATCCGCTTTCTGTTCGGCATGGTGTTCCTGGCCCCGGTCATCGCAAGCGCCCTGCGGGGCGGCTTTTCGCGCGGGATCTGGGGGCTGTTCGCCCTGCGCGGCGCGCTGCACGTGGTGGCGGTGGTCGCGTGGTTCTATGCCATGTCGCGCATCACCGTGGCCGAGGTGACGGCCATCGGTTTCCTGAACCCCATCATCGTGACCATCTGCGCGGCGCTGTTCATGGGGGAACGGCTGGCCTCGCGCCGGATCGCGGCGGTGGGGGTGGCGCTGTTGGGCGCGCTGGTGGTGCTGCGGCCCGGCCTGCGGGAACTGGACCCCGGACATCTGAGCCAGGTGCTGGCCTCGGTCGCGTTCGGGCTGTCCTATCTGATCGCCAAGCGGCTGTCGGACCGGGTACCTGCGGCGGTGGTGGTGGCGATGATGTCGTTGACCGTGTCCGTCGGGCTGGCGCCGCTGGCCATCGCGCAATGGGTGCCGCCGACGATGGGTCAACTGGGCTGGCTGGCGCTGGTCGCGGTCTTTGCCACGCTTGGGCATTACACGATGACGCGGGCATTCGCCGCAGCGCCGCTGACGGTCACGCAACCGGTGACTTTTCTGCAGTTGATCTGGGCCAGCCTAGTCGGCGTCCTGATCTTCCATGAACCGCTGGACCCTTGGGTGATCCTGGGCGGCGGGCTGATGATCGGGGCGATCAGCTATATCACCTGGCGCGAGGCCCGCATCCGCGCCCGCACCGTCACACCGCCGGTCAGCGCCACCAAGATCTGACGCTACAGAGGCAGCACGGACCTTCCACCGCGTGTCACCCACAGCAGCCGTGCGGCTATCCGATCGGCGGGCATCCTGAGGCGTTTCAGCGCTGCCGCGGCCAGTGTCGAACGACGTGCGGCCAGGTCGAACCCAAAGCTCATCGCGCCGATCGCCGTCAGCAACACGACGGTCCATGTCAGTGCAGCCACCCCATCGGCCGGAGCGGGGCGCAGCAGATACAGCAGGATATTCCCCCATGCAAAGGTGAACATGCTTGTTCGGCCAAAGAACGTCGCGCGCGTCCAATGGTCCGTGCGCCCCACCTTTCGGATGTCGATCAGCCAGACGAACAGCAGCGTCATCAATGTCGCCGACAGGATGCCCGCCGCGAAATACAACGGATGGCTGTCCTTGCGGAGGCTTCCACTCGACAACCCGACGATCGTCTCTTCGGTCACGAACAGCCCACCGATCAGCGCCACTGCCGCGCCGCCGATCAGCAAGGTGCGAACCCGTCGCCCGAAACCCGGGTCGGTTGACGGATCAAGCGCCTGCAGCCCGTTCGGCGAACTGCCGGTCAGATAGCGGCCCAGCCACTGCCCGACGATGACCAGCGTCAGACCATGAAGGATGGATGGACCCGCCAAGGGCAGGTCGCCAAACCCGGTCAGAAACTGGACCAGGCTTGCGACAGGCGTCGGCGCCCCCAGATCGCCCTGAATATCCGGCAAAGCGCTCAGCAGTGGCCACGCCGCCTGATAGGGGATGGCGGCGACCACCAGCGGCCATAGCCCCACCCGCCCGCGGATCCACAGCAGGATCGGGGCGAATGCAAGAACGACGGCATAGAACTTCAGGATCTCGGTATAGGGCGAGTTGCCCATGAACAGGATCGTGGCGATGCTGTAGGGTACCGAATAGCCGTCCTCGGTCAGGGTCAGCGCAAGGATCGTCAGCGCGTACAGGACCCAGCATTGAAGGGCCCGGGACAGAAGCCGTGTCGCCACCTGTTGCCGGGCCTGCGGCGTGGTCCAGCGGGGTCGATAGACGACCTCCAGCATGGTCCCGAACAGCAGGATGAAGGTCGGCGTTGCGATCTGGAAAAAGAACCATGCAATGCGCGCGACATGATCAGGGATATAGGCGCCAAGCCCGATATCGGCATAGACATGCGACGACATCGCCAGAACGATCGCCAGACTGCGCGCTGCATCGAGGCCTATGATCCGCATCCGCCACCGCGCTTTTGTTCTGGGGTCTGTAAGGCGCGGTCATAGGCCGATCGACATCGGATTGGAACCGCGTTTCGTCGCCAAGTGTTTCTCGCGTGACGCGGGAGGACGCAATGGCATCACACGAACAGATCTGGAACGACTGGCAGGAGCTGGTCAACATGACGCCGTCGCAGTTGAAGGACTGGCTGGAGACCGATGACAGCAAGTCGGTCGGCGACACGGGCGGGCAGGGCGAAAGCACCGGCCACAGGTCGGGCCGCCATATCCTGCGCATCAAGGACAAGAAGAAGGCTGACTTGTCCGAGGATGACTGGGCGCATATGGCCAAGGTCGCGGGTTACATCAAGCGCCACCTGGCGCAGGGCGGACCCGAGAAGGACAAGGAACACAGCGACTGGCGCTATTCCTTGATGAACTGGGGCCACGATCCGCTGAGGTGATCGCGGCCCCCGCGCCTTACCGGTTCGGCCACAGCGTTGCGTGCCTGTTTACGTCCTTGTAGAGCAGATAGCGGAACGGCCCCGGACCGCCCGCATAGCAGGCCTGCGGGCAGAAGGCGCGCAGCCACATGTAATCGCCGGGGCCGACCTCGACCCAATCGCGGTTCAGGCGATAGACGGCCTTGCCCTCCAGCACGAACAGGCCATGCTCCATCACGTGGGTTTCCGCGAAGGGGATCGAGCCGCCGGGTTTGAACGTCACCACGGTGATGTGCATGTCGTGGCGCAGATCGGCGGGGTCCATGAAGCGCGTCGTGCCCCAGGCCCCGTCCGTGTCGGGCATCATCGACGGCGCAATATCCTGTTCGTGCACTACGATCGGGTCGGGCTTGTCGGTGCCGGCAAAGGGCTGCCACCGCTTGCGCCACCAGTGGAACCCTGCCGGACCCGCCGTGCGGTTCCTGACCCGCCACGGCGTGCCGGGGGGGATATAGGCGAAGCCCCGGGCGACAGCAGATGTTCGGTCCCGTCGATCACCACCTGCATGTCGCCGCCGGTGACGAAGATCGCGTGCTGGATTTCCGGATCGTCATCGGGGGTGTCGCTTCCGCCGCCTTCGGCCAGTTCCACGATGTACTGGCTGAAGGTTTCCGCGAACCCGGTCAGCGGACGCGCCAGCATCCAGAACCGCATCCCCTGCCAGCCGGGCAGATAGCTGGTGACGATGTCGCGCATCACCGTGCGCGGGATGACCGCATAGGCGTCGGTGAAGACCGCCGTGTCGGTCGTCATGCCCGTCTGTGGCGGCAGGCCCGCAACGGGACCGGCATAGCGGATGCGCGCGCCGGTCGCATCATCGGTGGGCAGGACGGCGATGTCGCCGGTGGGGGCGCCTGCGGGGCCGGTATCGGTCATTTCAGGATCTCTTTCAGGCGAAGGGTGGCGATGCGGATGACCTGCGCCTCGGCTGTGGCGCGCTCAAGCGGGGTGTCGTTGTCGACGCGGGTCTGCATGGCGGACAGGATGCCCGCCTTGTCGTGGTCGCGGACCGCGATGATGAAGGGAAAGCCGTGCTTGGCGACATAGGCGTCGTTCAGGCGGGTAAACTCGGTGCGTTCGGCGTCGGTCAGCGCGTCCAGACCGGCGCTGGCCTGTTCGGCGGTGCTGTCGGCGGTCAGGCGTTTCGCCAGTGCCAGCTTGCCTGCCAGATCCGGGTGCGCCTGCAGGACGCCAAGGCGTTCGTCATCGCCCGATGCGCGGAACATCTGTGCCATGCGCCCGGCAAGGCCGGTGGGCGTGTCATGGACGGCGCCCATCTCGCGTCCCAGACCCGTTCGGCGATGAAGGGCGAATGCTCATAGATGCCGCCGAACCGCGCGACAAATGCGTCGCGGTCCATCTGCGATGGGCGGGTACGCGGCTGGAACGGATGTTCCGCGGCCCAGTGGCGGGCAATGTCCAGGCGGCTGGCAAACCAGACGCCGTCATGGCTGCGGGCATGGTCCAGGAACCGCTGGATCGCCATCGCCCGGCCCGGTCGCCCCGCCAGGCGGCAATGCAGCCCGATGGACATCATCTTGGGCGCACCCGCCGCCCCCTCGGCATAGAGCATGTCGAAGCTGTCGCGCAGATAGTCGAAGAAATCGGTCCCCGTTCCGAACCCCTGACCCGAAGAGAACCGCATGTCGTTGGCGTCCATCGTATAAGGCACCATCAGCTGGGGCCGGTCGTTGTGGACGTGCCAATAGGGCAGCTCGTCCGCGATGGTGTCGGCCAGGTAGTCGAACCCGCCTTCCTCGCAGCCAAGCGCCACCGTGTTCATCGACGTGCGCCCCTGATAGAAGCCGCGCGGCCGTTCGCCGGTGATCGCGGTGTGCAGGGCCACGGCCTGGGCGATGTGGCGGGCCTCCTCCTCGCGCGGGACGTTGCGGTAATCGATCCATTTCAGGCCGTGGGTCGCGATCTCCCACCGGGCCTCCTGCATGGCGGCGACCTGTTCGGGGCTGCGTTCCAGCGCGGTGGCCACGCCATAGACGGTGACGGGCAGGTCCTTGAGCATCCGATGCATCCGCCAGAAGCCCGACCGCGCGCCGTAATCATAGATCGATTCCATGTTCCAGTGCCGCTGGCCGGGCCAGGCTTGCGCGCCGATGATCTCGGACAGGAACGCCTCGGATGCGGGGTCGCCGTGTTCGACGCTGTTCTCGCCGCCCTCCTCATAGTTCAGGACGATCTGGACGGCGATGCGGGCACCGCCCGGCCAGCGGGGATCGGGGGTGGTCCGGCCATATCCGGTCAGGTCTCGGCTGTAGCGCATCGGTGTCCCCTTGTGCCTGTCGTTGCGTCAGCAAAGCGCGCCAAGACCGCAAGAACAAGCTCTCCGGGGCGGAATTCTGTATCAAGGAATGCGCGACAATGGACGGGTCTTTCAAATTCGCGTTGAAAGACTTACGCGCCGGGGACAATTGCGGCATGAGGCCGCGCCGCCCACTGTCCGGCTCAACGGCGGACGGGGGGTCCGCCAAGGGGGGACGCATGGAACGCTACTTTGGACTTGCCGAAAAAGGCAGCAGTGTCAGGACCGAGGTGATCGCAGGCATCACCACCTTCCTGACGATGGCCTATATCATCTTCGTCAATCCGGACATCCTGGCCACGACCGGAATGGACCGCAACGCGGTCTTTGTCGCGACCTGCCTGGCCGCGGCGCTGGGGTCGATGATCATGGGGATGTGGGCCAACTGGCCCATCGGCATGGCGCCGGGCATGGGGCTGAACGCGTTCTTTGCCTTTACCGTCGTGGGGGTCATGGGGTTCACCTGGCAACAGGCGCTGGGCGCGGTGTTCATCAGCGGCCTGATCTTCCTGTTCCTGTCGCTGACCGGCATCCGGCGCTGGCTGATCGCGGGGATCCCCGCGTCGATGCGCAGCGCCATCGCGGCGGGTATCGGGCTGTTCCTGGCGATCATCGCGCTGCAGTCGTCGGGCATCGTGGTGGGCAACCCCGCGACGCTGGTCGCGCTGGGCGATCTGACCGCAACGGGGACGCTGCTGACGATCTGCGGGTTCTTCCTGATCGTCGCGCTGGACGCGCTGCGGGTGACGGGGGCGATCCTGATCGGCATCCTGGTGGTGACGGTCGCGGCCATCGCGCTGGGCGTCAGCCAGTTTTCGGGCGTTATGTCCATGCCGCCGTCGATCGCACCGACCTTCCTGCAGATGGACCTGATGGGGGCGCTGACATTCGGCATCTTCCAGGTGGTGCTGGTCATGGTCCTGGTCGAGGTGTTCGACGCCACCGGCACGCTGATCGGCGTCGCCAAGCGCGCGGGCCTGCTGACCGAGGGGCCGACCCACAAGAACAAGAACCTGGGTCGCGCGCTGATGGCCGATTCGACCGCGATCACCGCGGGCGCGCTGCTGGGCACGTCGTCGACGACCGCCTATGTCGAAAGCGCGTCGGGCGTTCAGGCGGGCGGCCGGACCGGGCTGACCGCCGTGGTCGTGGGCCTGCTATTTTTGGCCGCGATGTTCTTTGCACCGCTGGCAGGATCGGTGCCCGCCTATGCGACCGCGCCGGCGCTGCTGTACGTCGCCACCCTGATGGTGCGCGAACTGGCCGAGGTCGAATGGGACGACGTGACCCAGGCCGCGCCGTCGGTGCTGACGGCCATCGCCATGCCGCTGACTTATTCCATCGCGAACGGGCTGGCGTTCGGCTTCATCAGCTATGCGGTGATCAAGCTGCTGACCGGCCGCGCCCGCGAGGTGCATGCCGCGACCTGGATCATCGCCGCCCTGTTCGTGGCCAAGTTCGCGCTGTTCGGCGCGCACTGATCGCGGTCAGGGCGTCGGGCCGCCCAGGGCATCGGACAGGCTGGCCGCCGCGGCGGCCACCACCGCGCCCAAGGTCTTGACGTGTTCGGCCCCGATGCGGTGCGTGGGGCCGCTGACGCTGATCCCGGCGATCGCCTCGCCGGACAGATCGAAGACGGGCGCTGCTATGCAGCGCATGCCCCGGCTGCGTTCCTCGTCGTCAAAGGAAAAGCCGCGGTGACGGATGCGGGCCAGGTCCGCCTCCAGCGCCTCGGGGTCGGTCAGCGTGGTGTCGGTGAACCGCGCCAGCGGGCCCAGTGCCGCGACGCTGTCGGGCCGGAACGCCAGCAGCGCCTTGCCGATCCCCGATGCGTGCAGGGGCGAACGGGTGCCGGGCGGAAAGAACGCGCGGATCGTCTCGGACGTTTCGACCTGGGACAGGAACAGCACGCTGTCGCCCTGCAGGATGCCCAGGTTCGCGGTTTCCCCGGTATGTTCCATCAGCGCGCGCATGATCGGGCGGGCGCGTTCGACCAGCCCCGACCGGCGCATGAAGGCCGACCCCAGGCGAAACGCCTGCGGCCCGATGTTCCAGGCCTGCGTCGCGGGGTCGCTTTCGGCCATGCCGCGCGCGGCCAGCGTGTGCAGCACCCGGTGCACGGTCGAGGGTGGCTGGGCCGACCGTTCCGCCACTTCGGACAGGGTCAGGCCGGGTTGGGCCGCCAGCAGGTCCAGCAGGTCCAGCGCCCGGTCCAGCGACTGCACGGTGCCCGGTGCGTCGGGCAATGTCTTGCGGGGGCGGCCCCGCTTGCGGGTCGGGTCGGCCATTATGCGTCCCTTGTTAATGCAGCCTTTAGATGCGGGCGAAAATGACACCTCGCAAGGCCAAAAGCCAACGCTTAGAAATCATTTCCATTTTTGCGCCCGAACGACCCCCGCCGCGGGGCGTGCATGCACGGATTCGGTGCCGCCTTTTCGGGCATGGGCGGGTCCTGCACAAGATGCGCTCTGAAAATCCGTTTCGGGAAAATGACGGGCCAAGCTAGGTCTGGGTCAGTCGCGCAACCACGACGCGACACCACAGGGGAGCCCGCCATGACAGACAGCCTTTCCCGGACCGAGGTCCATCCCGTCGACCAGATGCTGCCCACGGGGCGGCTGATCACCCTGGGGTTCCAGCATGTGCTGGTCATGTATGCGGGCGCCATCGCGGTGCCGCTGATCGTGGGCCGTGCCCTGCAGCTGCCGCCCGAGGAGGTGGCCTTTCTGATTTCGGCCGACCTGTTCGTCTGCGGTCTGGCGACCCTGATCCAAAGCCTGGGGATGACCCAGTATTTCGGCATCCGCCTGCCGGTGATGATGGGCGTGACCTTTGCCGCGGTCGGGCCGATGGTCGCCATCGCGGGCCAGACGCCTGGCACGGACGGGGCACGTGCGCTGTTCGGGGCGATCATCGCGGCGGGCCTGATCGCCATCCTGCTGGCACCGCTGATCGGGCGGTTCCTGCGTTTCTTTCCCCCCGTGGTCACCGGCACGGTGATCCTGGCCATCGGTATCAGCCTGATGCCCATCGGCATCAACTGGATCTTTGGCCTGCCGGTCGGGCCGACCGCGCCGATGCTGGTCGATCCGGCACAACAGGCCTGGCTGGACGGGGCCATCGCCGCGGGCGGCGTCCCTGAGGGCGTGCGCCTGGCCCCGGTGGTTGCCAACCCCGCCTATGCTTCGGGCACGAACATCCTGATCGCGGTGCTGGTGCTGGGCACGATCCTGGCGGTGTCGCGGTTCGCCCGCGGGTTCATGGCCAACATCGCCGTGCTGCTGGGTATCGCAGTGGGGGGCATCGCCGCCGCCGCGATGGGCCTGATGCAGTTCGACAAGGTCGGAGAGGCCGCTTGGTTTTCGGTCATCAAGCCGTTCCATTTCGGCCTGCCCACCTTTGATCCGGTGATGATCGTCACGATGGTGCTGGTGATGATCGTGGTGATGATCGAATCGACCGGCATGTTCCTGGCGCTGTCGGACATGTGCCGCCGGCCGATCAATTCACGCGGTCTGGCCGCGGGTCTGCGGGCCGACGGGCTGGGCACGATGCTGGGCGGCATCTTCAACACTTTTCCCTATACCTCGTTCTCTCAGAACGTCGGGCTGGTGGGGGTCACGGGCATCCGGTCGCGGTTCGTCTGCGTGGCGGGGGGTGTGATCATGATCGTGCTGGGCCTGATCCCCAAGATGGGCGCACTGGTCGAGAGCCTGCCGACCACCGTCCTGGGCGGGGCCGGTCTGGTGATGTTCGGCATGGTCGCGGCCACCGGCATCCGCATCCTCAGCCGTGTCGATTTCACCGCCAACCGCCACAACCTGTTCGTGGTTGCCATCAGCATCGGCATGGCGATGATCCCGCTGGTCGCGCCGAACTTCAAGCAGTGGCTGCCCCACGCGATCCATCCGCTGATCCATTCGGGCATCCTGCTGGCTGCGGTCAGTGCGGTTGCGCTGAACTGGTTCTATAACGGTGCCGCCCCCGCGGACGAGGCGGAGCTGGCCGAGGCCGGTCGCCTGGCCGATCACTAGGGTCCGATTATGCACGGTTTCTTAAGACTGCCTTGCCCATCAAGCCCCTGCCGGGCTTGGGCAAATCGGGTATCACGGCACAAGACCGATCAAGACGGGGGGATTTTATGTCCGGTTTTCTGACAACGCATGTTCTGGACACGGCGCGCGGGCTGCCCGCGCGCGGGATGCAGGTCGTGCTGTTCCGGCTGTCGCCCGCGCGGGAGGAGATCGCGCGCATGGTGACCAATGCCGACGGGCGCACCGATGCGCATATCCTGCCGGCGGGCGATTTCGCCACCGGCACCTACGAACTGGAATTCCATGCCGGCGCCTGGATGGATGCGTCGGGCGTGGCGCCCGAAAGCCCGCGGTTCCTGGACGTGATCCCGATCCGCTTCGGCATGTCGCAGGACGATCATTACCACGTGCCGCTGCTGGTCTCTCCGTTCGGCTATTCCACGTATCGGGGCAGCTGAGATGATCCCGGAAACCGCCATCCTGTGGGAGTTCCTCTCCTTTGCCGTCCGCTGGCTGCACGTGATCACAGCGATCGCGTGGATCGGGTCGTCGTTCTATTTCATCGCGCTGGATCTGGGCCTGCAGAAGGCGCCCGATCTGCCCAAGGGCGCACATGGCGAGGAATGGCAGGTCCACGGCGGCGGCTTTTACCATATCCGCAAGTACCTGGTCGCGCCGGAACGCATGCCCGAGCATCTGACCTGGTTCAAATGGGAAAGCTATGCGACCTGGCTGTCTGGGGCCGCGCTGCTGATGGTCACCTATTGGGCGGGCGCGAACCTGTATCTGATCGAGCCCGCCAAGGCCGATCTGGCGATCTGGCAGGCCATCCTGATCTCGGGCGGATCGCTGGCGGTGGGCTGGCTGATCTATGACGGGCTGTGCAAGTCGCCCCTGGGCAACCGTCCCACGGTGCTGATGCTGCTGCTGTTCGCGGCGCTGGTGGCGATGGGCTGGGCCTATGACCAGATCTTCACGGGCCGCGCCGCCCTGCTGCATCTGGGGGCGTTCACCGCGACGATCATGACCGCGAACGTGTTCCTGATCATCATGCCGAACCAGCGCATTGTGGTGGCCGACCTGAAGGCCGGGCGCGCCGCCGATCCGAAATACGGCAAGATCGCCAAGCTGCGCTCGACCCACAACAACTACCTGACGCTGCCGGTCATCTTCCTGATGCTGTCGAACCATTATCCGCTGGCCTTCGCCAGCCAGTACAATTGGCTGATCGCGGCGCTGATCTTCCTGATGGGCGTGACCATCCGGCATTTCTTCAACACCATGCACGCACGCAAGGGGTACCAATGGTGGACCTGGGCGGTCACGACGATGCTGTTCATCGGGGTGATGTGGCTGGCATCGCTTGGCGTGAACCAGGACAGCTATGACGAGGCGATGGCCCGCCCCCTGACCCCGGTCGAGGCCCGCTTTGCCGATGCCGAAGGGTTCGAGGATGCCAGCCAGGCCGTCATCGGCCGCTGCTCCATGTGCCATGCGCGTGAACCGGTCTGGGACGGCATCCGCACCGCACCCAAGGGCGTCCTGCTGGAAACGCCCGCCGACATCGCCCGGGCGGCGCATCAGATCTATGTCCAGGCGGGGCTGACCGACGCGATGCCCCCCGCCAACATCACCGGGATGGAGGACGCCGAGCGCGATGCCATCCTGCGCTGGTTCCGCGAAGTCGGACCTCTGGGGGTGGCGGGGCTCTAGGCCACTTTCGCCAAACGACAATGACCCGCGTGACAGCGGGACACGGGGGCGCAGTCCCCCGGGCGCGGCGGCCCCCCTCGATGGGGGGTGCCGCCGCGGCCTCTTTGCGCCCCCGGCA
>NZ_BBPH01000077.1 GCF_000787695.1 Paracoccus sp. PAMC 22219 | reverse complement strand
CCGCAAGATCATCGTCGGTGCCATCGTGACCACAGAAGCTTTGAAGGACCCGAAGATCGCCAAGTGGATGGCGGCCACCCTGCGCAAGAACGCCACCCGCGACGTCGATCAGAAAGAGATCGCCGGTCTCTTAGCTGAACTGGACGCGAAGGCGGGCACTGCATGAGCGCCGCCGCCAAATCCCCCGCCGAGCTGATTGCCGATCTGACCGACCAGGTGCGGCTCCTGCGCCAGGACGTAGGCAACCTCACCGCCACCGCGACCACCAAGGCCGAGGCGGCACGGCTCAGGGCTTCGGTGCAGAAGATCACCATCGACGCCCTGGAGCAGAACCGGCAGATCGGCAGCACCGCGGCCGAGATGTCCCGCCGCATGCACCGCGACAGCCTCACAGCCGCCCAGGAGGCCGCAGGACAGGCCGTAAGGGGCCTGGAGGACAAGATCAGTGCTGCCGCCAACCACATGCGCCTGGAGGCCGTCAAAGGCCGCCAGCAGGCCCTCTACAGCTTCGGAGGGGGTCTGGCCGTCTTTGGGGGGATTGCAGCTCTGGGAGCCGTTCTGGGCATCGTGGCGCTGCTCCTGATCCAGGGGCGCGGCGATGCCAATTCTTTTGGACGAAACCCGGGGCTGTTCTGCGGCTCCGCGGGAGGGGAGCGCGGAACCCTTGCCAGCAGCGGAGAGGGATACTGCGTCTTCTGGATCGATCGCTGATCGCGCCTAGGCCTGCTTGCGGGGCCGTCCGTCCTTGGCCCCATTCTGTCGTACTGCTGCCGCCTGCGGCGCCAAGCTGTGTGGCCATCCAAACGCTTCGTGCCGAATACACCCTGCATGAGGCGGAGCAAGTAGACATCGGCATCCAAGGAAGGCCAGTGCAGGGCCAGCCCCGAGGGCGAAATCTCAACCTCGCTGAGCGCCCCAGGATCGGCCCCTGCCAGCGCCTGCATCAGATGTACGGGCACCATGATGATTACGCCGGAGCTGAGGCCCACAACCAGTTGTTTTAAAATGACATCGTATTCAACGCTGACCACATACCCATTCTAACCTAGCTCCTCTCTGCGCTGGACCGCAGCTTAAAACTCCTGTTCTGAAGTTTCCAAAGTACGTGTTAGACTGCCTTTGGGTGCTACCCTAGTCCCTTACTTAAGCACGCTGGCAAGCCACCAAATAATATTTCTCTATTCTCCCAAGGTATCCTTCTTGTCAATTAGGTGAATTATGAGCGGAGACAATCAATCTTTAAGAGATTACGAGAGGGATAGGAAAGTCAATTCCTATCTGCGCATAGAAAAGAAAGCAAGGTTTGCTAGCGTTATAGAAATAGCAGTCTTTTTTACTCCAATCTCCCTGTCAACTCCAATCATATACAATTATTTTTATGTAAGATATCGTTATTTATCCGGAGAAACCGAGAATTTAATTGAATTTCCGATTAGCATTCTCGTCTTACTTTCGGCAGCATTTATGCAAATAGTATACTACACCCTTACAAGCAGAACTATTATTGTTGATATTATATTTAGCATAATAATGCGCAGGAAGTTCCCTCTCTCTGACGGATCCGGCATGGGATCAAGTCGGGATTTTGATCCGTCTGTCAATTTCAGACGATACGTGGAAAGAAGTAAGGAAACCTTAAAATCTGCGCAACGTCGCCCTAATACTCTAATGTTGATAGGCGCTGCTGTGGCGTTATCAGGATTAGCATTTTTTATGGCAACTTTACCGATTAATAACTACATTGACGGTTCTAGGTTAATCGAACTACATAGCAAGGGCTTAATTTCTGATGCTGAATTAAATATTCAAAGAGATTATCTTGGGGAATTAATTAGTCTAATTCCAAGGCTACTGATGGTTATATTTATTCAGCTGCTAGCTGGCTTCTTCCTTCGCCAGTACCGGACATCCATGGAAGAGCTACGATATTATGAGTCAGTATTGCGTTCCAGAGAAAATCAAATGCTGATTTATTGCATGGTGAAGGATTTAGATATTGACCAAAAAAAGGTTGTTATTGATTCTCTTAATGGAAAAGACGGTAAAGATATGATGAAGCTGCAGCAAGGAGAGTCCACTATAACTGTTGAAACATACAGATTAGAAGAAAATGAATTTAAAGGTCCGATAGACAAACTAATCGATGCCTTCGCAAATATAAAGAAATAGAGTTATATTATTTAACGTATGTTGCCTTGATAGAGTATAGTACCGAAGATTTGCGTGTTCTCTGTCACAGCATAACGTCGTCCATCTCCAAAATTCCACAACCCCTGGCTGATCCCTGCCCCCTCCTGCGTTCCGGCGCATAACACCTCATATCCGCCACAGCGCAGCCAGAGGTTGAAGCACCGCGCCCGCGCCTGGCGCCGTCTCACCAGCAAATCCCTCCGCTGCCACCAGCACTGCGGTTGAGATGGAGACCCTCCCCCTGACCCCCACCCGCCGCGCGCGCAACGCCCGCGGAGTCGTCCGTTCGGCTCACAAGGGGCCTCACGTCCGACGGCAATCAAAAACTCCACAATCCGTCCATCCGGCGGGGGGTCGCCAGCTCCCTGGCGGGCGCTTCCCCCCGGCGCGCAAGCGCGCCCGGACTGTGGATTTTTTGCCTGCCTTAAGATCATTAGAAGGGGAAAAAATAAGGCTTTGTTTTTTATATACTATTTAAGGGGGGTTAGGACACGCTGTGTCCTAGGGTTAGGACACAGCGTGTCCTAGGGTCGGCTTTTTTCTTGCGGTGCTTGTCCAGTAAATTACACTGTTGATGTAATTTACTGGACAATGAACGACAGATTTCCGTCTTCGTTTGTCCTACCCTTAGGACAGAGAGTGACCTATGCCGAATGACGATCAGCCAAACTCACTGCCTGTGAAAAAGCAACGTGGAACATGGGTCCAGACCGAACGTGCCGCTCATGAAGCATGGGCAATGTTTTTAGGTCTGCCCGGATCTCTGAATGCTTCTCGAGTGCTTCACTTGCTGATTGCTCGTGTCGAGGACCACAATGCGGTGGTCATGTCGCAAAAGACCATGGCAGGCCTGTTGAGCATCGACATGCGGACAGTGCGTCGCGCAGTGGCCATGCTCAAAGAGCACCGCTGGATCGAAACCCGGCAGATCGGGGACCGAGGCACAGTCAATGCCTACATCATCAATGATCGCGTTGCATGGAGCGGCCCACGTGAAGGCATCCGATACAGCTTGTTCACGGCAAATGTTGTAATTTCGGATGCCGAACAGCCTGATAGCAACGTCTTGGACCATCAGCAGCCTCTGCGGAAGCTTCCAAGCCTTTACCCTGGTGAGCAACAGCTTCCATCAGGCGAAGGCTTACCGCCGGAATCGCAGCCTTCGTTTGAGGGAATGGAATTCGACCTGCCGGCGACGGTCAAAAGGAATACGCCCTGATGCTCCAACACTGCAATACAGTACGAAACAGGTGCACGACTGTTTCACGAAACGTGATGAAACATCGTGATACGCCATGAAATACACAGCAGGCCAAGCTGCAAAGGCAGTAGGAGTTTCAAAGGCAACAATCACTAGGGCTCTGCAAAACGGAAAGATCTCGGGGTCGAAGGACGATAACGGGGCTTGGAGTATAGATCCTGCTGAGTTGCACCGCGTATTCCCTCCCGTTGCACATGCAACACCTGAAACACAAATTTTGAAACAGTCCGCAACGCCTGAGAAAGTGAATGAAACGGCGGTGTTGGAGCGTGAAAATCAGATGCTGCATGAAGCGCTGATCGAGGCCCGGCAGGAGCGGGACAGATGGCATCAAATCGCAGAGCGTCTTTCCATCGCGCCTCCGGCACCTGCACCAATTCCGCAGATGCCCGCAGGAGGTTTTTGGTCTCGGCTGTTCAAGAAAGAACGCGGCACCTAAAACTGGAGGTCTTGCCAAGCAGTGTCGCTCTGTTGGGCAGCGCCTTCGCCTCCTTTCTCAGGCGACACAGCGACCTATCGCTGCTGCGCGATCATTTGAGTACTCTGGGTAGAGCCCCCGATTTATAGATAGGAGAGAGCATCATGACCGAATTACGCGAGCGGTTCTTTGAGAAGGTCCGGCTGCACTGGCATGACGCGATCACGTTCGTCGGAGCCGGGGACATGAAGAGGGCGGAGTGGCATGGAGCCGCCGCCATCGGGAATGCTCTCAATTCCTTCCTCGGGCAAAACGTGAACCACGCCTACTACCCTACAGGCGGGGGTCAGGACTGGAAGTATCGCGCGCAGACCGATGTAGATGGCTGTATTGCTCTCGCCGTCGAAGACGGATGGTCGACCTATTCAAACCCGAGCGCATGATCCTCGAACACTTTCCCAATGCAGTGCAGGAAAGCTTTTTGCTCATTGAGCTGGCGGACTTGGCTGCAGATCCCGCGACCTCTTCTTATCGAGGACACCAAGAATATGGGGAACTGTCGGGTAGAGAGACTTTTGATCGGTCCGCATGGGATGCAGGCTATCTCGATCATGATGTCGATGGACAGCAAATTCCTCTGCCGCCCGATGCACGCCTCGTCTCGAGATGGTTGAATGGCAAGATCCTTGTCGTTGCCAAGGGTAGCATATGGAATGGCGAATCTGGGACATACGACGGGCGGCATAACAACCTTTCGGCAACCCAGATACGGGAGGGTATCGAAGCAGTGCAGGCGCGCCGTCGGTAGGTTAAAAGGTCGCGCGTAGTATGCTTAAAAATACCTTTGAGCGTAGCGGAGAGGCCGGATTCGTATAAATTATGTGGAAAAAATAATGCCTGATGAAAGTTCAGAAGAAATAAACGAAGCAATTTTCAAACTTGACAAAAGTGCCGTCGGGAAAGTTCAGGAAATTTGGCTCGAAACCTCAAAGCAAAAAAATCAGACGCTTGAGCGTCAGCGCCAGCTTGAGGAAGAAAGATCAAAAATGATGGCATATTTTGATCGCAGAGAGAAAGATCTCTCCGATCAAGCTGAAAAAATGAAAGAGGAGTATTATAGAAGGGAAAAAGAATTAGATCGCCACCTAAACGAAAAGTTGCACTCTTTAGAAATTGAAAACAAAACCAAGTCTCGTAACTTAGAAGCCGCTGCTGAAGCTGTTCGTCAGCGCGCTCATGAAGTTGAGGCACAGGAAATTTCACTAAAAAAGCAACTCGAAAATTTTTCAAAAGACAAAGAACGCTACGATGAGGACAACAACAAAAAACTTCAGTCTACATCTGAAGTATACGTTGGAAAAATAATTGCGGAATTAAAAACTAGAGAAGATAATCTCTCTACACTTTCTTTCTGGTGGTCCGTTTCTGGGGGGGTATCCCTTCTTTTGGCCATGATAATCGCAGCTCTCTCCCTCTACCAAACATCTTCAGGCTTGGAGAATGGAATATCTCTGCCCGCACTCACATTCCTGACACTTAAGGGCGCAGCTTTTATTATTATTTCCGGGTTAGCAGCTAGGTACTCATTTATACTCTCGAGGAGATATTTAAATGAGTCCCTTCGAGTTTCGGAAACAAGCCACAATCTTTCATTTGGCCGACTTTACGTTCAAAGTTACGGAGCAACTGCAGGATGGGATCAAGTTAAAGAAGCATTTTCAAAATGGGGTCATTCGCAAGAAATAGTAGTTCAAGGCAAGCCAGATGAAGAAAGCGAAGATAAATATTCTACTGTAAGCTTAGAAGTGCCAAAAGTCATAGACCTTTTGAAGGCAATAAAAGATTTAAAAGGATAGCTTTATTTCAGCCCTTACATTACCTGCTATGGCTGGCAGATACGCTTGGTCTTAGGGTTGGCAAAACTTGAGGATCAAGCCAGCACAGGTGGTTTCTCTTCTCTTCGGCGCGACGTCTAATCCATTTGAAATGGATGCCTTTTCCATGCAGGGGGAACGAATAGCTTGGACGCAGGTCAAATTGTCTAATGAGTGCTCATTGGACCCGTTGCGCGTCAAAACCCTGACCGACATCGCCAGCCATAGGGCCTACCAGCCGTGATCGTGGCCATCGTCGCGCTCATGGGCGCGGCGCTCCTGCTCCTGCACCCGTTCCCGCGCCTCTCGTTCGGCAGCCTCGCGCTGCGCCTCCTGCCGGCGCTCGACCTCCAGATCCCGCGCCAGCCCCTCTGCGGCGGCTGACGCACCGGGCGCTGCGGCGGCGAAGAACTCTCCCCAGGCATCGGCAGGCGCGACCCGTTCCACCGCCTCACGCACCTGTTCCGCAGCCCGTTCCGCGATACGGTCCAGCCAGGCGCGGCCCTTCTCGGCCAGCTCCTGCGCCACGCGTGCCACCTCGACCGCCTGCTCCTTGATCTCGCGCCAGACCTGGACAGCCGCGACCTCTATGCCGCGTTCCTTGAGCTGCCACGCCCCCGCGGAAAGCTGCGGCAGCGGCTGACGGTCCAGCGAGACGGCCCGGACCGTCTCGCGCAGGGCCTCGGCCTCGTCGCCGCGCTTCCGGGCCTCCTGGGCGCGTGCCTCAGCCTCGACGCGCTGTGCCTCCAGTGTCCGGTGATCGACGCGCTCATGAGTGCCACAGCGCTCCAGAGCGTGGTTGGTGTCCCGGGCCCAGGCTTCCCGCCAGCCCTCCAGCAGCTCCTTGGCGTTCCAGTCCCGGTTCTTGGTGGTGAACCCCTCGGGACCGATCTCCCGGGTGGTCAGCAGGATATGGGCATGGTGGTTGCGCTCGTCGCCCTCACGCCCTGGGGCGTGCAGGGCGATATCGGCCACCATGCCCCGGTCCACGAATTCGCGCTGGCAGAAGTCGCGGACGAGCTGCAGCCGCTGCGCAGCGTCCAGCTCGCAAGGCAGGGCCACGCGGATCTCACGGGCGACCTGGCTGTTCTTGCGCGTCTCGGCCAGCTCCACCGCGTTCCACAGCGCCGCCCGGTCCTGCACCCAGGTCGGCGCATCGACCGGGGCGAGGGTCTCGACGTGATCGACCCCGCCGCGTGCGCGGTAGTCGAAGGCGAGGCCGGTGCGCTGATCCACGATCAGCTCCGCGCTGCGATACGCGGCCGCCGCCGTGGCGCTGCGCCCGGCAGAGCGGGAGATCATCGTGGCCCTGAGATGATAGATCGCCATATGCGCGCCGCACTTCGCTAAGGGTTCAAGGGAAACGCGAGTGTTCCCTTGCCCACACAAACGCACAGCGTTTGTATAAGTGGGCACTTCGTGTCTTGCACCCTACGCTCAGCACCTCCAGACTTGCAACCATTGAGCGACCACAGGATTTCAAAATGCCCAGGACCATTGACCAGCAGATCGCCGAGGCACAGGCCAAGCTGAACCGCCTCAAGACCCGACAGAAGGCCAGCGACACCCGCCGCAAGATCATCGTCGGTGCCATCGTGACCACAGAAGCTTTGAAGGACCCGAAGATCGCCAAGTGGATGGCGGCC
>NZ_BBPH01000078.1 GCF_000787695.1 Paracoccus sp. PAMC 22219 | reverse complement strand
GCGCTTGGCGCGGCGGCGGCGGCGGTCCAGGCCTTTTCGCGCCAGGCACTGCACGCGGCGCATCTGGGGTTCGTCCATCCGGTCAGCGGAGAGGAGATGGGTTACGACAGCCCCCTGCCCGACGACATGCAGGTCCTGCTGGACGCCTTGCGCGCCGCCCCTTGACGGGAACGTGAGCCGACCACAGATGACAAGGTCCCCGTGGATGCGGCATCCTGTCCCGGAACCGGGCTGATCGACGCTGCGTTACCCGGTCTCTGCGAAAGGCGAATATCATGGCGACCTATGGAAATCTTCCCGCCCCCAGCCCGGAACAGGGTCTGAACCGCTATCTGCAAGAGATCCGCAAGTTCCCCCTGCTGGAACCCGAACAGGAATACATGCTGGCCAAGGCCTGGGTGGACCACGAGGACAGCGAGGCTGCCCACAAGATGGTGACCAGCCACCTGCGCTTGGCCGCCAAGATCGCGATGGGTTATCGCGGCTATGGCCTGCCCCAGGCAGAGGTCATCAGCGAGGCCAATGTCGGCCTGATGCAGGCCGTCAAGCGTTTCGATCCCGAACGTGGGTTCCGCTTGGCCACCTATGCGATGTGGTGGATCCGCGCCTCGATCCAGGAATACATCCTGCGGTCCTGGTCGCTGGTCAAGATGGGCACCACCAGCGCCCAGAAAAAGCTGTTCTTCAACCTGCGCAAGGCGAAGTCCAAGATCGGTGCGCTGGAAGAAGGCGACCTGCGTCCCGAAAACGTTGCCCAGATCGCGACCGAACTGAACGTGACGGAAAAGGAAGTCGTCGACATGAACCGGCGCCTGTCCGGGGGCGATGCGTCCCTGAACGCGCAGGTCGGGTCCGGCGATGGCGAATCGTCCGCGCAGTGGCAGGATTGGCTGGAGGACACCAACGCCAACCAGGCCGAGGCCTATGCCGAATCCGAAGAACTGGACACCCGTCGCCAGATGCTGATCGACGCGATGGACGTGCTGAACGACCGCGAAAAGGATATCCTGATGGAACGACGCCTGCGCGACGATCCGATGACGCTGGAGGACCTGTCCAGCCGTTACAGCGTGTCGCGTGAACGCATCCGTCAGATCGAGGTACGCGCGTTCGAAAAGCTGCAGGAACGGATGCGCATTCTGGCCCGCGACAAGGGAATGCGGATCGCCGACCCGGTCGAGTGACCTGCGCCGCATTGACGCAACGCGGCGCGGCGCTATGGTCTGGGAACCCTGCAGGACGACCCTAGACCATGCCCGCGCCCCTGACTGCCCTGACCGAATTCCAGCGCCTCGAGGCGCAGGGCTCTTGGCGCGAGACGCCCGAATCGCGCCTGCGCGAGGTTATCGTGTCGGTCGGCGCGGCCACGCTGACGCTGATGGACCCCAAGTCCGATCGCCCTCTGTCGCATTGGTCGCTGCCCGCCGTGACACGCATCAACCCTGGACAACTGCCCGCCATCTATACCCCGAACGGTCAAGCTCCGGACGAGACCGTCGAGATCGACGATCCGCTGATGATCGAGGGAATCGAGCGGGTGCAGCGCGCCATCGCCATCCACCGTGCCGTGCCGGGTCGTCTGCGCGGCGTGGTCACGGGCCTGGGCGTGCTGGCGATGCTGGGCGCGCTGACGTTCTGGTTGCCCGACGCGCTGATCCGCCATGCCGCCCGCATCGCCCCGCCTGCACAGGCCCGGACCATCGGCTTGGCCGTGCTGGGCGATCTGGAGCGGAGCGCCGGGGCCGTCTGCCGCCGCAGGTCGGGCCAGCAGGTGTTGGACTGGATTGCGCCGCAATTGATCGGCGATGAGGCGCTGGTGCAGGTCGTGCCCGCCCCCCTGAACGGCGCGCGGCGTCTGCCGGGTGATCTGTACGTGCTGGGCAATGACCTGCTGACCACCACGCCGGGTCCCGAAGCTTCGGCCGGTCACCTGATCGCGGCCCGTCTGGCGGTCGAGGACAAGCAGACGACGCTGGACGCCCTGCGCCATGCCGGATTGATGAATGCGCTGCGCCTGATGACCCTTGGCACGCTGTCGCGCGAGGCGATGCAGGGTTACGGAGAGATGCTGTTGTCCGAGGCCCTGCCCCGGCCCGATCTGGCCGCCCTGCCCCCGGCCTTTGCCGAACGCGGGCTGTCGACCGAACCCTATGCCCGCAGCATCGACCCGACCGGCGCCGCCGTCCTGCCGCTGATCGAGGCCGATCCGATCCGTCAGGGCACCGAACCCGCCCGCCTGCTGACGGATGAACAATGGCTGGCGCTGCAGCAGATCTGCGCAGGCTGAGGCGCCTAGACGAACTGTTCGCGCAGCAGCCGTTCGTCCAGACCGTGACCGGGATCGAACAGCAGGCGGTGACGGATGTCGTCGGCACTGCGGATTTCGACCCGCGTGACATGGCGGACCGACCGGCTGTCGGCATCGGCCATGACCGGGCGGCGGTCGGCGTTCAGCACCTCGATCACCACCTCGGCGCCCTTGGGCAGCAGGGCGCCCCGCCAGCGACGGGGCCGGAACGGGGCGATGGCCGTCAGGGCCAGCACCTCTGACCCGATGGGCAGGATCGGGCCATGCGCCGAATAGTTGTAGGCCGTCGACCCCGCGGGCGTGGACACCAGCGCCCCGTCGCAGACCAACTCCTCCATGCGCAGACGGCCGTCGACATGGATGCGCAGCTTGGCGGCCTGCGGTCCCTCGCGCAGCAGGCTGACCTCGTTGATGGCCAGGGCCTCGGTGCAGGTCCCGTCGGCGCAGGTGGCGCGCATGCGCAGCGGGTTGATCACCGTCTCCTCGGCCAGGGCAAGGCGGTCGGTCAGGTCATCCTCGGCATATGCGTTCATCAGGAAGCCCACAGTGCCGCGGTTCATGCCGTAAACCGGCACCCCCCGCCCCTGCGTCGCGTGCAGCGTCTGCAGCATGAACCCGTCACCGCCCAGGGCCACCACCACGTCGGCACCCTCCAGCGGCGTCTGGCCATAGCGCGCGGTCAGCGCCGACAGGGCCGTCCGGGCAGGATCGGCATGGCTTGCGGTGAAATGCACGTTGCGCGTCATCGGCCGTCCTGTCCCCTGATGGACCCGCACCATCACGCGACCCCGGCGCGATGACAAGCGCATTCCGTGCCGCGTCGCAACGGGTCGGGTCCGGGTCGTTTTGTCACTTTCGGCATGCGCGACGTTGCGTTAAAAGACGCCAACCCTAGCCGCCCCAGCCAAAAAAGGACGAAAGACCGATGAACGCACCGACCCGCGACAACGGCTTCTTCACCGAAACCCTGGCCAGCCGTGACCCCGACATTGCCAAGGCGATCACCCAGGAACTGGGCCGCCAGCGCGACGAGATCGAGCTGATCGCCTCCGAGAACATCGTCAGCCGCGCCGTGATGGAGGCTCAGGGATCCGTCCTGACCAACAAGTACGCCGAAGGCTATCCGGGCAAGCGCTATTACGGCGGCTGCCAGTATGTCGACATCGCCGAGAATCTGGCGATCGAGCGTGCCAAGGAGCTGTTCGGCTGTGCCTATGCCAACGTCCAGCCCAACAGCGGCAGCCAGATGAACCAAGCCGTGTTCCTGGCGCTGCTGCAGCCGGGCGACACGTTCATGGGTCTGGACCTGAATTCGGGCGGTCACCTGACCCACGGATCGCCGGTCAACATGTCGGGCAAGTGGTTCAACGTCGTCAGCTATGGCGTGCGCGCGCAGGACCAGATGCTGGACATGGACGCGATCGCCGAAAGCGCCCGCCAGCACAAGCCCAAGCTGATCATCGCCGGCGGCACCGCCTACAGCCGCAGCTGGGACTGGGCCGCCTTCCGCGCCATCGCGGACGAAGTCGGTGCCTATCTGATGGTCGACATGGCCCATATCGCGGGCCTGGTCGCGGGCGGCGTGCACGCCTCGCCCATCCCGCATGCCCATGTCGTCACCTCGACCACGCACAAGTCACTGCGCGGACCGCGCGGCGGCCTGATCCTGACCAACGACGCGGACATCGCCAAGAAGGTCAACAGCGCCGTGTTCCCCGGC
Organism: Paracoccus sp. PAMC 22219; assembly: GCF_000787695.1. Taxonomy (GTDB): domain Bacteria; phylum Pseudomonadota; class Alphaproteobacteria; order Rhodobacterales; family Rhodobacteraceae; genus Paracoccus. The sequence goes on along the minus strand of NZ_BBPH01000078.1, from coordinate 24,612 downwards.
CTGCAGGGCGGCCCGCTGATGCATGTGATCGCCGCCAAGGCCGTGGCATTCGGCGAGGCGCTGCGCCCCGAGTTCAAGACCTATGCGGCCCAGGTCGTCAAGAACGCCGCCGCCATGGCGGATGAGCTGATGAAGGGCGGCATCGACATCGTGTCGGGCGGCACCGACAACCACCTGTGCCTGGCCGACCTGCGTCCCAAGGGCGTGACCGGCAAGGCGACCGAGGCCGCTCTGGGCCGCGCGCACATCACCTGCAACAAGAACGGCGTGCCGTTCGACCCGGAAAAGCCGTTCGTGACCTCGGGCATCCGCCTTGGCGCGCCCGCCGGCACCACCCGCGGCTTTGCCGAGCAGGAATTCCGCCAGATCGCCCGCTGGATCGTCGAGGTCGTGGACGGCCTGGCCGCCAACGGCGAGGACGGCAACACCGCGGTGGAGGACAAGGTCCGCGCCGAGGTGGCCCAGCTGTGCGCCCGCTTCCCGCTGTACCAGGGCATGTGATCCCATCCGATCGCTGACCTGACCACCCCGCCGCGCCCCGCGCGGCGGGGTTTCCTGTCTGTGCCATTTGCGCATCCTGCAATTTCGCGCCATGGTTTGCGCAGACATGAAGGGAAGAGGACAGATGACACCACCCAATCGCCCCCAGGCCGAACCGCGCTGGAGCCTGGTCGGCCCCGGCCTGGTCGTGGCCGCGACAGGCGTCGGCGCCGCCGACCTGATCGCCACCACCGTCGCCGGCAGCAAATACGGCTATGCCCTGCTATGGGCCGTCATCGCGGGCTGCATCATGAAGATCGTGCTGGTCGAGGGTGCGGGCCGCTATACCCTGGCCACCGGCAACACCATCTTTGAAGGCTGGAGCACGCTTGGTAGATGGACCAGCTGGTATTTCGGCCCTTACATCGTGATCTGGGGCTTTGTCTATGGCGCGGCGGCGATGGCCGGGACGGGGCTGGCGCTGACCTCGCTGATGCCGTTCCTGGGCGTTCCGGCCTGGGGCATCCTGTCGGGTCTGCTGGGCCTGGCGCTGGTCTGGTCGGGCCGGTACGACCTGTTCGAACGGGTGCTGACCGCGATGGTCATCCTGATGTTCGTGGCGATGGTGCTGGCGGCCGCGGCCACCCTGCCCAACCTTGGCGAGGTCCTGACCGGCCTTGTGCCGATGATACCCGACGGCGCGATGATCAACGTCCTGTCCGTCGCGGGCGGCGTCGGCGGCACGATCACGCTGGCGGCCTATGGCTACTGGCTGCGTGAAAAGGGCTGGGACAGCCCGCGCTTCATGTCGGTCATGCGCATCGACAACGCGGTAGCCTATCTGGTGACCGGCCTGTTCGTCGTGGCGACGCTGATCGTCGGGGCGGAACTGCTGTATTCCGCGGGCATCGCCATCGGCGGCGGCGACCAGGGCATGGTCGATCTGTCACGCGTGCTGAACGAACGCTATGGCACTTGGCTCAGCAAGCTGTTCCTGGTCGGCTTCTTCGCGGCATCGTTCAGTTCATTGATCGGGGTTTGGAACGGGGTCAGCCTGATGTTCGCCGACTTCCTGGGCCATGTTCAAGGCAAGGCGCACGGCCATCCCGACCGCATGTCGGGCGGGCGTTACTATCGTGCCTATGTGCTGTGGCTGACGGTGCCGCCAATGGCGATGCTGTTCCTGGGACAGCCGATCTTCCTGATCCTGGCCTATGGCGTGCTGGGCGCGCTGTTCATGCCGTTCATGTCGGTCACGCTGCTGTGGATCCTGAACACCGACCGCGTTCCGCCCGAATGGCGCAACAAGCTGTTGACCAACATCCTGCTGGTCATCTGCACGCTGGCCTTTGCCGCATTGGCGGCGGACCAGCTGCGCAGTTCGATCATGCGGCTGTTCTAGGCCTGCCACGCCGGCTTGCGCCGGTCGAAAAAGGCCGAGATCCCTTCGGGGGCCTCGGCGCCCTGCCAGACGGCGACCAGACGGTCGATGCTGTCCTCGATGACGGCGGCGTCGATGCGGGGGCCAAGCGCGCGGCACTGCGCCTTGGCGGCGGCCACCGCACCGGTGGCAACCTGCAGGAAGGGCGCGATTTCGGCCTCGATGGCCGCATCCAGATCCTCCGGCGCGACGCTGCGCGACACCAGGTTCAGGGCCACCGCCTCTGTCGCGTGGAACAGGCGGGCGGAAAAGAACACCCGCCGCGCGGCAGGCTCGCCCATGCGGGCGACGACATACGGACCGATGGTCGCGGGGATCAGGCCAAGCCGAACCTCGGTCAGACCGAACCGGGCGGAATCCGCAGCAATCACGATATCGCTGACTGCCATCATGCCCACCCCGCCGCCAAAGGCGTTGCCATGCACCCGCGCGATCAGCGGCTTGGGCAGCAGGTTCAGCGCCGACAGCATCCCGGCCAGCGCCCGCGCGCCCTCGCGCCGCGTGGCATCGTCCGCAGCCATCTGTTCGCGCATCCAGCCCAGGTCACCCCCGGCGCAGAAACTGGGTCCGTCGCCCGCCAGCACGACGACGCGAACGGCCGGATCGGCCCCCAGATCGGCGGCGGCCTGGGTCAGTTCATTCATCATGGCGCGCGACAAGGCGTTGTGCTTGTCCGGGCGGGCCAGCGACAGGGTCGCCACGCCGCGCGGGTCGCGGTCGATGCGGATCGTCTCAAACATCAGGGGTCTCCCTCAGCGCGCGGGCCATTCGGGCGGCGCGGGTGATGATGTCCATGTCCAGCCCATGCGCAAAGCCGCGCGCGGTCAGGTGGCGGGCCAGGGCCTCGGTCGCGACATTGCCGGCGGCACCCGGCGCGTAGGGACAGCCGCCCAAGCCGCCCACGGCGGCGTCAAAGACGCGCAATCCGCGATCAAGGCTGACATCGACATTCTGCAGCGCCCGCCCGGCGGTGTCGTGGTAATGCCCCGCCAGCTGGCCCGCAGGAAGTTCGTCCAGCACGGCGGCCAGCATCGCGTCGATCGTCTCCGGGCGGCCTTGGCCGATGGTGTCGCCCAGGCTGATCTGGTCGCAGCCCATGTCGCGCAGCGCCGCCGCCACGCGGGCCACGGCCGCGGGGGGTGTCGGCCCGTCGAACGGACAGTTGGTCACCACGCTGACATAGCCGCGCAATGCGACCCCGTCCGCCCGTGCCGCCTCTGCGACCGGCGCCAGCCGCGCAAGCGCGTCGTCGATGGGTGCGTTCAGGTTCGCGCGACTGAACCCTTCGGACGCACTGGCAAAGATGGCGACCATGTCGGCCCCCGACGCCCGCGCGGCCTGATAGCCGCGCAGGTTCGGCGTCAGGACGGCATAGCGCGTGCCGGGGTGGCGGGTGATGCCCGCCATGACCTGTGCCGCGTCCGCCATCTGCGGCACCCAGGCCGCGGGGACAAAGCTGGTCACCTCGATATGCGCAAAGCCCGCTTGGCTCAGCAGATCGACCAGCGCGATCTTGTCGGGGGTCGGGATCAGGCGCTTTTCGTTCTGCAGCCCGTCGCGCGGGCCCATCTCGAAGATCTCGACATGCTCAGCCATCGGCAGGCTCCAGCCGGATCAGCGGGGCGCCGGCCTCGACCTGGTCACCGGCTTGGGCCAGCACTTCGGCCACCACCCCGTCTGCGGCGGCGGTCAGGCTGTGCTCCATCTTCATCGCCTCCAGCACAGCCAGACGGTCGCCGGCGGCAACCGTTTGGCCCGCCACCACATGCACCGCCTTGACCAGCCCCGGCATGGGCGATCGCGTGACCCCATCGCCCGCGCCGTCGGCCGCCTTGCGCGCCAAGGGGTCCAGCGGCGTCAGGTGCACGACCCGCCCGCCAAAGACGCTGACGCCTGCGGGATGAACCACGACGCGGTGGCGGCACGGCTGGCCGTCCACCCACCAGCGGTCCGATTGCCAGCGGACCTCATGCGCGCGGTCCAGCGTGACGCGGCTGCGCCGGGTCCGGTGACCTCCAGCAGGGCCTGCCCACCCTCCCACGCGATGGTGCGGCGCAGGGGCTGCCACAGGGTCGCGCCGCCGCGCGTGTCGGGGTCGGCCAGCCCGGACAGGCCGATGACCGCCAGCACCAGCGCCGCCGGGTCCGCCGCGCCGCCGTCCAGCAGCGCGGGCAGATCGCGGGCGATCAGGCCGGTATCGACCTCGCCGCGCCGAAAGCCCGGATGGCGGGCCAGCGCGATCAGGAAATCGAGGTTCGTGACAGATCCCGCGACCTCGGTATCGACCAGCGCCTGTTCCAGCGCGCGCAGCGCGATGGCGCGCGTCGGGGCGTGGGTCACGACCTTGGCGATCATCGGGTCGTACCACGGGCTGATCGCGTCACCGGGGCGCACACCCGTCTCGATCCGGGCGCCGTCGGGAAAGCGAAGGTGGGACAGGCGGCCGGTGGCGGGCAGAAAGCCTGCGGGCACGTCCTCGGCATACAGCCGTGCCTCAAACGCGTGGCCCGTGATCGCAATGTCATGCTGCTGCCGGGGAAGCGGCTCTCCGCTGGCGACGCGCAGCTGCCATTCGACCAGGTCGATCCCGGTGATCGCCTCGGTCACCGGATGCTCGACCTGCAGGCGGGTGTTCATCTCCATGAACCAGAAGCCGTCGGGCCGCAGGCCGTTCGCGCCGTCCACGATGAACTCGATCGTCCCGGCCCCGGAATAGCCGATCGCCTCGGCCGCACGGACGGCGGCGCCGCCCATCGCCTCGCGCATGTCCGGCGTCATGCCGGGGGCTGGGGCCTCCTCGATCACCTTCTGGTGGCGGCGCTGCAGGCTGCAGTCGCGCTCGTACAGGTGCACGGCGCGGGTGCCGTCGCCAAAGACCTGAACCTCGATGTGACGCGGCTGCAGGATGTATTTCTCGATCAGCACGGCGGGGTTGCCGAATGCCCCCTGCGCCTCGGACCGGGCGCTGTCCAGCGCATCGCGGAACGTGGCAGGGTCGTCCACCCGCCGCATGCCCTTGCCGCCGCCGCCCGCGACAGCCTTGATCAGCACCGGATAGCCGATCTGGTCCGCCATCCGCGCCAGGTGATCCGGGTCCTGATCCGCGCCGTGATAGCCGGGCACCACCGGCACGCCCGCCGTTTCCATCAGTGCCTTGGCCGCGTCCTTCAGGCCCATCGCCCGGATCGCCGCCGCGGAGGGCCCGATGAAGACCAGCCCCGCCGCTGCGACCGCATCGACGAAATCGGGGTTTTCGGACAGAAACCCATAGCCGGGATGGATCGCCTGCGCGCCGGTGGCCTGCGCGGCGGCTATGATTGCGTCGCCGCGCAGATAGCTGTCGGCAGGCGCGGGGCCGCCCAGATGCACGGCCTGGTCAGCCATCTGCACATGGCGCGCATCGCGGTCGGCATCGGAATAGACCGCGACCGTCGCCACGCCCAAGCGGCGGCAGGTGTCGATGACGCGGCAGGCGATCTCGCCCCGGTTGGCGATCAGGATCTTGTCGAACATGTCGTGCCCCTCACATGCGGAACAGGCCGAACCGCGTCGGCTGAATGGGTGCGTTCAGGCTGGCGCGCAGCGACAGCGCCAGGATGTCGCGCGACTGGCGCGGATCGATGATCCCGTCGTCCCACAGCCGCGCGGACGCATACAGGGGATGGGACTGGCGGTCGAACATCTCGACCGTGGGACGCTTGAATTCGGCCTCGTCCTCGGGGGACCAGGTGCCGCCCTGACGCTCGATCCCGTCGCGACGCACGGTGGCCAGCACGCCCGCGGCCTGTTCGCCGCCCATCACGCTGATGCGGCTGTTGGGCCAGGTCCACAGGAAACGCGGGGAATAGGCCCGCCCCGCCATGCCATAGTTTCCGGCCCCGAAGCTGCCACCGACAAGCATGGTGATCTTGGGAACGTTGGTCGTGGCCACCGCGGTGACCATCTTGGCACCGTGGCGGGCGATGCCCTCGTTCTCGTATTTGCGGCCGACCATGAAGCCGGTGATGTTCTGCAGGAACACCAAGGGAATGTTGCGGGCGCTGCACAGTTCGATGAAATGCGCCCCCTTCTGGGCAGCCTCGCTGAACAGCACGCCGTTGTTGGCGACGATGCCGACGGGGCAGCCGTCGACATGGGCGAACCCGGTGACCAGCGTCTCGCCGAAGCGGGCCTTGAACTCGTCAAAGCGGCTGCCGTCGACGATGCGGGCGATGACCTCGCGGATATCATAGGGGGTGCGCAGGTCGGCGGGCACCACGCCCAGAATTTCCTCGGGGTCGTAGGCAGGGGGTTCGGGCGACTGCCAGACGACCGTGTCGGGGCGGCGGCGGTTCAGGTTTGCGATGGCGCGGCGGGCCTGGGCCAGCGCATGAGCGTCATCCTCGGCCAGGTAATCGGCCACGCCGGACAGGCGGGTGTGCACGTCGCCGCCGCCCAGATCCTCGGATGTCACGACCTCTCCGGTGGCGGCCTTGACCAGGGGGGGACCTGCCAGAAAGATCGTGCCCTGCCCGCGCACGATGATCGTGACGTCGGACATGGCGGGGACATAGGCGCCGCCTGCGGTGCAGGACCCCATGACCACGGCGATCTGCGGGATGCCCTTGGCGCTCATCCTGGCCTGGTTGAAGAAGATGCGTCCGAAATGGTCGCGATCGGGAAAGACCTCGTCCTGGTTGGGCAGGTTCGCGCCGCCGCTGTCGACCAGATAGACGCAGGGCAGACCGCATTCCTCGGCGATCTCCTGCGCGCGCAGGTGTTTCTTGACCGTCATCGGGTAATAGGTGCCGCCCTTGACCGTCGCGTCGTTGGCCACGACCATCACGTCCTGCCCATGCACCCGCCCGACCCCGGCGATGACACCCGCACAGGCGCCGCGCCGTCATACAGGCCGTGGGCGGCCAGCGCGCCGATCTCCAGGAAAGGGCTGCCGGGGTCCAGCAGGTTCGCCACGCGTTCGCGTGGGGGCATCTTGCCGCGGCTGACATGGCGCTCCTGCGCCTTGGCCCCGCCGCCCGCGATGGCGATCTGCGCCGCGTCGCGCGCGGTCTCCAGCAGGGCCAGATGCGCGGTGCGGTTGGCGCGGAACCCCTCTGACGAAGGCAGCGCGGTCGAGGTCAGTTTCATCGTGTGGTCTCCTCGGCCAGGTCCAGATCGCGCAGCGCGCGACGCATGACCTTGCCGGTCACGGTCATCGGCAAGGCGTCCAGAAAGGCGATCTCTCGGGGATAGGAATGGGCGGCGGACCGGCTGCGGGCATGGGCCTGCAGGTCGGCCGCCAGATCGGGCGACGGGTCATGGCCGGGGCGCAGCACGACATAGGCCTTGACGATTTCTGTGCGCAGGTCGCAGGGCTTGCCGACCACGGCGACCTGGGCCACGGCAGGATGGCGCAACAGGCAATCCTCGATCTCGGACGGACCAATGCGGTACCCGGCCGAGGTGATGACGTCATCGTCGCGCCCGACGAACTGGACATGGCCGTCGCGGATCACGCCCCGGTCGCCGGTCACCAGCCAGTCGCCGCGGAACTTGGCCGCCGTGGCCCGCGGGTTCCGCCAGTATTCCAGCATCATGCTGCCCGCCCCGCGGCGGATGGCGATGTCGCCCTCGGCCTGCGAGGGCTGGCCGTCCGCATCGATCACCGCCAGATCGAACCCCGGCACCGCGCGCCCGATGGTGCCGGGACGGGCCGGAAACATCGCGCCGCTGCCGGACGCGACCATGTTGCATTCGGTCTGGCCATAGAATTCGTTGATCTGCAGCCCGAACGCCTCCCGGCCCCAGTCCAGCATCGGCGCGCCAAGCGTCTCTCCGCCCGACGCGACGCTGCGCAGGGCGGGCAGCCGGACCCCCGCGGCCTTGAGCATCCGCAGCGCGGTGGGTGGCAGGAACACGTTGCGGATGGCGCAATCGCGGATCAGCCCTGCCACGGCATGCGGGTCGAACCTGGCCATCGGGGTCGCGACCACCGGCACGCCAAGTGCAAGCCCCGGCATCGCCACATCGAACAGCCCGCCGATCCAGGCCCAGTCCGCGGGCGTCCAGATCACGTCGCCGGGTTGGCCCAGCAGGTCGTGGCTCATCTCGACACCCGGCAGGTGACCGGTCAGCATGCGATGACCGTGCAGGGCCCCCTTGGGCGCACCCGTCGTCCCCGAGGTATAGATGATCACCGCCGGATCTTCCGGCCCGGTATCGCGGGTCGCGAAGCAGACGGCATCGGGCAGGCCGTCCTCGGGGACGATCACCCGCAGATGGGGGAACGGGGCCAGCATCCGGCGCCCTTCTGGGTCCGTGATGACCGTCGAAATGCCCGCGTCACCTAAACGCAAATCCAGCGCGTCGGGACCGAACAGCTTGAACAGCGGGACAGAGATCGCGGCCGATTTCCACACTGCCAGATGCGCCGCCGCCGTCCAGGACGATTGCGTGCGCAGGATGCCGATCCGGTCGCCCCGGTCCGCCGCAAGGGCATGGGCCAGCGCATCGGTCATCGCGGTCAGCGCGGCAAAGGTCACCGGGTGCGGCGTGCCGTCATGGTCGATGATCGCGACCTGGTCCGGGGCATGGGCCAGGCACTGGTCGGCCATGTTCAGCCGCGCGGGATACTGCCAGCGGAAATCCCGGCACAGCCGCGCGTGGTCCGCGTGATGCAGCAGGCGTGCCATCTCAGGGGCCTTCGCGCAGATAGCCGTCCAGCTGGTTCGCCTGACGCGCGGTCAGGGTCAGCGCGCATTGCGTGGCCGCGGGCCCCGCGCCGGTGCCGCCGCCCCATCGCGTCGCCTCGTATTCGCAGGCGGCGTCGCGGAACGCGATCCAGGCGCGCTGCATGTCGCGCAGGCGCCCGCTTGGCGCGGGCCCGCGGCGTCCATGCTGTCCAGTTCCGCATCGCCTGCCTCGGCCCGCGTCATCACCTCGCCATAGGCGGTGTTCAGGCGATCGTCCCACCAGTCGCGTTCGGCTCCCAGGCAGAACCCCATGCCGACCGTGCTGGACCCGCCCTCGCCCTCCATGCAGGCATTGGCGGCAAGGCCCGCACAGCTGTCAGGCGCCGCGTCGCTGTCCAGACAGGCCAGCACCGGGGCGGGATCGAATGCCGGCGCGTCCTGCGCCATCGCGGGGTTGGCCAGCAGCGCCAGGGCGAACAGGATGCGCATCAGACCAGACCCATCAGTTCGCGGCCGATCAGCATGCGGCGGATCTCGCTGGTGCCGGCGCCGATCTCCATCAGCTTGGCGTCGCGGAACAGGCGGCTGACGACGCTGTCCGACAGGAACCCGGCCCCGCCAAGCGCCTGCACGGCCTGATGCGCCTGCACCATCGCCTGTTCGCTGGCATACAGCACCGCACCCGCCGCATCCTGCCGCGTGACCTTGCCCGCGTCGCAGGCCCGCGCGACCTCATAGACATAGGCGCGGGCGGTGTTCAGCGCGACATACATGTCGGCGATCTTGCCCTGCATCAGCTGGAACGAGCCCACCGGCTGGCCGAACTGCTTGCGTTCGGAGACATAGGGCAGGACCTGATCCAGACAGGCCGCCATGATACCGGTGCCGATGCCGGCCAGAACCACCCTCTCGTAGTCCAGGCCCGACATCAGCACCCGAACGCCCCGGCCCTCCTCGCCCAGGACGTTCTCGAACGGGATCTCGACATTGTCGAAGATCAACTCGCCCGTGTTCGATCCGCGCATCCCCAGCTTGTCGAAATGCGGGCTGGTCGTGAAACCGGCCATGTCGCGTTCGACGATGAATGCCGTGATGCCCTTCGACCCGGCCTCCGGGTCGGTCTTGGCATAGACCACCAGCGTCTGTGCGTCGGGCGCGTTGGTGATCCAGTACTTGCTGCCGTTCAGCACGTAACGGTCGTTCTTCTTTTCCGCGCGCAGGCGCATCGCGACGACATCGCTGCCCGCGCTCTCCTCGGACATGGCCAGGGCGCCGACGGCCTTGCCGCTGCACAGGTCGGGCAGGTATTTCGCGCGCTGCGCATCGGTGCCGTTCAGTTTGATCTGGTTCACGCACAGGTTCGAATGCGCGCCATAGGACAGGCTGATCGAGGCACTGGCCCGCGCGATCTCCTCGACCGCGATGACATGGGCCAGATAGCCCATACCGGACCCGCCGTATTCCTCGGCGACCGTGATACCCAGCAGGCCCAGGTCGCCCATCTCTGTCCACAGCTGGTTGGGAAAGGCGTTGGTGCGGTCGGTCTCGGCCGCCAGCGGCGCGACGCGATCGGTGGCCCATCCGTGGACCATCTCGCGCAGCGCGTTCACATCCTCGCCCAGATCGAATTCCATGCCCCGTGTGAACATCGCGATCCCCCCTCCCCGGTTATTGAACGCTTGTTCATTTCCATAGCGCAGGCCGCGCCCGCCCGTCAAGCAGGCTGCGCCGGATGGGTCGATGCGTCAAGCGCGGGGCTTGCTCCGGCCCGCCGGACGCGCCAAAGGAAGGCCCATGCGATTGATGATCCTGCGCCATGCACCCAGTCTTGCCCAAGGCCTGATGGCCGGTCGGCGCGACGTGCCCGCCGATTGCGGCGACCGTGCTGCCTTTGCGCGACAGGCGGCGCGGCTGCGCCCCGCGCAGGTGATCGCCAGCCCCGCGCTGCGCTGTCGCCAGACGGCGGCCGCCCTGGGTCTGACGCCAGACCGCCTAGACGCGGCCCTGTGGGAGCAGGACCTTGGTGCGTGGGAGGGGATGGACCCCGCCCGCCTGCCCGATCTTGGCCGCCTGCCCACTGACGCCTTGGCCCGCCACCGGCCCGACGGGGGCGAAAGCTTTGACGACATGGCCGCGCGGGTGATCCCGGTCCTGCAGGCGCTGGACCGCGACTCGGTGATCGTGGCGCATGCGGGCACCGTGCGCGCGGCGCTGTCGATGGTGGTCGGGCCCGCCGCCCTGTCGTTCGCGGTCGCGCCGCTGTCGCTGACCGTCCTGCACCGGGCCGGGGCGGACTGGGCGGTGCAGACCGTCAATCTGTGCGCAGGAGACTAGGATGGCGATGATCGCCCTGCTGGCGCTGCTGCTGGATGCGCTGATCGGCTGGCCCGATGCGGTCTATCGCCGGATCGGGCATCCGGTGACCTGGGCCGGGCGGCTGATCACGGCACTGGACCGCGCGCTGAACCGGGGCCGCGCGCGGCGGGCCAAAGGCGCGCTGACCGTGACCGTCGTCCTGCTGGCCGCGGTGATTCCCGCAGCCTGATCCAGGCTTGGCTGGGCCCGTGGGTCGCGGCGGTCCTTGCGTGGCCGCTGGTCGCTTCGCGCTCGCTTGACCACCATCTGCGTGCCGTGGCCGTGCCCTTGGTGGCGGGCGATCTGGCCGCCGCGCGCAGGGCGACCGCGATGATCGTTGGCCGCGACGTGACCCGCGCCGACGCGCCCGCCCTGTCCCGCGCCAGCCTGGAGAGCCTGGCAGAGAATTTCAGCGATGGGGTCATCGCGCCGCTGTTCTGGGCGGCCATCGGCGGGCTGCCCGGCATCGCGGCCTACAAGGCGATCAACACGATGGATTCGATGATCGGCCACCGTACCCCCCGGCATCAGGCGTTCGGCATGGTCGCGGCCCGACTGGACGATGTGGCGAACCTGATCCCCGCGCGGCTGTCGGCGGGGCTGATCGCGGTCGCGTCGGGTCGGCGTGCGGGCGCGGCGATGCGGGTCGCCTTGCGCGATGCGCCGGCCCACCGTTCACCCAATGCGGGCTGGCCCGAGGGCGCAATGGCGGGTGCCTTGGGCTGCCGGCTGTCTGGTCCGCGCGTCTATGCCGACCGGGTCGCGAACGAGCCGTGGCTGAACGCCGCCGCGCCGGACCCGGATGCCGCCGACCTGGGCCGGGGCATCGCGTTGATCCGCCGTGCGACAATGGTCGCGGCCGCGCTGCTGGCTGCGGCCGCGTTGGTCTGAGGGGTCAGAACAGCGTGACTTCGACGCTTTGCGTGCGCAGATCCGCGATCGAGGTCGTGGTCAGGAACGCCACATCCGCCGCATCGCGCCCGACTGCGACCAGCGCCATCTGGTCGGCATGGGCCATCCCGGTCGGATCGACCAGATGCCAGTCGCCGCCCAGATAGACCTGCACGACCGCGTGGAAATCCTGCGGCTGGACATGGGGGGCATAGACGCTGGCGATGCGGGCCGGGATCTGCTGGGCGCGGCACAGCGCGATCAGCAGATGCGCATAGTCGCGGCAGACGCCGCGCCGGTCCAGGAACGTGTCCGCCGCCGTGGTGTCGCCGTCGCTGGTGCCCGAGACGTAGTCCAGGTTGCGTTCCACCCAATCGCGCATCGCGGCGACCAGCGGACCGCCCGTCAGCCCTTCGAAGCGCGACCCGGTGAAATGGCCGAACCGTTCCGACTGGCAATAGCGCGACGGCAACAGATAGCGCAGCGCGTCGCCGGGCATATCCTCGACGTCGACGGCCGTCAGATTGGCCAGGTCAGGGCGCGGACGCGTCACCTGAACCTCGGCCGAATAGCGACAGACCAGTCGATCCTGCAGGCGCATGACGATGCGCTCGCCGATGCCCTCCTCGGCGGGGACGCGGGCCAGTTTCAGGGGCTGGCCCAGATCGATGTTGGTGCGGTTCAGGATCTGTCCGTGAACGCCCGCCGCCTCGATCAGCAGCAGCGCGGGGCCGGGTGATTCCAGCGCATAGTCAAGCGTCACGTCGATCTTCATCCGCATCGGCGGCTCCTGTCAGGTGGGGTTGGTCCGGGAAAGCGCGCAGCGGTGCCCGTTGGCGCAGGCATTGTCAATCGTCAAGCGGCGGCGAAGTTCCCAAGGCGTCAGGATGACGCAGCAGCATCCAGCATCAAGGTGACGCGGAACCGGGCACCACCCCGGTCCGAGGGGCCGTGATCCAGCCCGCCGCTCATCTGGCGTGCATAGATCAGGCAGATCTGCATGCCAAGCCCGCGCGCCAGATCGGGGTCGAATCCCGCAGGCAGGCCCGGCCCGTCATCCGACAGCGTCATGGTCAGGCGCCCGCCTCCTGGGACAGGTCCAGCCACAGTCCCGGCTACTGGTCGGGCCGCGCATGCTTGACCGCATTGCCGATCAGCTCGGCCAGGATCTGGCCGATCGCCGCGGCTTGCCCCGCCGTGACCCGCAGATCGCCGGGCAGTGCGTCGTTCACGGTGATCGGCGCGCTCAGCGCCTGTGCCAGATCGGTCGCCAGCGCCCCGACATAGTCGCGCAGGCTGACGTCGCGGCTGGCCGGGTCCAGGTGCAGCTGGTCATGCACCCGCGCCAGGGTCGAGATGCGGTTCGCCGCATCGACCAGCTGCCCGCCCGCCGGTCCGCCTGACTGCTGGCGCGCCTGCATCCGCAGCAGGGCGATGACCGCGGCAAAGCTGTTCTTCACCCGGTGGTCGATTTCGCCCATCAGGATGTGCTGACGCGCGATGGCCTCGTCCTTGCGGGCGACCTCCTGCTGCAGTTGCTGGCGGATGGTCACGCTGTCGGTCACGTCGCGCGACGACGCCAGGATCCGGCCCACCTGCCCCGACGCATCCTGCACGCCCGACACGGTGACATGCCACCAGCGTGGCGTGCCGCGGGCGGTCGGGCAAAAAGCCTCGAACCGGGTGACGGCGCCGTTGAGGGCCGCCTGCATCGCGTCGTTCAGCTGGCGATCGGCCTCGGGTGGCCACATCGAGGGCCAGGGGCTTTGATCGACGCTTGCGAAATCATCGATCTCCATCGCGCAAAGGCCGTTGCCGTTCATGAAGATCAGCCGACCCTCGCGGTCCAGCAGCTTGATGCAGTCCGGAGAGGCGTCCAGAACCGACAGGGCAAATCCCGCCTCGGACCCGGCCAAGAGGTCGATCGCCCGAAGATTTGGATCGTCTGGAACCATGGATGACCCCCCCGGATGGACGCAAGCTCGTTCCGTACCGCTTGGCCATCCGGCCCGATCTGGTCAAGACCGAACCCGAATGACGAACAAATCTTATCCAGCACCTGTGTGATCGCGCAAGGGGCATCCGTGCGCTAGATCCCGCGCCTGATGCGACACGCCCGTGGCCAGCGGCAGCAGGTCGGCCTGCAGCGCGTGATAGATGTCGGGCTTGCCGATGAACTGGGTGGCGGCCGGGCGGTCGTCATCGCCCAGTTCGGGATACCAGCCACCGCGGGCGTGGTCGATCAGGTGCCCGTCCGCAAAGGCCCACAGGCGGCGATACCAGTCGATGTCGCCGGGTCGGGGGTCCAGCTTGATCAGGGCCGCCAGCGCGCCGATCGCCTCGGTCACCGGCCACCAGTAACGCGCCGGGTTGTCCACGCGCCCGTCGCGCAGCGTATAGGCCAGACCGCCCCGGTCGGTCCAGGCATCCGCCAGCGCGGTGTCGACCAGCGCGCGCGCCTGCGCGACCGCGCCGGTGTCCGGACGCCCGGCCAGGTCCCACCATTGCAGCAGCAGGCGCGCCATCTCGAAGCTGTGGCCGGGGGTGGTGCCGGCGGGGCGGAACATCGGGTTGCCGGCATAGGCATGATCGGGCCGCCAGCGGTCGTCGTAATGTTCCGGGATTCGCCAGCCTTGCGCAGCCGCCTGCCCCGCGATGAAGAACGCCAGGATGCGGCCCGCGCGGTCCAGCGGGCGGGCGTCGCCCGTGGCCTCATGATGCGCCAGCAGGGCCTCGACCCCGTGCATGTTGGCGTTCATGCCGCGATAGGTCGAAAAGGTCTGCCAGTCTCGGGTGAATTCATCACGAAACAGGCCCGCGTCCTCGTCCCAGTAATGGCGGTCCAGCACCTGCGTGATGTCATCCAACAAGCGGTCGGCATCCGGGTGTCCGGCCATCCGGGCGGTCGAGGCCGCCAGCAGCACGAAGACATGGCCATAGGCCAGCTTGGGCCCCTCCACCGGCGCGGTGCCGTCAAGCGCCCACAGATAGCCGCCGTGATCCGCGTCGCGATGCGCGTGCCACAGCCGTTCCATGCCCTGATCCACGATCCCCGCGCGGTCCGGACGCCCGGCCATCTGCGCCAACGCATAGGAATGGACCAGCCGCGTGGTCGTGTGCAGCTCCTGCACCGTGCCCGGCAGCGGGGTGCCGTCCAGGTCCAGCACGTGAAATCCGCCGCCCGGTCGGATGCTGGCGTCGAAGAAGTCCAGCGCCCGGTGGGCGTCGCGGGTCAGAAAGGCGCGGTGGTCGGGGTCGTCCAGCGGGGTCATCGGGCGCTCCTATCGCTTGCGCAGCGCGTCGGCCAAGGCCGAGCCAAAGGCGCCCGCCTCCTTGGGCGCGGCCTGTGCGGCACGCGGCGCGGGCTTTGCGGGTTCGCGTGCAGGGCGATCGGTCGGGGCGTTGTCCTTGCGCATGGTCAGGCCGATGCGCTTTCTGGCCACGTCGACCTCGGTCACGCGGACGCGGACGACATCGCCGGCCTTGACCACCTCGTGCGGGTCCTTCACGAAGCGGTCGGCCAGCTGGCTGACATGGACCAGCCCATCCTGATGCACGCCGATATCGACGAAGGCGCCAAAGGCCGCGACGTTGGTGACCGTGCCCTCCAACGACATGCCGGGGCGCAGGTCCTTGATGTCCTCGACCCCGTCGGCGAATGTCGCCGTGACGAAACCGGGTCGCGGGTCGCGGCCGGGCTTTTTCAGTTCCGCCAGGATGTCGCGCACGGTGGGCAGGCCGAAATCCTCGGTCACGAAATCCTGCGCCCGCACGGCCTTCAGCGCCCCGGCATCCCCCATCAGCGACCGCAGATCACGCCCGCAGGCCGCCACGATCTTGCGCGCGACGCCATACGCTTCGGGGTGGACCGCAGATGCGTCCAACGGCTCGGACCCCTGCACGCGCAGAAAGCCCGCGCATTGCTGGAACGCCTTGGGGCCCAGCCCCGCGACCTTCTTCAGCGCCGCGCGCGACGGGAATGCCCCGGTCGCGTCACGATGCGCGACGATGGCCTGCGCCAGCGACGGCCCCAAGCCCGCGACATGTGCCAGAAGCGGCGCCGACGCGGTGTTCAGATCGACACCCACGGCGTTCACGGCATCCTCGACCACGGCCTCCAGCGATTTCGCCAGCTGGCGCTGGTCCACGTCGTGCTGGTATTGCCCCACGCCGATGGATTGCGGCGGCACCTTGACCAGTTCCGCCAGCGGGTCCTGCAACCGCCGCGCGATGCTGACCGCGCCGCGCAGGGACACGTCCAGCCCCGGAAACTCCTTCGCGGCCAGTTCCGACGCCGAATAGACGGAGGCCCCGGCCTCGGACACGATGACTTTGGTCGGCGCCTTGACGCCCTTGGGCAGGCGCTTGAGCACATCGGCCACCAGGCGTTCGCTTTCGCGGCTGGCGGTGCCGTTGCCGATGGCGATCAGATCGACGCCATGTTTCGCGATCAGCCCCAGCAGCGTGGCCTCGGCCCCGCGCAGGTCGTTCTTGGGCTGGAACGGATAGATGGTCGCGGTGTCCAGCAGCTTGCCGGTACCGTCCACGACCGCGATCTTGCACCCGGTCCGGATGCCGGGGTCCAGCCCCAGGGTCGCGCGCGGCCCGGCGGGCGCGGCCAGCAGCAGGTCGCGCAGGTTGCGGGCAAAGACCTGGATCGCCTCGGCATGGGCGCGGGCGCGCAGTTCGGTCATCAGATCGATATACATCGTGTTCGACAGCCGCACCCGCCACGCCCAGCCCGCGACGCCGCGCAGCCAGTCGGCACCCGGCCCCTGCCCGACCGCGCCCAGGCCCCGCGCCACGATCCCTTCGGCCCGCGCCGTCCCGGTCTCGGGTTCGGGGGCGATGTCGATGGTCACGATCTCCTCCTTGGCGGCGCGCAGGATGGCCAGTGCGCGGTGGCCCGGAATGCCCGACCAGGTTTCCGAATGCGCGAAATAGTCGCTGAACTTGGCGCCTTCCTGTTCCTTGCCCGCGACGACGCGGGCGGCCATCACCGCATTGCCGCGCATGAACTCGCGCAGCGGACCAAGAACCTCGGCCTTCTCGGACAGCTCCTCGACCAGGATGTCGCGGGCGCCCTCCAGCGCGGCCTTGGGCGTCTCGACCGCGTCAGACACATAGGTCGGCGCAAGGGTCGCCGGATCGCGCGATGGGTCAGCCTGGATCGCACGCAGCAGCGGCTCCAGCCCGTTTTCGCGCGCGATCATCGCCTTGGTCCGGCGTTTGGGCTTGAAGGGCAGATAGATGTCCTCCAGCGCGGCCTTGGTTTCGGCGGCACCGATGGCGCGGGACAGATCGTCGGTCAGCTTGCCCTGATCGCGGATCGATCCCAGGATCGCGGCGCGCCGCGCCTCCATCTCGCGCAGATAGGACAGGCGCTCTGCCAGGGTGCGCAACTGGGTATCGTCCAGCCCCCCCGTCGCCTCCTTGCGATAGCGCGCCACGAACGGAACGGTCGCGCCCCCGTCCAGCAGGTCGGACGCGGCCGTGACCTGGGCGGGGTTGGCCCCAATCTCGGTCGCGATCTGGCGGGCGATGCGGGTGGCGGTCTGGGCAGAGATGTCCATGCGTAAGGGCCTTGTCGTCCGTGGGTCTTGGGCCCCGGTCTAGCCGCTTGCGGCGCCCTCGCCAAGCGGGGCGTCCTGGGCCAGTTCGGGCATGCGCAGGACCTCTCCGGCGACGGTCTTGCCGACGACGCTGTCGCGCACCGCCTTGCGCAGCGCGGCAGACCGTTTCAGCAGGCGGCGGAACCCGGCCTCGTCCAGCACCAGGAGCGTGCTGGGGGTGATGGCGCGGACCTCCGCCTTGCGGATGCGGCGAGTCAGCACGCCCATCTGGCCGAACATCTCTCCGCGGCCAAGGCGCGCGGTCTGGCCCGCGACCTCCTGCTCGACCGCGCCGGAGGCCACGAAGAACACAGACCGCGCGGGCGTGTCCTTGCGGGTGATGACGTGGCCCGCGTTGACGTAACGCGTGCGGATTTCGCGGCTGAGGCGCTTCAGCTCGGCGTCGTCCAGGTCGGCGAACAGCGGGAACTGGCGGACGACCTGGTTCTTGCGCAGGGCCAGGTCCAGCTTGGGGCGGCCTTCGGATTGCTGGCGACGCTGGCGGACGTCGTCCATCAGCTGGATGTGCACCTCGGCGCCGATCAGGCCGTCGTCGCGCAGGGCGTTGTATTCCCGTTCCTCCAGCCGCAGGGCGGTGCGGCGGATGAAGCGACGCTCCAACTCCTCGGCATAGCCGGGAAACTGCAGGCGCAGGCCTTCCAGCGCGGTTTCCACCGCCTCGATCCGCCGCTGCAGCAATTCGTGCAGCAGCTCGGCCACGCGGCGGCCGTGGATGCGGCGGATGCGACGGTCGATGAAACCGTGAAGATCACGCAGGATCAGCCGCTTGCCCAGCAACATCTCGAACCGGTCGGCGGTCATGCGCGCCAGCGGTCCGGCGACGCCCACGCGGTTGCGCAGGAAGGCCGCAAAGCGGAAGGCCGGACCATAGCGCAGGTTGCGCCGGGCCGCGCGCTGATATCCGGTGCGCCCGCCGGACCGCGCGCCCTCGATCACGCGGTCGGCGTCGAACAGCGCCTGTTCCGACAGCCGCGCGGAAATCGCGCGTTCGCGGAACCGCTGGACGATCATCTCGCGCTCATGGGCGGCCAGGGCGATCAGGCCCAACGTGATGCGGTCGCGGTCCAGGATTTCGGCGTTGTCCTCGGCCTCGGCGGCCTCGACGGCGCTGTCCAGCCGGGCGGCAAAGCGCTTGGCCTCGGAACGCACCGTCTCTCGGGTCAGGTCGTAATTCTCGGTGACCGAGGCCACGCCTTCGCGCACCGATTGCAGGGCCACGGCGACGACCTGGTTGGACAGCGCGCGGTCCAGCGGCGACAGCCGGTCCAGCCCCAGAAGGCCGATCACGCTGCGCAACGTGGTGCCCTGCACGATCAGCGTGAACAGGGTGAACCCCGTGGCCAGAATGCCGACGATGCGCTTTGTCTCTACCGGCACGCGGAGGTTTTCCGTGACCGCCAGCGCCAGCGCCAGGGTCACCGCGCCACGCAGCCCGCCCCACATGATGGCCACGCGATAGGGTCCCTGGATCTTGGGGGAAAGGCGCAGGGTGGTCAGCATCGGCAGCAGCACGAACAGGATCAGCGCACGGGCCACAAAGGCCGCGACCACGACGACGCCGATCAGGAACAGATCGTTCAGCCGCACCTCTCCCAGCAGGCGCGGGATCAGCAGCGCCGCCAGGATAAAGATCAGCGCCCCGGCCCAATGCGCCAGCAGGCCCCAGACCTCCTTGAGGTTGACCCAGAAGGCGGGGGCCAGGCGCCCAGGCCCCATCAGGTTCAGCGTCAGGCCGGACACCACGACGGCGATCACGCCCGACGCGCCCAGCACCTGTTCTGCGCCGATATAGGCCAGGTACGGCACCGCGACCGAGACAGAGATCTGCGCGGTCTCGAACCGTGCGAAAAGGCCCATCAGGGCCAGCGCGATCCGCGCGACCAGCCATCCCGCCAGCACGCCGCCCGCGATCAGGCCGGGGAACTGGCCCACGGCCTCGGCCAGGCTGGGGTTGGGAACGCCCAGCATCACATAGGTCAGGAACAGGCCAAACAGCGCAATGGCGGCCGCGTCGTTCAGCAACGACTCTCCCTCGACGATGCGGGACAGGCGCTTGGGCGCGGACAGGCTGCGGAAGATGCTGACCACCGCGGACGGGTCAGTCGTCGACACGATCGCCCCGATCAAAAGGCCCACCATCAGGGGCAGCCCGCCGATCCAGGACAGCGCGAACCCGATCGTCAGGGTCGCGGCCACCACGGCCACCACCGCCAGCGTCAGGATCGGCACCCAGTCATCCATCATGCGGCGGATGTTCATGTCCAGCGTCGCCTGAAAGATCAGCGTCGGCAGGAACACGTACATGAACACGCTGGACCGGATCGGCAGGGACAGGATGCCGACCGCGACCGGATTCAGCGTCTCGGTCACGTTGGTGCGCAGCAGGAACAGGGCGCCGCCGCCGATCATGATGCCTACCGTCGCCAGCATCACGCTGAACGGCAGCCGCATTCGCGCGGCCAGAGGTTCCGCCGCTGCGATCAGCAGGAACAGCACCGCGGTAAAGGCAGTCAGCAACATGATATCCATGGCTTTCTGGATAGTCGGGGACCGCCCGACATGGAAGGCCAAGCCCGCCGCCCGCGCGCGTTTTTCCGTGGCGGTGACGGCGATGTGACGATGCGGCGGGCGGTCTTGAAATCGGCCCGCGTGACGCACAGTTGCAAGCCCGTGGGACGCAGGCCGTCCCGCACTGACATTCCGGGCCGCATGGCCCCACAAGCAAGATCAAGAAAGGAGGACCTGATGTCCTCGATGTTTGAACCCGTGACCCTGGGGGCGGTGACGCTGCGCAACCGGATCGTGATGGCCCCGCTGACCCGGTCGCGGGCGGGCGACGCGCGCGTGCCCAACGACCTGATGGTCGAATACTATCGCCAGCGCGCCGGCGCCGGCCTGATCCTGTCCGAGGCCACCAGCATCATGCCCATGGGCGTGGGCTACGAGGCGACGCCCGGCATCTGGAACGACGACCAGATCGCCGGCTGGGCATCGGTGACCAAGGCCGTGCATGAACGCGACGGCTTGATCTATCTGCAGCTGTGGCACGTTGGCCGCATCTCGGACCCGCAACTGCTGGGCGGACAGCTGCCGGTTGCGCCGTCGTCGATTCAGCCGGACGGGCATGTCAGCCTGCTGCGCCCCAAGCGCGCCTATGTTACCCCGCGCGCCCTGACCACCGAGGAGATCCCCGGCATCGTCGAGGCCTATCGCCAGGCGGCCGAAAACGCCCGTCACGCGGGCTTTGACGGGGTCGAGATCCATGCCGCGAACGGCTATCTGATCGACCAGTTCCTGCAGGACCGCAGCAACACCCGTACCGACCAGTATGGCGGCGACATCCAGAACCGCGTCCGCTTCCTGAACGAGATTACCGATGCGGTGGTCGGCGTCTGGGGCGGAGACCGGGTCGGTGTCCATCTGGCGCCCCGCGGCGACAGCCACGACATGGGCGACAGCGATGCCCGCGCCCTGTTCACCCAGGTCGCCCGCGACATGCGTGCGCGCGGCGTGGCCTTCCTGTGCCTGCGCGAGCACGTGGCCGAGGACAGCCTGCTGGACGCGATCCGTGACGCATTCGGCGGCCCGGTCATCGCGAACGAGGGTCTGACCCGCGAATCCGCCACGGCCCTGCTGGCCGAAGGTCGTGCCGATGCCGTGGCCTTCGGGCGCGACTTCATCGCGACGCCCGATCTGCCGGAACGGTTCCGCCGCGGTCTGCCGCTGAACGACCAGGACCCGGCGACCTTCTATGCCGGCGGCGCCGAGGGATATACCGACTATCCCACCGCCACCGACATCGCCGCCGAATAGGCCGGCATCACGCATGACAAAGGGGGCGGTCCATCGGACCGCCCCCTTTTTTCATCCCGTCAGGGATCAGCCGCCGTTGCGGCTGGAATAGTCGACGGGCCGATTGGACGTGCGCAGTTCCGTCACCGTGACGATGTCGTTGGCCATCAGGCCGCGGCGCACCAGGTCCTTGGTTTCGTACAGGTCGCCCGCACGGCGTTCGACGGTCATCGCGGCCATCCGTGGGGCGCCCAGTTCGGGGCGTTCACCCATGCCCATGCTGGCGGCGGCGGCAGGCAAAGCCGCAAAGGTCATCATCGAGGCGGCGGCGGCAATCACAAGACGTTTCATCGTGTCTCTCCATCCATGTCGAGGGGGGATCGTTGTGATCCATGCCTATAGACACGCTGGAAACGGACATTCGTGACACCCCATCACCAAACCGTGTCAGGCTGTGTGGGGACCGTGATCGCATGAGGAAGGGGGCGGCCCGCCGGACCGCCCCCGTTTACTGATGCTGACGTCGGATCAGCAGCTGTAATACATCGCATATTCAATGGGATGGGGGGTATGCTCATAAGCATAAACCTCTTCCCACTTCAGGGCGATATAGCCTTCCAACTGGTCGCGGGTGAACACGTCGCCCTGCAGCAGGAAGTCCATGTCCTTCTCCAGCTCTTCCAGCGCCTCGCGCAGGCTGCCGCAGACGGTCGGGATTTCCGCCAGCTCTTCGGGCGGCAGGTCGTACAGATCCTTGTCCGAGGCCGGGCCCGGATCGATCTTGTTCTTGATGCCGTCCAGGCCCGCCATCAGCAGCGCCGCAAAGCACAGGTACGGGTTGGCCGAGGGGTCCGGGAAACGCGCTTCGACGCGCTTGGCCTTCGGCGATTCCGTCCACGGGATGCGGACGCAGCCCGAGCGGTTGCGGGCCGAGAATGCGCGCAGCACGGGGGCCTCGAAACCGGGGATCAGGCGCTTGTAGCTGTTGGTCGACGGGTTCGTCAGCGCGTTCAGCGCCTTGGCGTGCTTCAGGATGCCGCCGATGAAATACAGGGCCTCCTGGCTCAGATCCGCATACTTGTCGCCCGAGAACAGCGGCTTGCCATCCTTCCAGATCGACATGTTCACATGCATCCCCGACCCGTTGTCGCCCTTCATGGGCTTGGGCATGAACGTCACCGACTTGCCATAGGCATGGGCGACGTTGTGGATGACGTACTTGTATTTCTGGATGTTGTCGGCCTGCTCGACCAGACCGCCAAAGATCAGACCCAGCTCGTGCTGGCAGGTCGCGACCTCGTGGTGGTGCTTGTCGACCTTCATGCCCATCCGCTTCATGGTGGACAGCATCTCGCCGCGGATGTCCTGGGCGGTGTCGATCGGGTTGACCGGGAAATAGCCGCCCTTGTGGGCCGCGCGGTGGCCGGTGTTGCCCATCTCGTATTCGGTATCGGTGTTCCAGGCGGCGTCGGCCGCGTCGATCTGGAACGACACCTTCTGCGGCGTGACCGAATAGCGCACGTCGTCAAAGATGAAGAACTCGGCCTCGGGACCGAAATAGGCCACGTCACCGATGCCCGACGCCTTCAGATAGGCCTCGGCCTTGGCGGCAGTGCCGCGCGGGTCGCGCGAATAGGGCTCGTTGGTGTCGGGCTCGACCACGTTGCAATGCACGCACAGCGTCTTTTCGGCATAGAACGGATCGATATAGGCCGATGCCGGGTCCAGGATCAGCTTCATGTCGGACTGGTCGATCGACTTCCAACCCGCGATCGAGCTGCCGTCGAACATGAAGCCCTCCTCGAAGAAGTCCTCGTCGATCAGGTCGCGGTCCAGCGTGACGTGCTGCAGCTTGCCCTTGGGGTCGGTAAAGCGGACGTCCAGATAGGCGACATCCTCTTCCTCGATCAGTTTCAAGACATCCTTGATGTTCATCTCATCCCTTTCTTCGTAGATGCGGCCCGGCGGCCTGGGCCTGCCGGGCGCGAAGGCCAGTATAACTTCGGTCGATCAGACGGCGTCGTCGCCGGTCTCTCCGGTGCGGATGCGGATCGCCTGTTCGACGGGCAAGACGAAGATCTTGCCGTCGCCGATCTTTTCCGTGCGCGCGGCGGCGACGATCGCCTCGATGGCGGCATCGACCTGATCGTCGGGCAGCACCATCTCGATCTTCACCTTGGGCAGGAAATCGACGACATATTCGGCGCCGCGATACAGTTCGGTATGGCCCTTCTGACGACCGAAACCCTTGACCTCGGTCACGGAAAGACCCTGCACGCCGACTTCCTGCAGCGCCTCTTTGACATCGTCCAGCTTGAACGGCTTGATGATCGCCTCGATCTTCTTCATCGCAATAGACCCTTCCTCGCGGCTTGCCTGAAGACTGATTGGCGCGTTTGATGAACCGCGTAAATGCAGCAGCATGATCTTGGAAGCCCCCAAGCCGTTTGTCCGCCTCGTATGCCTAATATTTCAACATTTCGCACAAGGATTAATCATAGGCCATGCTGGAAGGCAGTGAAATCGTCACGGTCGCTCAAATGCGCGCCATCGAATCCGCAGCGATAGGCAGCGAGGCGACGTCGGGGCTGAACCTGATGACGCGGGCGGGACGCGCGGTCGCGGGCCAGATCCGCCTGCGTTGGCCCAAGCCGGGGCGCGTGACGGTGCTGTGCGGACCGGGTGCGAACGGCGGCGACGGCTATGTGGTGGCGCGCGCGCTGGCGCAGGCGGGCTGGACCGTGCGCGTTCTTGGCATGCGGACACGCGCGGGCAGCGACGCGGCGGCGGCGCGGGCGCGGTGGCCGGGCCAAGTCCTGCCGCTCGACGCGGATCACCTGGACCGACCCGACCTGTACGTCGACGCGATGCTGGGCACCGGCCTGACCCGCCCGCCCGATGAGACGATCGCCGCGGTGCTGCGCGGTCTTGCGGGTGCCGACCGTCCGGTTGTCGCCGTCGACGCGCCGAGCGGGCTTTGCCTGGACAGCGGCGTCATGCTGGGCCTGGGTCGGGGGCCCCTGCCCACATCTGTGCCCCGCGCGACGCTGACCGTGGCCTTTGACAGCCCCAAGCCGGGGCACCTGCTGGAGCATGGGCCGCACGTCTGCGGCACGCTGGTCGTCGCCGATATCGGCCTTGGAGCGTTTCGCGCGGCGGGCACCGCACGCCTGACCGCCCTGTGGCCGCGTTTCGACATCGCGGACCCCCGGCGCGGCGCTGATGACGCACAGGGCCTGTGGCTGCGCAAACAGGCGTCAGGCGGCCACAAATACGATCACGGCGCGGCACTGGTCATGGCGGGCGGGCCAGGCGCGGGCGGCGGCGCGCGGCTGGCGGCGCGGGCGGC
>NZ_BBPH01000079.1 GCF_000787695.1 Paracoccus sp. PAMC 22219 | reverse complement strand
GCCATCGCGCCCAGCATGATCCGCGCGCGCCTATCCATGGGCGCGTTTCGACCGGGGCGGGCGGCGATGCAGCAGCCACAGGAACAGGACCGCGCCCAGCACGCCCAGGATGGTGCCTGCGGGAACCTCGTAGGGGTGGATGACCAGCCGACCCGCCAGATCGCAGGCCAGGACCAGCACGGCACCCGCCAGCGCCACCACGGGCAGGGAAGCGCGCAGGTTGTCGCCCATGATTCGCGCGACCAGATTCGGGACCACCAGCCCGACAAAGGGGATCATCCCCACCGTCGTCACCACCATCGCGGTCACGACCGACACCACAGCCAGGCCAAGGCGCATCACCGCCGCCGTGGAAAGCCCCAGCCCCGTCGCCACCTGATCGCCCAGGCCAAGAATCGCGAAACGGTCGGCCGAGAACCACGCCAGCCCGGCAGCCACGCCCGCGATCCACAGCAATTCGTACCGCCCCGAGATCACGCCCGAGAATTCGCCGCTGAACAGCCAGGTGCCGACATATTGCATCAGATCGCTTTGCCAGCCGATGAAGGTCACGACCGAGCCCAGCACGCCCGACAGGACCAGCCCCGCGATGGGGACCAGCATCACCTCGCGTACGGGCAGGCGGCGGATCACGGCCAGAAACAGCGCGGTCGTGACCATGGCCGACAGGCTGGCCGCGATCATGCGCAGCCACAGGGGGCTGGCGGGCCAGAGGATGGTGATGGCCAGCAGGCCAAGCGCCGCGCCCTCGGCCGTGCCGGAGGTGTCGGGGCCGACAAAGCGGTTCCTGACCAGCGCCTGGATCAGCACGCCCGCCACCGACAGCGCAGCCCCGGTCAGCACCACCGACAGCGTACGCGGCAGCCGCGATTCCAGCAGGACCAGCAGGGCCTGCGGATCGCGGAACGCATCCGTCACGCGGATGTCAGCGGCGCCGACCGTCAGGCTGGCCAGCATCAGCGCGACCAGCGCGAATGCCAGGGCGGGCAGGGGCCGCATCAGTTCGCGAAGGCCTGCGTCAGCTGGTCCAGCACCGCCATGGTCGAGCCGTAGCCCCCGGCCGAGATATAGGTCGCAGCCGGGTCCAGCTGGATCACCTGATCCTGCTGCCAGGCGGTCGTGCCCTGCACCAGATCGGACCGCAGCGTCTCGATCGCGCCCTGGCCGTCCTCGCCGATGGCGGCGCCGCGGTCGACGACCAGCAGCCAGTCGGGGTTGGCCTGGGCGATGAATTCATGGCTGATCGCCTGGCCGTGGGTGGCGTCGTCCAGGCCCGGCACGGCCTCGGCCAGCCCGGTCGCGTCGAAGATCCAGCCAAAGCGGGATCCGGCGCCATAGGCGGACATCTTGGGGCCGTTTGTCATCACGATCAGGCCGGTGCCCTGGCCATCCGCGGCCGCCCGCAGGTCGGCCAGTTTCGCGTCCAGGGCGGAGGTCAGCTCCTGCGCCTGCGCGGTCCTGTCGAACAGGGTGCCATAGGCGTCGATCCGGGCGCGGGCATCGGCCAAGAGGTCCGGGCCGAAGGTCATGTCGATCGCCGGCGCCACCTGCGCCACCGCCGCCAGCTGGGTCGCGGACCGTCCGCCGACGATGACCAGATCGGGGGCGAGGCCCGCCAGCGCCTCCAGATCGGGTTCGAACAGGGTGCCGACGGGGGCCGCACCCGCGGCCGCGTCGCGCAGGGCGGGGACCAGGATGGTGTCGATGGTGCCCGCGGGCGTCACGCCCAGGGCGGTGATCGTGTCCAGCGCGGCCATGTCATAGACCGCGACGGCGTCGGGGCTGTCCTGCAGGGTCACGGGCCCCTGGGCGGTGTCGACGGTCACTTGGGCCAGGGCCGCGACCGGCGCGGTCAAAAGGGCGGTGGCCACCAGGGCGGGCAATGCGATGCGGCGCATGACGATCCTTTCATCGGGGTTGCGCGTGGTGGCTGGGACATGGCTGCACGCCGGGCGGGCTTAGCGCCGTCGCGGCCGCCGCGCAAGAATGGCAGGGTCTTTTTGTCGGGATATTGCGCCGAATTGTTGACTCATTCGCTTTGGCATCCTAGCTGCGGGGCATTCACGAAAGGATATCCCATGCGCATGACTGCCGATTTCCCCACCGCCCGCGCCGCGGCACTGACGGGTACGATGGCCAAGCATTTCGGCCACAAGATCCCGGTGACCCACGACGCCCGCCACGCGGTGCTGACCTTCGAGATGGGCGTGGCCCGGATCGAGGCGCAGGACGCGTCCCTGCACCTGACGCTGGAGGCCGCGGACGCAGGCGCCCTGGAGCGTCTGCGCGAGGTCATCGAAAGCCACCTGTTGCGATTTGCCCATCGCGAGGATCCGGCGCCCCTGTCATGGACGCCGCCTGCCTGACCGGTCACGCGATTTTCGCTGGATTGGCGGGCCGGTTTCTGGTCGAAGGGGCGCCAAGCCGCGGGTCCGGACACGGGCCCGGCGGCGCGCAATTCAGGCAGGACCGGCGATGAGCATCCATCTGTACCCGAACGACCTTCCCGACGATCTGGTGCTGGGCCCGATCGTGGCCATCGACACCGAGACGATGGGCCTGGACCCGCGCCGCGACCGGCTGTGCCTGGTGCAGCTGTCGTCCGGCGACGGAGAGGCGCATCTGGTCCAGATCGACCGTGGCCAGACCGAGGCCCCGAACCTGACCAAGCTGCTGACCGACCCAAAGGTGGTCAAGCTGTTCCATTTCGGACGGTTCGACATCGCCGCGCTGGAGAATGCGTTCGGGGTGGTCACCTCGCCCGTCTGGTGCACCAAGATCGCCTCGCGGCTGGTGCGGACCTTTACCGATCGGCACGGGCTGAAATACCTGCTGCAGGAGTTGGTGGGCGTCGATGTCAGCAAGCAGCAGCAGACCAGCGACTGGGGCGCGGCCGACCTGTCGGACGCGCAGCTGGAATATGCGGCGTCGGACGTCTTGCACCTGCACAAGCTGAAGGATGCCCTGGAAGAGCGGCTGAAGCGCGAGAACCGGCTGGGCCTGGCGCAGGCCTGCTTTGACTTTCTGCCCGCGCGGGCCCATCTGGACCTGCTGGGCTGGGGTGACGAGGGCGACATCTTTCGCCACTGAGCGGGCAACGGGTATTTGGACAACGAAGAAGGGCTGGGCGTGGCGGATTACATCGAGACGGCGCGACGCGTGATCGGGGTCGAGATCGCGGGGCTGGAGGCCCTGTCGGCGGGTCTGGGCGACGAATTCTCGCGCGCGGTCGAGATGATCCTGGCGGTGCGGGGCCGGGTGATCGTGTCGGGCATGGGCAAGTCGGGCCATGTGGGGCGCAAGATCGCGGCGACCTTCGCGTCCACCGGGACGCCCGCGCAGTTCGTGCACCCGGCCGAGGCCAGCCACGGCGATCTGGGCATGGTCACGGAATCCGACCTGGCGCTGGTGCTGTCCAACAGCGGCGAGACGCCGGAACTGGCCGACCTGATCGCGCATACGCGGCGGTTTTCCATCCCGTTGATCGGGGTGGCGGCGCGGCCGCAATCGACGTTGATGCGTCAGGCCGACCTGGGGCTGGTGCTGCCCGCGGCCCAGGAGGCCTGCGGCAACGGGATCGTGCCCACAACATCGACCACAATGACGCTGGCCTTGGGCGATGCGTTGGCCATTGCGTTGATGGAGCATCGCAAGTTCACGCCGGAACATTTCCGCACGTTTCATCCCGGCGGCAAGCTGGGCGCGCTGCTGGCCAAGGTGGGCGACCTGATGCACACCGACCTGCCGCTGGTCGGACTGGACGCCCCCATGTCCGAGGCGCTGCTGGTGATCAGCCAGAAGGGCTATGGCGTGACCGGGGTCGTGGACGCGGACGGCGCGCTGGCGGGGATCATCACCGACGGCGACTTGCGCCGCCACATGCAGGGCCTGCTGGACCTGGACGCGCGCGCCGTGATGACGCCCGCGCCGCGCACCATCGCGCCGGGCGCACTGGCCGAGGCCGCGCTGGCGCAGATGCAGGACCGCAAGATCACCTGCCTGTTCGCGGTCGAGGACGGGCGCCCCCGCGGCATCCTGCATATCCATGACTGTCTGCGCGCGGGGCTGGTCTGACCATGTCGCGGACCCGCATCGTCCGCTGGCTGCGTGTGCTGCTGCCGCTGGTGGCGCTGGCGATGCTGTCGACGATGTTCCTGTTCAGCCGTGGGTCGGACACCGAATCGCGCATCCCCTATGCCGAGGTCGATGCCCAGGCCGCGGCGCGCGACAACCGCATCGTCGCGCCCGAATACAGCGGCGTGACCGGCGACGGGGCGCAGCTGACCCTGCGCGCGGCGCAGGTGACGCCGGGCGGGACCGGTGGGGCGGCGGGCGACGTGGCGCTGGACTGGCTGCGCCCCGACGGGCTGCGCGCCGATCTGACCGCGCCACAGGGCGGGCTGCTGGACGGGCTGGTCCGGCTGGAGGGTGGCGTGCGCATGACCACCAGCAGCGGCTGGCAGCTGGACACGCCGCAGATCGACGCCCAGACCGACACCTCGGTCATCCAGGCCGACCGGGGCGTCGAGGCGCAGGCGCCGTTCGGGCGGATCACCGCGGGGCGCATGCGGCTGGCCCCGGACGACGCGACGGGCGGCGATTCGGCAGGCAGCGACGCGGCAATCTTGAATTTCTCGGACGGCGTGCGTCTGATATACCAACCTGACACCGGGCCGCTTGCCGCCCTGAGCCTTGAGGACCCGATGACCCTTCGCCCCCTGCTGATCGTGCTGGCGCTGGCCGCGCCGCTGCCCGCCCTGTCGCAGACCACCTTCGGGGGGATGCAGGCCGACACCTCGGCCCCGGTCGAGGTCGCGGCCGACAACCTGGACGTCAATCAGGCCGACGGTTCCGCGCTTTTCACCGGCAACGTGGTCATCGGCCAGGGAGAGATGCGCCTGTCGGCCGACCGGGTCGCGGTGCAATATGCACCCGGCGATCAGCAGCGCATCGACAGCCTGACCGCGACCGGCAACGTCACGCTGGTGTCCGGAGAGGACGCGGCCGAGGCCGCCGAGGCGGTCTATGACGTCGCGGCGGGGTCGGTCCTGCTGACCGGTGACGTGCTGCTGAGCCAAGGCGGCAACGTGCTGGCGGGCGACCGCATGACGGTTGACCTGGCGACGGGCGCGGCCCAGGTCCAGGGCCGCGTGCGGTCCGTTTTGCAGCCGGGGGCCAACTGATGGCTGACCGCTCTGGGCTGGACGTGCGCGGCCTGCGCAAGTCCTATCGCAACCGCCCCGTCATCCGCGACGTGTCCGTGCGCCTGCAGCGCGGAGAGGTCGTGGCCCTGCTGGGTCCGAACGGGTCGGGCAAGACGACGTGCTTTTACTGCATCGCGGGGCTGGTCACGGCCGATGCCGGGCAGGTGCTGATCGACGGGCAGGACGTGACCCGCCTGCCGATGTTCCGCCGTGCGCGCATGGGCATCGGCTATCTGCCGCAGGAGATGTCGATCTTTCGCGGCCTGACGGTCGAGCAGAACATCATGGCGGTGCTGGAGGTCGCGGTCGACGACCCGCGCCACAGGCGCGACCGGCTGGAGGAGCTGCTGGCCGATTTCTCGATCACGCATCTGCGGGGCGCGCCGGCGCTGGCCCTGTCGGGCGGCGAACGCAGGCGGGCCGAGATCGCGCGCTGTCTGGCGTCCGATCCGGGGTTCCTGCTGCTGGACGAGCCCTTTGCGGGCGTCGATCCCATCGCCGTGGGCGAGATCCGCACCCTGGTCCATGCGCTGAAATCGCGGGGAATCGGGGTGCTGATCACCGACCACAACGTCCGCGAGACCCTGGGCATCGTCGACCGGGCCTATATCCTGCATGACGGGCATGTGCTGATGTCGGGCACGACCGACCAGATCGTGGCCGATCCGCGGGTGCGCGAGGTCTATCTGGGCGACAGCTTCACCCTGTCCTGAGCGCCGGGCCATCCGATTCAGGGTCACGCCCCCGTGTGGGCCGTTGACAGTCGGCGCGCGCTGTCACCAAATTGAGACATGCGGGTGCGGAGATGCCGCCCCGTTCAACCCGTCCCCGCCTTTGCCGGCCCCCCGGGCGGGCATCGTGGCGACGGGCAACCGGAGAGGAGTGACGATGCGCTATACCATCAGCGGAAAACACATCGATGTCGGGGATGCGTTGACCACGCATGTCAAGACAGAGCTGGGCGAGACCCTCGACAAGTACTCTCAGCGTCCGACCGATGCGTCCGTGACCTTTTCCAAAGATGCCCATCAGTTCCTGTGCGATACGGTGGTGCACCTGTCGACCGGCCTGACCGTGCAGGCCCGCGGCAGCGCGAACGACAACATCTATGCCGCCTTCGAGGCTTGCCGCGAAAAGATGGACAAGCAGCTGCGCCGCTACAAGCGCCGCCTGAAGGATCACCACAAGGACCATGCCGAACCGGTTGTCTTCGGTCAGGCCGACAGCTATGTGCTGGCCGCCGAGGATGATGACGCGGAATCGCAGGGCGGCAGCCTGGAGCCGATCATCATCGCCGAAATGGAAAGCCGGGTGCCCACCCTGTCGGTGGGTGATGCGGTGATGCACATGGAACTGTCCGGCAGCCCCCTGCTGGTGTTCCGCAACGAGAAACATGGCGGCGTGAACGTCGTCCATCGCCGCGATGACGGCAATGTGGGCTGGATCGACCCGCGCGGAAACGGCTGACGCCTGCCGCAGATCCGGTCCCCAGACCGGTCGTGATGTCGCCCCCGGACAGTCCTGTCTGGGGGCGGTCAGCTTGAGAAAGACAATGTGCCATGCAGCTTGCTGAAATCCTAACGCCCGGTGCGGTCCGTTCCCTGGGGCAGGTCACCTCGAAGAAGCGACTGTTCCAGGAACTGGCCGATCTGGCCCATGCGGAATACGGGCTGAACGCCTCCGAGGTGCTGGACGCGCTGCAGGAACGCGAAAGCCTGGGTCCGACCGGGGTGGGGCAGGGCGTGGCGCTGCCGCATGCGCGGCTGCACGGGCTGGACAAGGTCGCGGGGCTGTTCCTGCGTCTGGACAAGCCGCTGGATTTCGACGCGGTGGACCGCCAGCCGGTCGACCTGATCTTTGCGCTTCTGGCCCCCGAAAGCAGCGGCGTGGACCACCTCAAGGCGCTGGCGCTGGTGTCGCGCACGCTGCGCGATCAGGACTTGCGCGCCAAGCTGCGGGCCAATGACGACCCCGTCGCCCTGCACGCGGTGCTGTCCGCGGCACAGGGGATCAAGGCCGCCTGAGGCGGTTTTCCGAACAAGACTGTTCAAATCGGACCGGTTCGGCCCTATAGTCCGGGGGGTGACACCCACGGGAGGGCCCATCATGACCAGACATCAGGCCGATCAGCCGCGGATGCAGGGAGCCGTGCGCCTGCGCGAATTCCTGCGCCTGGACCGCGAGGGCGGGATGCACCGCGCCATCCGCGCCCTGCACGCGCGCCCCCACGCCCGGACCGAAGACAGCCGCAAGGCCGCCGAATACGCCCGCATCGCGCGGGGCCACCTGAAGTGACCCCGATGGGGACCGCCCGCCGGGGCGGCCCCCTGATCGCGTCTCAGGCGCGGACCAGCGCCTCGTAGCTTTCGGCGACGTCGCGGGTGATCTGGCCCACCTGGAAATGCCAGTCGCCGATCTGGCCCACCGGGGTCACCTCGGCCGCGGTGCCGGTCAGCCAGCATTCCTGAAACGATTCCAGCTCGTCGGGCAGGATGCGGCGTTCGTGGACGGTCAGGCCCTTGTCGCGCAGCATCTGCACGATGGTCTGGCGGGTGATGCCGTTCAGGAACCGGTCGGCCATCGGCGTGTGGATCTCTCCATCCTTCACGAAGAAGATGTTGGCGCCGGTGGCCTCGGCCACGTAACCCTCCCAGTCCATGAACAGCGCGTCGGAACAGCCCTTGGCCTCGGCCGCGTGCTTTGACATGGTGCAGATCATGTACAGGCCCGCGGCCTTGGCGGCGGTGGGGATGGTTTCCGGGCTTGGGCGTTTCCACTTGGCCACGTCCAGTTTCGCGCCCTGCCATTTGGCGTCGCCATAATAGCTGCCCCACTCCCACGCGGCGACCGCCATGCAGACCGGGTTGCGTGCGGCGGACACGCCCATGTCCAGCCCCGACCCGCGCCATGCCACGACGCGGACATAGGCGTTCTCGAAGCCGTTGGCCTTCAGCACGGCCTCCTTGGCGGCGTCGATCTCTTCGGCGGTATAGGGGATCGGCATGTCCAGCAGGCGGCCCGATTCCAGCAGGCGCAGCGAATGCTCGTGACCCTTGAAGATCTTGCCGTCATAGCACCGCTCGCCCTCGAAGACGGAGCTGGCGTAATGCAGGGCATGGCTGAGGACGTGCACCTTGGCGTCGCGCCAGTCGACCAGGTCGCCGTTCATCCAGATCTTGCCGTCGCGGTCGTCGTAAGGCAGCATCATATGTCTCCATCCGTCGCCCGGTTTTTGCGATTCTTGCGTCTGTTAGGGCGGATTTGGCATGTTTGTTACGCAAGATGCTTGACGGCTAGCAATCACCGATTAGAAAGTCAACAACGCTGCCATATCCGGGGCAGTCATCGGACGGGGACCACAGATGCAGGAAAAAGCGCGGATTCAGGCGATGATGGGCGAGGACCTGCTGTTCCTGACCGACGACCAGCTGCGCCGCGGGATCGAGGCGATGTTCTTTGCCTATCGCGCGTTCACCGCCGACCCGGACCTGATCCTGGCCGAGCTGGATTACGGCCGCGCCCATCACCGTGCGCTGCATTTCGTCAACCGCGATCCGGGGCTGACGGTCACGTCGCTGCTGGCGGTGCTGGGGGTCACGAAACAGTCGCTGAACCGCGTGCTGCGCGCTCTGATCGAGGACGGGCTGGTGGACAGCCGCATCGGCAGGCGCGACCGGCGCGAGCGCCAGCTGCACCTGACCCCCAAGGGCACCGCCTTGGAACGCCGCCTGTCCGAGGCGCAGCGGGCGCGGATGCGCGCCGCCTATCGCAATGCCGGGCCGCAGGCGGTGTCGGGGTTCCGCCAGGTTCTGGAAGCGATGATGGACCCCGAGACGCGGGCGCAGTATCAGGCCCTGAAGGATCTTCCCGAAGACCGCTGAGGCCCCCATGACGCATACCGACTGCCATCTGCTGATCGTCGACGACGACGAACGCATCCGCGCGCTGCTGGGGCGGTTTCTGCACAAGAACGGCTACATGGTCACCATGGCCCGTGACGCCGCCCAGGCCCGCCGCCTGCTGGCGGGGCTGGATTTCGACCTGATCGTCATGGACGTGATGATGCCCGGAGAGGACGGCCTGGCCCTGACCCGTGCGCTGCGCGAGCGGATCGACACGCCGATCCTGCTGCTGACCGCCAAGGGCGAGACCGAGGACCGGATCAGCGGGCTGGAAAGCGGCGCCGACGATTACCTGCCCAAGCCCTTCGAGCCGCGCGAACTGCTGCTGCGCATCGGCGCGATCCTGCGCCGGGTGCCGGTGGTCGAGGTGGCGCAGCCGAAATACCTGACGCTTGGCGCACTGCGATACGACACCGACAAGGGCGAATTGTGGAACGGCGACGCGCCGCTGCGCCTGACCGGCACGGAAACCGCGCTGCTGCGCCGTCTGGCCGCCAGCCGGGGCCAGCCGGTCAGCCGCGCCGACCTGATCGATGATCTGGGCCGCGGTGGCGGCGACGAGGAGAACGGCGAACGCGCCATCGACGTCCAGATCACCCGCCTGCGCCGCAAGATAGAGCCGGACCCGCGCGAACCGCGGTTCCTGCAGACGGTGCGGGGCACGGGCTACATGCTGGTGGTGGACTAGGGCGCGCCGCGGCCCTAGCGTGCGGCGATGATCGATCAGGCAACATATCGGGGAATCACGCTGGACGGCGACAGCGCGCTGGCGCTGCTGGACTGGCAGCTGGAGATGGGCTGCGACGTGCCCATGCTGGATGCGCCGGTCGACCGGTTCGACCTGCCGACCCGCGTGGTGTCCGCAGCCCCCGCCCCGCAGGCGCCGCCGCCGCCCGCCGATGACGACGACCTGGCCGCCCGCGTGGCGCTGGCGCAGGCGCTGGCCGACGGGGCCGGCACGCTGGCCGCCCTGGCCGAGGCGCAGCAGGGATTCGACGGGATCGAGCTGAAGAAGGGCGCGCGCAATTTCTGCTTTGCCGACGGCAACGCCCGCGCCCGCGTCATGATCCTGAGCGGCGCACCCGACGACGAGGAGGACCGCCAGGGCCGTCCCTTCGTGGGTCGCGCAGGACAGATGCTGGACCGCATGTTCGGGGCCATCGGGCTGACCCGCGACGCGGTCGATGCGGAACGCGCCTTCTATGTCGCCAACGCCCTGACCTGGTGCCCGCCCGGCGGACGCGACCCCGACCCCGATGAACTTGCCGTGAGCCTGCCGTTCCTGCGCCGTCACATCGCGCTGGCCGCGCCCGAGGTGATCGTCCTGATGGGCAACGTGCCCTGCCTTGCGGGGCTGGAACGGTCGGGCATCCTGCGGCTGCGCGGCCAATGGGGACAGGCGTTCGGGCGCCCCGCGCTGCCGATGACGCACCCGTCC
Organism: Paracoccus sp. PAMC 22219; assembly: GCF_000787695.1. Classification (GTDB taxonomy): domain Bacteria; phylum Pseudomonadota; class Alphaproteobacteria; order Rhodobacterales; family Rhodobacteraceae; genus Paracoccus. The sequence continues at coordinate 11,611 of NZ_BBPH01000079.1, read as the reverse complement.
TATCTGCTGCGCAACCCCGCGGCCAAGCGCGAGGCCTGGGCGGACCTTCTGTCGCTGCAGGCGCGGCTGGAATCGCTTTCCGTTTAGGTTCCGTTTGCCCATCATGCGCTATCCCGGCCATCCCATAGATGGACCATCCGCATGCGTTTCCTGTCCCGCAGCCTTCTGGGCCTGTTCCTGACCTTCCTGACGCTGGCGTTGCTGCTGCTGGCGGCGGGGCTGATGTGGCGCGCCATGACCCCGGACGGGGACGGCCCCGCCGTGCGCGCACCCGCCGAACAGGTCTATGCCGCACGGCTGATGACGGTCGCGCCGGGGGTGGTCCAGCCGCAGATGCAGGTGTTCGGCCAGGTCCGGTCGCGCCGCGAACTTCAGCTGCGCGCCGGCGCCGGGGGGCGGATCGTCCAGTTGGACCCCGCCCTGCAGGAGGGCGGCACGGTCGTCGCGGGCCAGTTGCTGGCGCGTATCGACCCGTCGGCCGCGCAGGCCGCGCTGGACAGCAGCCAAGCCGAACGCGCCGATGCCCAGGGCGTGCTGGAGGATGCGCGCCGCCGCGTCGACATCTCGGCCCAGGACGTGACCGCGGCGGAGCGTCAGGCAGAGCTGCGCGCGGCCGCCGTGACCCGGCAGGAACAGCTGGCCGAACGCGCCTTGGCATCAGCCTGGACCGCGAGACAGCTGAACTGGCCGCATCCACCGCCAGCCAGACGGTGATCGCGGCCCGCGCGACCCAGGCCGACGCGCTCAGCGCCGTGACCGCGGCCGAGAACGCCTTGCGCCGCGCCGAGATCGCCGTGACCGAGGCCCGCCGCGCCCTGGCCGACACGGAACTGCGCGCGGGTTTCGACGGGCGCGTCACCGCCGTCACCGCGGTCGAGGGCGCGCTGGTCAGCGTGAACGAACAGCTGGCGACGGTCATCGACCCCAACGCGCTGGAGCTGCAGATCCCGCTGTCGCTGGACCAGTTCGGGCGGCTGCTGGGCCCGGACGGCGCGCTGCTGGACCGGACCGTGACGGTGACGCTGGACGGCAGCGCCGGTCAGTTGGTCGCGCAGGCCCGGCTGGACCGGGCGGCGGCCTCGGTGGCCGAGGGGACGGCGGGCCGGGTGGTCTTTGCCCGGCTGATCCAGGGGGCGCAGGCGCTGCGCCCGGGCGATTTCGTGACCGCGCAGATTGCCGAACCCGCGCTGTCCGACGCGGCGACCGTTCCGGCGGCGGCCCTGGGGTCCGACGGGACGGTGCTTGTGGCCGGCGACGACGGACGGTTGCAGGCGACGCCCGTGACCGTGCTGCGCCGCCAGGCCGACGATCTGATCATCGCGGTGCCGGCCGATCTGGCGGGCGCGCGCATCGTCGCCGAACGCGCCCCGCAACTAGGCACCGGCATCCGCGTGCGCGACGCCGCCGACCCCGCGCCCACGCAGGGGCCCGATCAGCGGGCACAGGGCCAGGGGCCGACCCGTGGATAAGCGCCCCGGCCTGATCGGCACCTTTGTCCGCCATGCCACGCTGGCCAACCTGCTGTTGGCGGTGATGGTGGTGGCGGGACTGTATTCCGCGCCGCGGCTGCGGGCGCAGTTCTTTCCAGACACGGTGGTTCAGCAGATCCAAGTCAGCGTCCGGTGGGACGGGGCCGGGGCCGACGACGTGGACCGGTCGGTGGTCAGCGTGCTGGAACCCGCGCTGATCGCGGTCGAGGGCGTGTCCCTGACCGAAAGCCAGTCCAGCCAAGGGTCCGCCCGCATCACCCTGGAGTTCGAGCCGGGCTGGGACATGTCCCGCGCCACCGGCGAGGTCGACGCCGCCATCGCCGCCGCTGGCGACCTGCCCGAAGGCGCCGAAGACCCCGAGGTCACCCGCCGCGCCTGGCGCGATTCGGTGACCGACGTGGTGATCTCCGGCCCCGTGGGACTGGACCAGCTGGGCCGCATCGCGGACGATCTGACCAACCGCCTGTACGCCCGTGGCGTCACGCGGCTGACCGTCACCGGACTGTCCGCCCCCGAAACCCTGGTCGAGCTGCGCATGGCCGACCTGGTGCGCCATGACATCACGCTGGAACAGATCGCGGCGACCATCGCCGCCGCCGCCGCGCCGACGCCGCGGGCGATGTGGCGTCGGGCATATCGCGCGTGCGGACGGGGGCGGAAACGCGCACGCCGGAACAGGTCTCGGCGCTGGTCCTGACCGCGCTGCCCGACGGGACGCAGCTGACCATCGGCGACGTGGCGCAGGTCCGCGACACGGGCATCGACCGGGGCGTGGCCTATTTCGTGGACGGCAACCCGGCGGTCACGGTGTCCGTCCAGCGCAGCGCGTCGGGCGACGCGATCGGCATGCAGCAGGACGTGCAGGCGGCGGTCGACGCGCTGTCGCCGACCCTGCCGCAGGGGGTCACCGCGGAACTGGTGCGGGCGCGGGCCGAACAGATCTCGGCCCGGCTGTCGCTGCTGCTGGACAATGCGCTGATGGGGCTGGCGCTGGTGCTGGGGCTGCTGTTCCTGTTTCTGAACGCGCGCACCGCCATCTGGGTCGCGGCGGGCATTCCGGCCGCGCTGCTGGCGGCGGTGGCGATGATGTACGCGGTCGGCATGACGATCAACATGATCTCTCTGTTCGCGCTGATCCTGACATTGGGCATCATCGTGGACGACGCCATCGTGGTGGGCGAACATGCCGACTACCGCGCCCGCAAGCTGGGCGAACCGCCGCTGGTCGCCGCCGAACGCGCGGCGGGCGCGATGGGCGCGCCGGTGATTGCGTCAACCCTGACCACGATCATCGCATTCGCCGGGCTGGTGCTGATCGGCGGACAGTTCGGGTCGCTGGTGTCGGACATTCCGCTGACCGTCATTCTGGTGCTGGCGGCATCGCTGATCGAATGTTTCCTGATCCTGCCCAACCACATGGCCCATGCGCTGGCCCATCACGGCAAGGACCGCTGGTACGACCGCCCGTCGGTCTTCGTGAACCGCTGGCTGGACCGATTCGTGGCGGGCGTGCTGCGCCCGCTGGCGCGGCTGGTGTTGCTGGCGCGCTATCCGGTGCTGGCGCTGGTGATGGTGGGCTTTTCGTGGTCGGCGGCGGCGCTGATGACCGGGTCGGTGCCGTGGCGGTTCTTTGATTCGCCCGAACAGGGCAGCGTGTCGGGCAATTTCGCCATGCTGGAGGGCGCCACCCGTGACGATACCCTGCGCGTCATGGGTCTGGTGCAGGATGCGGTGGACCGGGTCGCGGCGGAATATCACGACGAATACGGCATCAGCCCGCTGACCCATGTGATGACCCAGGTCGGCGGCAATGCGGGCCGCCCCCTGCCGGGGGCGGAGACCAAGGACGCGACCTGCTGGGCGCCGTCCAGATGGAGCTGATCGACCCGGATTTCCGCCCCTATTCCAGCTTCGAACTGGTGGCCGCCCTGCAGGAGGCGATGCCCACCGACCCGCAGCTGGAGACGATCAGCTTTCGCGGCGGGCGGTCCGGTCCGGGGGGTGACGCGATATCGGTGCTGATGACGGGGGCGGATGCCGCGACGCTGAAGGCCGCCGCCGAGGCGCTGAAGGCGCGGCTGGCCGAGGCGCCGGAGGTGTCCGCGCTGGAGGACAGCCTGGACTATGACAAGGACGAGCTGGCCCTGCGCCTGACGCCCCAAGGCGAGGCGTTGGGGTTCACCACCGACGGTCTTGCACGCGAGCTGCGCCAGCGCCTTGGCGGGATCGAGGCCGCGACCTGGCCCGAGGGCACCCGCACCGGCGCCATCACCGTCGAACTGGCCGAGGACGACCGCCGCGCCGATTTTCTGGACCGCATGCAGATGCGCACCGCGTCGGGGGCCTGGGTGCCACTGGGCGACATCGTGACCGTCAGCACCGAGGCGGGCTTTTCCGTCGTCCGCCGCGAGAACGGCGAGCGGATGATCGAGGTCACCGGCGACATCTCGGGCGACGATCCGGCACGGGCGGCGGCGATCACCGCCGACCTGCAGACCCGCCTGCTGCCCGACATCGCCGCGAATTCGGCGTGACCTATGACGTGACCGGGCTGGCCCAGCAGGAGCGCGAGTTCCTGTCCGAGGCGCTGATCGGGTTCGCGATGGCGCTGACCGGGATCTACATGGTGCTGGCCTGGATCTTTGCCAGCTGGACGCGGCCGCTGGTCGTGATGTCGGTCATTCCCTTCGGGCTGATCGGCGCGGTCTGGGGGCACGCGGCCTGGGGCCTGCCGATGAGCCTGTTTTCGGTCGTGGGCCTGATCGGCATGTCGGGGATCATCATCAACGATTCCATCGTGCTGATCTCGACCATCGACGAATACCGCACCACCCGCGCCTTGCGGCCCGCGATCATCGACGCGGTGGCCGACCGGTTCCGGCCCGTGCTGCTGACCACGGCCACGACCGTCCTGGGGCTGGCGCCGCTGCTGTACGAACGGTCGTCGCAGGCGCTGTTCCTGAAGCCCACGGTGGTGACGCTGGCCTATGGGCTGGGGTTCGGGATGGTGCTGGTGCTGCTGGTCGTGCCGGCGGTGCTGGTCGCGGGGGACGATCTGGCCCGCGCGCGCCACGCCTTTCGGCGCAGCCTGCGGGCGGGGCCGCTGCGCGGCGTGATGCGCGGGGCGGTCGTGGCGGCGGTCGCGGGGCTGGCGCTGGTGCTGGGTCCGGTGACCGTGCTGCCTGCGATGGGTCTGGCCCGCGCCCGGCTGGTGGCCGGGGGGCGGGGGGCGCGTTGCTGGCCTATCTGGCGGTGCTGGTGGCGGTGATGGGGGCGCGACCCTGGCGCAGGTCAGGCAGGGGCGCCGCGCGGGGGCCTAGTCCGCGGCGCAGCCGGTGGTTTCGGTCGCACGGCCCCCATCGGCGGGAATCACCGTCAGGCGCAGCGCGTCCTGGTCCAGATCGAAGGGCTTGCCCGAGGGGGCGACCATCTCGACCACCGCCTGCGGGCCTGTGGGTCCGGGCAGGATGTCCGCCGCCGACACCCAGACCTGCGGGCTGTCGGTCAGTTCGACCGCGGCCAGCGTGGCCTCGCCCTGCGGCAGGTCCATCGCGACGCGCAGCCCGTCGGCCAGGGGCGTGACCTGGCAGGCGGGATTGCTGTCCAGCCGCTGCGGTTCCGCCGCAAGAGCCCCGACGATCACCGGGTCGGACTGGGTGCCGACCGTCGGCGCCTGCAGCTGCAGATGCACGGGGACGCAGATGTTCTCGCACAGGCCCAGATCGATCTGGGCCGCGATGTCCACGGGCTTGTCGGGGTCCTGCGGATAGGCGGTCAGCGGCAGGACCAGGCGGTCGTGATAGCCCATCTCCATCGTGTCGCCGGAACGGATGGCCTGGGGCGCGGGCCAGTGCAGGGTGACGTGGGACAGGTTGTCCGAACCCGCCCATTCCAGCTGCGGCGGCAGGCCGGTGTCGCCGGGGCTGCGCCAGTAGGTCTTCCAACCCGGCTCCAGCAGCAGTTCCAGCGCCAGGACCCGCGCGCCGCCCGGTTCGGTCCAACCGGGCAGCAGCTGCGCGCCACGCAGGCCCGGCGGCATGTCGTCCTGTGCGATGGCGGGGCCGGTCAGGACAAGCGCCAAAGCGGCGGCAAGGGGCAGGCGGGGGCGATGTGTCATGCCCCTGTCCTAGCGCCGGCGCCGCGGCCGCGGAAAGTCACAATTCCGCGCAAGCCTTGCAACACCCCGCGCCAGTGCCGATCTGTCATGAAAAGGAGACATGATGACCAGCATCACCGGTGATTCCGCCCAAAGCCGCAACCTGACCGGCAAGATCCTGATCGCCATGCCCGGCATGAGCGATCCGCGATTCGAGCGGTCGGTGGTGCTGGTCTGCGCGCATTCGGACGACGGGGCGATGGGACTGGTGCTGAACCGCCCGCTGCCCGAGATCGGATTTTCCGATCTGCTGGACCAGCTGGGCATCGAGGCCGAAGAGGACGCTCGCCCGATCGAGGTCCGCTTTGGCGGCCCGGTCGAGCCGGGTCGCGGCTTCGTGCTGCACAAGGTGGCAGAGCATGGGCAGGACCCCGAGGGTCGCCTGCGCATCGGCCAGGCGTTGGCGATGACGACCACGCGCGACATCCTGGTCGAGCTGGCCCAGGGTTACGGTCCCGATCCCGCGGTGCTGGCGCTTGGCTATGCGGGCTGGGGGCCGGGGCAGCTGGAGACTGAGATGCTGGCCAATGGCTGGCTGACCGGTGATGGCGCCGAGGACCTGATCTTTGATGTGTCGCACGACGATAAATGGCAGCGTGCGCTGCGGGCGCAGGGGATCGATCCGTCGCTTCTGTCGGCGGCGTCCGGTCGCGCCTGACGCTTGCGTCCCGCGATGACCGGGGGGTTCCACCCCCCGGACCCCCTGGGGCGGAGGACGCCTTGCCACCTTTTCTTTGCCTATGGGATGTCGCGACGTCCGGGGGGTCCGGGGGGCGGAGCGCCCCCGGCCACCGCGGGACGCAATCGGTCACGGCAGTTCGGGAAAGAACCGGTCCGACGGGGTGAAGATTTCGCAGCCATCCGCCGTGACGCCGATCGAATGTTCGAACTGCGCCGACAGCGACTTGTCGCGGGTCACCGCCGTCCAGTCATCGGCCAGCACCTTGGTTTCCGGGCGGCCCAGGTTGATCATCGGCTCGATCGTGAAGAACATCCCTTCCTCCAGCACCGGCCCTTTGCCCGCGCGCCCGAAATGCAGCACATTGGGCGGCGAGTGGAACACCCGCCCGATCCCGTGGCCGCAGAAATCGCGCACGACGGACATGCGGCGTTCCTCGGCATAGGTCTGGATGGCCGCGCCGATATCGCCGAAGGTCGCGCCGGGGCGCACGGCCTCGATCCCCTTCATCAGCGCGTCATGGGTCACCTGCAGCAGTCGCTGCGCCTTGAGCGACGGCTTGCCTGCCACGTACATCCGGCTGGTATCGCCGAACCATCCGTCCAGGATCACCGTCACATCGATGTTCAGGATGTCGCCGTCCTTGAGGCTCTTGTCGCCCGGGATGCCGTGACACACCACGTGGTTCACGCTGATGCAGCTGGCATGCTGGTATCCGCGATAGCCGATCGTGGCCGAGGTCGCGCCCAGTTCCGTCACCCGGTTGCGGATGAAATCGTCCAGCGCGCCGGTGGTGACGCCCGGTGCGACCATCGGCCCCACCTCGTCCAAGATCCGCGCGGCCAGGGCGCCAGCCGCCCGCATGCCTGCGAAATCCCCGGGCATGTGCAGGCGGATGCCTTCCCTCGTGATACGGCCTTCGTCCATCGCTGATCCTTTCTGTCTGCCGCCCTAGATAGAGGCGCGCGCCCACTTGTTCCAGCCCCGCCCGCAGGCATAGATGAGGCGCCACACCCAAGGGAGAGCCCCATGCAGTCCGACAACCCCACAGCCGCCATCCTGGTCATCGGTGACGAGATCCTGTCGGGTCGCACGCGCGAGGGGAACGCCCACCACCTGGCCCAGGTGCTGACCGCCACCGGCATCGACCTCCAGGAGATCCGCGTGGTGGCCGATGATCCCGGCCGCATCGTGGACGCGATCCGCGCGCTGGACCGGACCCTGGGGGGGGCCTACGACCTGCTGTTCACCTCGGGCGGCATCGGGCCCACGCATGACGACATCACCGCCGATGCGGTCGCCGCTGCCCATGGCACCACGGTCGAGGTCAACCCCACCGCCCGCGCCCTGCTGCAGGACCGCTGCGACCGCATGGGGGTCGAATTGAATGAGAACCGTCTGCGCATGGCCCGCATCCCGGTCGGTGCCACGCTGATCGACAATGCCGTGTCGGCCGCGCCCGGCTTCTCCATCGGCGCGACCCATGTGATGGCCGGCGTGCCCGAGGTGTTCCGCGCCATGGTCGCCTGGCTGATCCCGCAGCTGCCCGTGGGTCGCCCGGTGCAGTCCCTGACCGTCGAGGTCCGCCGCGGCGAAAGCGAGGTCGCCGAGGATCTCAAGGCCGTCGCCGCCGATTTCGCCGACCTGTCGCTTGGGTCCTATCCGTTCCGCGACGATACCGGCTGGGGCACGAACCTGGTCGTGCGGGGCCTGGATGCCGCCCGCGTCGATCAGGCCATGGCCGCGCTGCGCGGACGCATCGGGTTGTGAGGCCGGACCCCGATCTGGCCGCCGCCTTCGAAGCGACCTGGCCCGCGTTCGAGACCGTCCGCTGCGGCGGCTTCCTGGTCGGGCGCGGCGCAGGCGCGGGCGGGCGTGTCAGCTCTGCCATCGCGGTCGGGCCGTGGACGGACGCGGATATTGACGCCGCCTGCGCCCGGCACGCCGCATGGGACCAACCGCCGCTGTTCCGCGCTTGGGATGACGACGCGGACCTGATCGCCGCCCTGACTGCGCGTGGCCTGACCGCCCATATCCCGACGCTGGTCATGGCCGCGCCCGTCACCGCGCTGACCGACCGGCCGATCCCCCCGGTCACCGCCTTCGCCATCTGGCCCCCCCTGGCGATCCAGCGCCAGATCTGGGTCGCGGGCAACATCAACCCCGCCCGCCAGGTCGTGATGGAACGCGTGTCGCAGCCCAAGGCCGCCCTGCTGGGCCGTATCCGCGACCGTGCCGCAGGCGCAGGCTTCGTCGCGCTCCATGACCGCACCGCCATGGTCCACGCGGTCGAGGTTCTGCCCGCATTTCGCCGCCAGGGTCTCGCAGGCTGGATGATGCGCCAGGCCGCGCTTTGGGCGCAGGACCTTGGCGCCACGCGCATCGGTCTGGCCGTCAGCCGCGCAAACACCACGGCCCAGGCCACCTATGGCAGCCTCGGCTTCACGGTCGAAGGCAGCTACGCCTATTACGGCCCCACCGCCTGACCCACCGGACCGACCGCGCCCGGACCGCAGGTCCGGCGCCACCGACGGCCGCGACCCCGGCCCGTCATGGCCGGTCAGGCGCGGCCGTCCGCCTCCCTTACAGGTCCGTCCGCAGCTCCCACAGGTCCGGGAACAGCACCACATCCAGCATCCGCCGCAGATAGTTCACGCCCGACGTGCCCCCCGATCCGCGCTTGAAGCCGATGATCCGTTCGACGGTCGTCACATGGTTGAACCGCCAGCGGCGAAAGTAATCCTCGAAATCGACCAGCTTCTCGGCCAGCTCATACAGCTCCCAATGCTGCGCCGGATCGCGATAGACCGCCGCCCAGGCCGCCCGCGCCGCCGCGTCCGGCGCATGGGGCGCGTCCAGCGCCGTGCGCGCCGCCACGTCGAATCCCGCCGCCCGCAGCCGCCCCAGAACCTCATCATACAGCGATGGCCTCCCGGCCTCCTCCCGCAGCGCATCCGCCAGATCGGGGCGATGCGCATGGGGTGCGATCATCGCCATGTTGCGGTTGCCCGCGACGAATTCGATCATCCGGTATTGATGCGACTGAAACCCGCTGCTTTCGGCCAGCGCGGGTCGGAATGTCGAGTATTCCGACGGCGTCATCGTGCGCAGCACGTCCCAGGCCGAATTCAGCTGCTCCATGATCCGCGCCACGCGGGTCAGCATCTTGAAGGCGGGCCGCAGATCGCCTGATGCGATCCGCTCGCGCGCCGCCCCCATCTCCAGCAGCGCCAGCTTCATCCACAGCTCAGACGTCTGGTGCTGAATGATGAACAGCATCTCGTCATGCGCTTCCGACAGGGGATGCTGCGCCGTCAGCAGCCGGTCCAGCCCCAGATAATCGCCATAGGACATGCGCCCGTCGAACGACATGCGCGCGCCTTGCTGTGCAGGGTCGATGGTCATTGCTTCAGTCTGAACCTCTGGATCTTGCCGGTCTGGGTCTTGGGCAGGGCGTCGCAGAACACCACCCGGCGGGGATATTTGAAGGGCGCGATCACGTCCTTCACATGACGCTGCAACCGCTCTGCGGTCGCGGGGTCGGGCGCGACGCCGGGGGCCAGCACCACATGCGCCTCGACGATCTGGCCGCGTTCCAGGTCGGGCACGCCGATCACCGCGCATTCCAGCACGTCCGGATGCGCCAGCAGCGCGGCCTCCACATCCGGCCCGGCGATGTTGTAGCCCGACGACACGATGATGTCGTCGCAGCGCGCCGCGAAATGGAAACGCCCATCCTCGTCCTGCCAGAAGGTATCGCCGGTCAGGTTCCAGCCGTCCTGGACATACTCCGCCTGCCGCGCGTCGTTCAGATAGCGGCAGCCGGTCGGCCCGATCACCGCCAGCCGCCCCATCTCTCCGCGCGGCACCTCCTGTCCCGCATCGTCAACGATCCGCGCACGGTATCCCTGCACGGGCCGCCCGGTGCAGCCCGGATGGCTGTCGTCCAGCCGGTTCGTCAGGAAGATGTGCAGCATCTCGGTCGCGCCGATCCCGTCCAGCATCGGCTTGCCCGTGCGATCATGCCAGTCCTGCCAGATGGGTGCGGGCAGGGTTTCCCCTGCGCTGATCGCCACGCGCAGGCTGGACAGGTCCGCCCCCTGATCCATCGCGCGCAGCATCACCCGGTACGCCGTGGGCGCGGTCACGCAGATCGTGGCGCGGTGGCGTTCGATGATCTCGATCATGTTCGGGGGCGAGGCATTCTCCAGCAGCACCGCGCTGGCCCCGAAGCGCAGCGGGAACACCGCCAGCCCGCCCAGCCCAAACGTGAAGGCCAGCGGCGGCGAGCCCACGAAGACATCGTCCGGTGTCACCCCCAGCACCTCGCGCGCATAGCCGTCGGCGATGATCAGCAGGTCGCGGTGGAAATGCATCGTGGCCTTGGGCTCGCCCGTGGACCCGGAGGTCATGCCCAGCAGCGCCACGTCATCCCGGCCGGTCCGCACCGCGTCGAACCGCACCGGTTTCGTAAGCGCCGCCCGGTCCAGCTCCGCATCGTGGTTCGCCGTCCCGTCGAACCCTACCACTGTCGTAAGCCGGGCCGACCCCTTGGCCGCCACCAGCAGCTCATCCATCAGCCGCGTGTCGCACAGCGCGTGCGTCACCTGCGCCTTGTCGATGATCTGGGACAGCTCCTTGGCGCGCAGCATGGGCATGGTGTTGACCACCACCGCCCCCGCCTTGGTCGCAGCCAGCCAGCAGGCGACCATTGCGGGGTTGTTGGCCGACCGGATCAGCACCCGGTTGCCCGGCCGCAGCCCGTAATCCGCGACCAACGCATGGGCCAGCCGGTTGGTCCAGTCCGACAGCTCCTTGTAGGTCCGCGCCCGCCCGTTGCCGACCAGCGCGACCCGGTCCCCGAAGCCGCGATCGACCATGCGGTCCGTCAGTTCCGCCCCGGCGTTCAGCCAGTCGGGATAGTCGTAGCCCGACTGGTCAATCCGCGGCCAGGCCTCCGGCGGGGGCAGGTTGTCGCGCGTGAACGTATCCTCGTGCCCGCTTGGTCCCAGCATGACTGTCCCCCTAATCCGGCACCACGGCCGTGGCCTCGATCTCGACCTTGGCGCGGTCCTCGACCAGGGCCACGACCTGCACCAGCGCCATGGCCGGGTAATGCCGCCCGATCACGTCGCGATAGGCCGCCCCCACCGCGCGCAGCGCGCCCAGATACTCGTGCTTGTCGGTGACGTACCAGGTCAGCCGCACCAGATGCTGCGGCCCCGCACCGCCCTCGGCCAGGACCGCCACGATGTTCTCCAGCACCTGCCGGACCTGTCCCGCGAA
>NZ_BBPH01000080.1 GCF_000787695.1 Paracoccus sp. PAMC 22219 | reverse complement strand
CCCCACCCGCATCCGACCGGGCCTGCATGAAGCGCTTGACGATCCGGTCCTCCAGCGAATGAAAGCTGACGACGGCCAGCTGGCCGCCCGGCTTCAGCGCGCGCTCGGCGGCCGACAGGCCCGCGACCAGCTGGCCGAACTCGTCGTTCACCCAGATGCGGATCGCCTGAAAGCTGCGCGTCGCGGGATGGCTTTGGCCCGGCTTGGCGCGCGGCAGGCAGCCGGTGACCACCTGCGTCAGCTGCGTGGTGCGGTTCAGCGGGCGGGCGGCCACGATGGCGCGCGCGATGCGACGCGCGGCGCGCTCTTCGCCGTAATGGTACAGCACGTCGGCGATTTCCGATTCTTCGGCGCTGTTCAGCAGGTCGGCGGCGGAGGGAACATCGCCGCCCATCCGCATGTCCAGCGGCCCGTCACGCATGAAGGAAAACCCGCGATCCGCCTGGTCCAGCTGCATCGAGCTGACACCCAGGTCCAGCACCACCCCGTCCAGCGGCTGCCCGGCCAGGACATCCATGTCCGAAAACGTGCCCTCTACCAGCCGCAGCCGGTCGCCATACTGCCCGCGCCATTCCTCGGCCATGCGGAACACTGACGGGTCGCGGTCGACGCCGATCACCAAGTCGGCGCCCGCGTCCAGCAGGCCGCGGGCATAGCCGCCCGCGCCGAAAGTGCCGTCCAGCCAGACGCCGCCGATCGGGGCCGTCGCACGCAGCAGCGGCGCCAGCAGGACGGGGATATGCGGATCCGCCATGCCCTAGCCCTCGGACGATTGCTGCAGGAAGGCGCGGGGGTCGAATTCGGGGCCCTTGCTGGCCGCGAAATCCTCCAGCGCCTGCACGTCCTTGGGACGCGATTCGGGATGATAGACCTGGATATAGTCACCGCGCGATTCAAAGATCGTCTCGGTCCCGTCGGCAAAGCCCAGCCTGTCGCGCAGCTTTGCGGGCAGGACCAGGCGCCCTTCGCGGTCGATCTCAAGGTCTGTGGATTGTCCGTTCATCAGCAACTCCAGCCAGCGGCGTTCCTGGCTGCCGCGGGTCAGGCGGTCGATCTGCTCGTCGATCTGTTCGATGGCCTCGATGGTGTACAGCTCCAGCCAGTTCCACCAGTCGGGGCCATAGACGGCCACCAGCTGCGTGCGTCCGGTGTTGGCTCCCGAAAATGACGGATCGCCGGCATCGAACACGCGGCGCAGACGGGCCGGGATCGACATCCGACCCTTGCCATCGACCTTGACGGTTTCGGTGCCTCTGAACTTCCGCGCCACCTGGGCCCGCCCTCACTGTCCTGCTCTTTCGGGACGTCCGAAAGAGAAAGGGCGGATCGGGCCGCTGCCACTGCCCGATCCGCCGCCCTCGTTCCCGATTTACCCGGGCCCCTTTGCGGGGTGGTTGCCGACCCTTCGCGCGCCACCTGGGGGAGGTGCTGCTCGCGCACGCGGGCCGGCTATGTTGGAAAACGGTTGCCTGTATGAACTCTGCTTCGCCTGTCCGGGGTCTTGGTGCCCCTTGAACTGCCCGTTTTCGTGATCCGGTTGTGACATGGGATTTCATGGGAAGCAACGGTATTCTTGGGCCATCAGCCGCATTTCGCCGGGGGAACTGAGGGCCTCCGAATCGAAAAAGACCGCATTCGCGGCATGATTTGGACAAAGTTTGGTGGAGTGACGGGAAAGCCACACTACATCTAGAAGGCGAGTGCCGGATGGAATTTGCCTGTCACTGGGTCCAATTCACCACAGTTCACGGTCCTGCAAGTTCAAAATCCCGGAATGCTCGCGAAACTTTCGTAACAGATCACGAAACATCACGGCAACGAGAGGTCATTTCGCCCCCTCGTCCCGCAATTTCCCGACCGTCCCGTGCTTTCCCGGATCGGGCCAGGATCAGGCGATGCCGCCCTGCACAAGGCGGTCGGCCAGGCGGGCATAGGCCTGCGCGACATCGCCGTCACCCAGGGCCACCGGACGGCCCGAATCGCCGGCCATCCGCACCTCCAGCTCCAGCGGCAGCGCGCCCAGGAACGGCAGGTTCAGCGCCTCGGCCTCGGCGGCCACGCCGCCATGGCCGAACAGATGCGCCTCGTGGCCGCATTTGGGGCAGATATAGGTCGACATGTTCTCGATCAGGCCCAGGACAGGGGTCTTCAGCTTGCCGAACATGTCGATCGCGCGCCGCGCATCCAGCAGCGCCACGTCCTGCGGCGTCGACACGATGATCGCGCCGGTGACGGGGGCCTTCTGGCACAGCGACAGCTGCACGTCGCCGGTGCCGGGCGGCAGGTCGATCAGCAGGACGTCCAGCTCTCCCCAGTTCACCTGCTGCAGCAACTGCTGCAGCGCGCCCATCAGCATGGGCCCGCGCCAGACCAGCGCCTCGCCCTCCTTCAGCATCAGCCCGATCGACATGACGGTGACGCCGTGCGCGTGCATCGGGTCGATGCGCTGACCGTCGGGGCTGGCGGGCCGGCCCGACACGCCCATCATCCGCGGCTGCGAGGGGCCATAGATGTCCGCGTCCAGCAGGCCGACCTTGCGGCCCGCGCGGGCCAGCGCCACCGCCAGGTTCGAGGTGACGGTGGATTTCCCCACGCCGCCCTTGCCCGATCCGACGGCGATGATGTGGCGCACGCCGGGAATCGCCTGCGGACCGGCCTGGGGCGTGGGATGCCCACCGATCTTCAGGGACGGCGCGGCCCCCTGCCCCGACACCGCCTTGGGCGGCGCGGGCTTTGCGGGGGCGGTCATGACGATCTGGACCTTGGCCACGCCGGGGATGCGTTCCAGCCGGGCGCGGGCCTCGGTCTCGACCGGGGCCATGGCCTGTGCGGTGGCCGCATTCTCGACCTCCAGAACGAATCGGACGGTGTCCTGATCGATGGTCAGCGCGCGGATCAGGTCGGCCTGACCCAGCGTTCCCCCCTGCGGAAGGACGATATCCGAGATTGCCGTAAGGATCGTTTCGCGTGTGACGGGCATGTGAAGGACCTGTGTCTTTGTTCGGCGGGCAGCATGAAGCATAGATGCCGGACCCTCAACACCCCTGCGACAATCCGTACAGACCCGCGCTAAACGCTTTCAAACAGGCGATTTTTGCGACTGCGGCGTGACCGCTAACAGATGTATCTGTGTCAATTTTATGTCGTTAATTCATCGTTAAAGAAGACGATAGGTCAGCCTTGGCTATGCAATTGCTGCATGGCAGCATTACGAAACCGTCCGTTGTGAAACCGCCCCGATAGCGCCATCTTCAACTCAACGAAACGCCGGGCCAATCCGGGAACGGCGCAGACGAGATGAACCGAAAGGATACGACCATGGCTGTTATCGCCCAAGCACACAACGCCACCGCCGACGCCGGCCTGCGTGGCCGCCTGCTGAGCGCGATCCAGCGGATGCAGGAAAACCGCGCCCGCCGCGCGGTCTACCGCCAGACCGTGCGTGAACTGAACGCCCTGACCACCCGCGACCTGGACGATCTGGGCATCAACCGCTCGATGATCACCCGCCTGGCGCACGAAGCGGCATGGGGCTCGGCCCAGTAAACCTGGGACACCAAGAATTCGCATTCCCGGCCCTCTCCTCCTCCCTGGGTCCGGGACCGGCGGCATCCTCCTCTCCTCCTCCCTGGAGGATGCCGCCCAGACGCGCAGGAACCCGATCCTCCTCCCCGGGTTCATGTGCCAGGCGGCGGCCCCGCTCCTCCCTCCCAGGGGTCGCCGCAAAAAGTTTCATAGCCGCCCCATTTGCGGCACGCTGATACGCCCGGTCCTCTCCTCCTCCCTCCCGGACCCGGCGTTCGCGGTACGGCCTCTCCTCCTCCCTGGCCCTACCGCACCCCATACGCGGCCCCTCCTCCTCCCTGGGCCAGCGTTCAGCGGCGACCTCCCTCCTCCTCCCTGGAGGTCGCCGCGCCTTCATAGCCGCCCCGATTGCGGCACACGGATACGACGGGCTCTCCTCCTCCCTGCCTGGTCGTTAGCGGTGATGGCCTCTCCTCCTCCCTGGCCGGAACCGCGACCCATACGCGGCCCCTCCTCCTCCCTGGGCCAGCGTTCAGCGGCGACCTCCCTCCTCCTCCCTGGAGGTCGCCGCGCCTTCCTTCCGGAACCCATCGCCGACATGACGCATTGCCTCCGACACGCAGTCGGAGGCCGCATGATTCTGCGCAGGGGAACCAAGGTGGAATGGGACTGGTCGGGCCATAAGGCGACCGGAAAGATCACCGAGATCTTCACCGATGACGTCCAACGGACGATCAAGGGCAGCAAGATCAGCCGTAAGGCGTCCAGGGACGATCCCGCCTATCTGATCGAGCAGGACGACGGCGCGCAGGTGCTCAAGGGCCGGTCGGAGCTGCGCCGCGCCGATTGACGGCTTTTCCCCGCCCCGCGGCCGCGCTATGGCTGGCGGATGCTCAGCTATCAACACGCCTATCATGCCGGGAACCTGGCCGACCTGCACAAGCACGCGCTGCTGGCGGTCGCGCTGGATTACCTGACCCGCAAGGACAAGCCGTTGTCCTATCTGGAAACCCATGCGGGGCGCGGCCTTTACGACCTGACAGGGGCCGAGGCGCAGAAGACGCAGGAGGCCGCCCAGGGCATCGCCCGCGCCACCGTCGAACAGTGGTTGCCGGACGACCATCCGCTGATGCGCGCGCTGCAGGGCGTGCGGGCATTGCGGGGCGAACAGTCCTATCCCGGCTCTCCGCTGATCGCGGGGCATTTCCTGCGATACGAGGACAAGGCCCATCTGGCCGAACTGCATCCCGCGGAATTCCAGGCGCTGCGCCGCGTGGCGGGGTTCGCGACCCTGCACCAGCAGGACGGATTCGCGATGGCGCAGGCGGTCTGCCCGCCCGATCCGCGCCGTGGCATGCTGCTGATCGACCCCAGCTATGAGGTCAAGGCGGACTATGCCGCGATCCCGCGCCAGATCGGCCTGATCGCGCGCAAATGGAACGTGGGCGTCATCGCGCTGTGGTATCCGATCCTGACGGATCATCGCCACATGGGCATGACGGCGCAGCTGGTCAGCGATTTTCCCGACGCCCTGCTGTCCGAGGTGTCGTTCCCCCCGGCCCGGCCCGGCCATTCGATGATCGGATCGGGCATGTTCGTGCTGAACGCCCCCTGGGGCCTGGCCGACCACGCCCGCCAGATCGAGGCGATGTTCCGCGACCGCGCCTGACGGGGATTCCCCCGCCGATTGCGCTGTGGCATAATCGCCCGGCCACAAGGATTCCTGCCATGCCCCAACGTCTGTCCATCGGCGCCACCATTTTCCTGGTCCTGACCGTCCTGCTGGGGCTGTATTTCGCCTATGCGGCGGTGCAGGGCCCCTCGGGCATCCTGCGCCGCATCCAGATCCAGGCCGAGACCGAGGACCTGCGCGAGGCCCGCGACGTGCTGCAGGCGGACGTGACGCGGATGCAGAACCTGACCCGCCGCCTGTCGGACGATTACCTGGACCTGGACCTGCTGGACGAACGCGCCCGCGAGGTGCTGGGCCTGCTGCGCGCGGACGAGATCCTGCTGCGCTAGGGCCGGGATTGCACGGCTGTCGGTGATGCGCTACGGATAGTTTAACGCTGAACTATCCGCCACGCTTCCAGGAGGACACGCCGCATGGCCAGAAAACCAAGCCCCCAGCAGGAGGCTCCTTCGAACACGTCGAAGGAAGAGTTGCTGAAATACTATCGCGACATGCTGCTGATCCGCCGATTCGAGGAAAAGGCCGGACAGCTGTACGGCATGGGCCTGATCGGCGGGTTCTGTCACCTGTACATCGGCCAGGAAGCGGTCGTCGTGGGCCTGGAGGCCTGCGCCAAGGAAGGCGACAAGCGCATCACCAGCTATCGTGACCACGGTCACATGCTGGCCTGCGGGATGGAGGCGCGCGGCGTTATGGCCGAACTGACCGGTCGTCAGGACGGCTATTCCAAGGGCAAGGGCGGCAGCATGCACATGTTCAGCCGCGAAAAGCATTTCTATGGCGGCCACGGCATCGTCGCGGCGCAGGTGCCGCTTGGCGCCGGTCTGGCCTTCGCCGACAAGTATCTGGGCAATGACAACGTCACCTTCACCTATTTCGGCGACGGCGCGGCCAATCAGGGCCAGGTCTACGAGACCTACAACATGGCCGAGCTGTGGGACCTGCCGGTCGTCTTCGTGATCGAGAACAACCAGTATGCCATGGGCATGTCGGTCAAGCGGTCCACGAAATCGACGACCTTCTTCGGTCGCGGCGAGGCCTTCGGCATCCCCGGCGAACAGGTCGACGGCATGGACGTGCTGGCCGTCAAGGCGGCGGGCGAAAAGGCCGTGGCGCATTGCCGCGCCGGCAAGGGTCCCTACATCCTTGAGGTCATGACCTACCGCTATCGCGGGCACTCGATGTCGGATCCGGCCAAGTACCGGACCCGCGAGGAGGTCCAGAAGATGCGCGACGAGCGCGACCCGATCGAGAACATCCGCGACATGCTGCTGACCGGCAAGCATGCGACCGAGGAGGATCTCAAGGCGCTGGACAAGGAAATCAAGGACATCGTCAACGATTCCGCCGAATTCGCCAAGGACAGCCCCGAGCCCGACCTGGCCGAGCTGTGGACCGACATCTATGCCGACGAACTGCCCCAGGGCAGCGCCGAAGAGAACGCCTGAGGGGGACCGTCACATGGCAATTGAAATCCTGATGCCCGCCCTGTCCCCCACGATGGAGGAAGGCACGCTGGCGAAATGGCTGAAGAAAGAGGGCGACGCGGTGAAATCCGGCGACGTCATCGCCGAGATCGAGACCGACAAGGCCACGATGGAGTTCGAGGCCGTCGATGAGGGGATCATGGGCAAGCTGCTGGTGGCCGAAGGCACCCAGGGCGTCGCCGTGAACACCCCCATCGCCCTGCTGGTCGAGGAGGGAGAAGACGCCGACGCGGCCCCCGCCCCCAAGGCCGAGGAGAAGCCCGCCGAAGCCAAGGCCCCCAAGAAGGACGAGGGCGCCCAGCCCGGCCAGTCCGCCATCGAGGAGGTCGTGACCCCGCAGCCCAAGCCGCGCAGCCCCGACTGGCCGGAAGGCACCAAGATGAAGACCATGACCGTGCGGGAAGCCCTGCGCGAGGCCATGGCCGAAGAGATGGACCGCGACGACACCGTCTTCCTGATGGGCGAGGAAGTGGGCGAGTACCAGGGCGCCTACAAGATCAGCCAGGGCCTGCTGGAACGGTTCGGACCCAAGCGCGTCGTGGACACCCCCATCTCCGAGATCGGCTTTGCCGGCATCGGCACCGGGGCGGCGCTGGCCGGTCTGCGCCCGATCGTCGAGTTCATGACCTTCAACTTCGCCATGCAGGCGATCGACCACATCATCAACTCGGCCGCCAAGACGCTGTACATGTCGGGGGGCCAGATGGGCTGTCCGATCGTGTTCCGCGGCCCGAACGGTGCCGCCGCCCGCGTGGGCGCGCAGCACAGCCAGGATTACGCCGCATGGTACGCGGCCATCCCGGGCCTCAAGGTGGTGATGCCCTATTCGGCGGCCGACGCGAAGGGCCTGATGAAACAGGCGATCCGCGACAACAACCCGGTCATCTTCCTGGAGAACGAGATCCTTTACGGGCGCAGCTTCGAGGTTCCGGACCTGCCGGACTTCACGATCCCCTTCGGCAAGGCCAACACGGTCCGGTCGGGCGACGACGTGACGCTGGTCAGCTTCGGCATCGGCGTGGCCCATGCGCTGGAGGCCGCGGCCAAGCTGGCCGAGGAGGGGATCGAGGCCGACGTGATCGACCTGCGCACCCTGCGTCCGCTGGACTATGACGCGATCCTGTCGTCGGTCAAGCGCACCAACCGGTGCGTGACCGTCGAGGAAGGCTTCCCCGTGGGCGCCATCGGCAACCACATCTCGGCCTATCTGATGGAGAACGCGTTCGACTATCTGGACGCGCCGGTCATCTGCTGCACCGGCAAGGACGTGCCGATGCCCTATGCCGCCAACCTGGAAAAGCACGCGCTGATCACGCCCGCCGAGATCGTCGAAGCCGTGAAAAAAGTCACCTACAAGTAAGGGAGCTGCGCGATGCCCACGGAAATCCTGATGCCCGCCCTCTCCCCGACGATGGAGGAGGGCACGCTGGCCAAGTGGCTGGTCAAGGAAGGCGACACGGTCAAGTCCGGCGACGTGATCGCCGAGATCGAGACTGACAAGGCCACGATGGAGTTCGAGGCCGTCGACGAAGGCCGCATCGGCAAGATCCTGATCGCCGAGGGTACCTCGGCGGTCAAGGTCAACACCGCCATCGCCGTCCTGCTGGAGGACGGCGAGGAGGCCGGCGACATCGAGGCGCCCAAGGCCAAGGAAGACCCCAAGCCCAAGACGGATGCAGAACCCGAGCCCGCGGAGAAGGGCTATGGCGGTCCGATCGGCGCGCCGGTGGCCGGTGATGCCAAGGCTGACGCGCCCAAGGGCGACCGGGTGTTCGCCTCGCCCCTGGCGCGGCGGATCGCCAAGGACAAGGGTCTGGACCTGAGCCAGGTGCAGGGCAGCGGCCCCCGTGGCCGCATCGTCAAGGCCGATGTCGAGAACGCCCAACCCGGCGCAGCCAAGCCCGCCGCCGCAGCGGCCCAGCCCGAGGCCAAGGCAGCCCCCGCGGCAGCAGCAGCCGCAGCACCGGCCCAGGCCCCCAAGGGCCTGTCGACCGAGGCCGTGCTGAAGATGTATGCCGACCGCGAGACCGAGGAGGTGGCCCTGGACGGCATGCGCCGCACCATCGCCGCCCGCCTGTCCGAGGCCAAGCAGACCATCCCGCATTTCTACCTGCGCCGTTCGGCCAAGCTGGATGCGCTGATGGAGTTCCGGGCCACGCTGAACAAGCAGCTGGAAGGCCGGGGCATCAAGCTGTCGGTCAACGACTTCATCATCAAGGCCAGCGCGCTGGCCTTGCAGCAGGTGCCGGACGCGAACGCGGTCTGGGCGGGGGATCGCATCCTCAAGCTGAAACCGTCGGACGTGGCCGTGGCCGTCGCGATCGAGGGCGGGCTGTTCACGCCCGTGCTGAAGGACGCGCACCAGAAGACCCTGTCGGCGCTGTCCGCGCAGATGAAGGATCTGGCCGGTCGCGCGAAGTCCAAGAAGCTGGCCCCGCACGAATATCAGGGCGGCAGCTTTGCGATCAGCAACCTGGGCATGTTCGGAATCGAGAATTTCGACGCGGTCATCAACCCGCCGCATGGCGCGATCCTGGCCGTGGGCGCGGGCATCCCCACCCCGGTCGTCGAAAAGGGAGAGGTCGTCGTGCGCAACGTCATGTCGATGACCCTGTCGGTCGACCACCGCGTGATCGACGGTGCGCTTGGCGCGCAACTGCTGGAGGCGATCGTCGCCCATCTGGAAAACCCGATGGGCATGCTGGCCTGACCAGCATTCGAACGGAACAGACGGCGGGCCATCGGCCCGCCGTCTTTCGTTGTCAGAACGTGACGGCGACGCCCGGCAGGCGCAATTCCTTGATCAGGTCGCGCAATTCCTGGCGGGCGGCGATCTGTGACATGCTCATGGCGTCGGTCCCGACGTCCTTGAGGTCCAGCAGGGTCAGCCCGTTCGGAAACAGCTCGCGAAAGATCACGCGTTCGGAGAAGCCGGGCGCCACGCGAAACCCTATGCGCTTGGACAGGTCGGCCAGCGCGCCGCCGACCTTGCGCTTGTTGTGCATCTGCTGGGTGCCGAGGCGGTTCCTCAGCACCAGCCAGTCGATGGGCCCCGCCCCCGCCTGCGCGCGCAGCTGGCGCGCGTTCCAGACCATCTCGGCATAGATCGACGGACCCAGCACGTCGCCATCGGGCGACATGCGCGCCAGCAGGTCGAAATCGACAAAGCTGTCGTTCAGCGGCGTGATCAACGTGTCGGCGACGGTATGCGCCATCTGGCTCAGCTTGGTGTGCGATCCGGGGCAGTCGATCAGGATGAAGGCGCAATCCTGCTCCAGCTGCCGCAACGCGGGGGTCAGGGGGTCCGCCCCGTCGCCCAGCAGGGCAATGAAAGGCATGGGCAGGTCCAGCCCCCGGCGAGCGCAGAACGCCGCGCGATTTTCCAGATAGCGGCCAAAGCTGCGCTGGCGGACGTCCAGATCCAGCCCCCCGACCCGATGCCCCATCCGCGCCAGCGCGGTCGCCACATGCATCGAGGTGGTGGACTTGCCCGAGCCGCCCTTCTCGTTTCCGACCACGATGATATGCGCCACGAGCCGCCTCTTGTGCTGTCCCGACGGGAAACCTAGCGACCACGCCGCCGGATGAAAAGCCGCCGCGTGCCCGGTATCGACCTAGCGTCTCAGCAGCCGCCCGTCGATCATCGCCAGCCCCAGCCCGATGACCGCCATGCCCAGCACCTGCGGCAGGCCAAGCACCTCGTCCAGGAACAGCCAGCCCAGCAGGATCGCCGACACCGGCACCAGGAACGTGACCAGAGAGATGTTCGTCGCCCCCGCCCGGCCCAGGATGCGAAAGAACAGCACATAGGCCAGCCCCGTGCAGACCAGCCCCAGCAGGCTCAGCGCCAGCCAGACCTGCGCGGGCGCCGCCGGCGGCAACCCGTCGTGCAACAGCGCCAGCGGCAGCAGCACGATGCTGGTCCCCGTCACCATCCCCGCCGCCGTCACCAGCGGATCGACGCCCTGCGCGCGGAACCGCCGCCCGAAGGCCGCGGCCCAGGCATAGCTGATCGCGGCCCCCAGCATCGCCAACTGCGGCAGCACGCCGTGGCCCTGGCCCGCCAGCTCGTCCACGCCGATCATCACCGCGACGCCGCCCAGCCCCAGGGCGACCCCGGCCAGCCGCATCAGCCCCGCGCGCTCGTCCGCCAGCACCAGCGTGGAGACCAGCACCGTGAACAGCGGCGTCGTCGCGTTCAGGATGGAGGCCAGCCCCGCCGGAATGAACCCCTGCGCCCAGACGATCAGCCCGAACGGGATGGCATTGTTCAGCACGCCCATGACCAGGAACGCGCCCCACAGGCCTGCGCCACGCGGCAGCGCCCGCCCGGTCGCCAGCACGATGGCCCACAGGACGGCGGCCGCGATCATCACGCGCAGCGCCACCACCCACAGGACCGGCATATGCCCCACGATCAGCGCGATCAGAAAGAACGACCCGCCCCAGATCAGCGACAGCAGCAGCAGCAGGCCCCAGTCCGATGCGCTCATCCGTGCGGTGATCATCGGGCGGTCCGGTCGGGGGATGGGCGGGAATGGGTCATGGGTCCTCCTGCGGCGCACGCTGCCCCAAGCTGGGGCCGAGGGAAAGGGCTCAGCCGTCGCGCAGCGCCGCCAATGCGGCCTGGACCTTGGGGGTGCGGTGCAGGTCGACATGGGTGACCAGCCACAGGTTCGAATCCCATTCCGGCAGGCTCAGCGCGGGCAGCAGTCCATGCGCCAGGCTGTCGGGCAAGGCGCCGACCGCCAGTCCGGCGCGGATCACGGCCTCGCGCGCGGTGGCCTCGTTGGCCGTCACCACGATGTTCTCGGGGCCGATGCGGTCCTGCAGCCAGCGCATGTAGGGCGCGCCACGCGCCTCGGGGCCTGGCAGGGCGAAACGGTGGTCGCGGGGGTCGTCGACCGGCCCGTGCCGGTCCAGATACGCGGCCGCGGCATACATCACGTGCCCCATCCGCCCCATCGCCCGCACGACATAGTCGGGCTCGGTCGGCTCGGCCCCGCCGCGGATGGCGATATGCGCCTCTCCGGCGCCCAGACGGAACAGGCGCGCGTCGGTGGCATAGGTCAGGCGCAGGTCGGGATGGCGCGCCATCAGCGCGATCAGCCGCGGCATGACCAAATCGACCAGCTCCGGCAGCGAGGTGACGATCAGCTCTCCCTCGATCCGTTCTCCGGCGCCGGCGATCTGGGCGGCCATCTTGGCGAACCGCTCGTCTGCGGCACCCGCCGCCGCCAGCAGGGTGCGCCCGGCCTCGGTCAGGGCATAGCCGCGGGTGTGGCGCTGGAACAGGCGGGCGCGCAGGGCGGTCTCCAGCGCGTCGATGCGGCGGATCACGGTGGCGTGGTGGACCCCCAGATCGGCGGCCGCGCCGCTGACCGTTCCGGTGCGCGCGACGGCCAGGGCCACCCGGATATCGTCCCAAGAGTCGATCTGCATGTGCATCCCCGCACAGTGAATGCGCAGTTATCCCCCTTACGTTCGCGGGTGCATAGACCTAAATCTGCTGCAACGCAGAAACAATCCATCCCCGGAGCTTGCCATGAACATCCTGCATCTCGACAGTGCCATCACCGCCGACGCCTCGGTCTCGCGTCAGCTGACCGCCGACATCCTGGCGCGCCTGACCGCCGCCAATCCCGACGCGACGGTGACCTATCGCGACCTCAGCCAAGGTGTGCCCGCCATCGACACCGCATGGTTCAAGGGCGTGCGCGTGGGCACCGACGACCCGACCCCGCAGCAGCAGGCGCAGATCGATACCTCGAACACGCTCTTGGCCGAGGTTCAGGCCGCCGACACGTTGGTCATCGGCCTGCCGGTCTACAACTTCTTCCTGCCGTCGCAGCTGAAGACCTGGCTGGACCAGATCGCCCGCGCCGGCGTCAGCTTCCGCTATACCGCCGAGGGCCCCGAGGGTCTGCTGACGGGCAAGCGCGCCTTCGTCGCCTATACCGCCGCGGGCACGCCGATGGGGTCGGACCTTGACCACGCCTCGGGCTATCTGCGCCACATGCTGGGCTTTCTGGGGATCACCGACGTGACCTTCGTGGCGGCCGACGGCCTGGCCATGGACCGCGAGGCCGGCATGGCACGTGCGCAACAGGCGCTGGACCAGATCGCGGCCTGACGCAGAGCGCATTGGACGGGGCAGCACTGCCCCCCTATCGTCGGGGCATTCGTCATTAGTCTGGACAATTACATGCGCCTTATTTCCTTCGTTGCGACCGCCGCCCTGCTGCTTGCACCGGCGGTCGTTTCCGTTGCCACTCCGGCATTTTCGCAGACCTCATTCGGCGGCCAGGCACAGCCTGCGGATTACGACGAATGGATGCGCGCGACCGATCGGGCCTTGTCCGGGGCCCTGCGCCGCGCGAACTCCGCGCTGGCGGCCCAAGGGACAGTCAACAACCTGTCGATGGACGTTTCGCTGATCATCAGCCGGGCGGGCGTGATCGAACAGGTCATGATCACCCGCAGTTCAGGCCGCCCCTCGATCGACGACGCGGTCCAACGCGCCCTGGCCCGCGACAGCGGGATTCCCCCGTTCACGGCGGACATGACCTCGAATTCGGTCAGCGTATCGTTTCAACTTGGCACCACGCGCGGATGACCGCGATGGCCGGCGATTGACTCGCGGCGGGTGATCACGTAAACATCCCCGGATTCCCGGAAGCACCGTCTTCCGGTCCCTGCGCCAGATGCGGGGATCGCCCCCCGTCAGCGCGTTGCGCCCACGGGGGCTAAACCGATTTGGAGCCATAGGAGGCCCGGCCATGTTCGAGAACCTTTCCGATCGCTTGGGCGGCGTCTTCGACCGGCTGACCAAACAGGGTGCCCTGTCCGAGGATGACGTCACCGCCGCCATGCGCGAGGTGCGCGTGGCCCTGCTGGAGGCCGACGTCTCGCTGCCGGTGGCGCGCAATTTCGTCAAGGCGGTCACCGCCAAGGCCACCGGCGCCGCGGTCACGAAATCGGTCAGCCCCGGCCAGCAGGTCGTCAAGATCGTCCATGACGAGCTGATCCGCGTGCTGCAGGGCGACGACGCCCCCGAGGCGCTGCGCATCGACAACCCGCCCGCCGCCATCCTGATGGTCGGCCTGCAGGGTTCGGGCAAGACCACCACGACCGCCAAGCTGGCCCTGCGCCTGAAGGACCGCGAGAAAAAGCGCGTGCTGATGGCGTCCCTGGACACCAACCGCCCCGCCGCGATGGAGCAGCTGGCCATCCTGGGCCAGCAGATCGGCGTCGACACGCTGCCCATCGTGATGGGCCAGACCGCCGTGCAGATCGCGCAGCGCGCCAAGACGCAGGCGGGCTTGGGCGGCTATGATGTGCTGATGCTGGATACCGCCGGCCGCCTGCATATCGACGAGGCGCTGATGACCCAGGTCCAGCAGGTTCGCGACATTGCGAACCCGCGGGAAACGCTGCTGGTCGTCGACGGCCTGACCGGCCAGGACGCGGTCAACGTCGCCACCGAATTCGACGCCAAGGTCGGCGTCACCGGAGTCGTGCTGACCCGGATGGACGGCGACGGACGTGGCGGCGCCGCCCTGTCGATGCGCGCCGTGACCGGCAAGCCGATCCGCTTCGTCGGCTTGGGCGAAAAGATGGACGCGCTGGAAACCTTTGACGCCAGCCGCGTCGCGGGCCGCATCCTGGGCATGGGCGACATCGTGGCTCTGGTCGAGAAGGCCCAGCAGGTGCTGGAGGTCGAGCAGGCCGAGCGCATGATGAAGCGGTTCCAGAAGGGTCTGTTCAACATGAACGACCTGCGCGGCCAGCTGGAACAGATGCAGAAGATGGGCGGCATGCAGTCGGTCATGGGCATGATGCCCGGAATGGCCAAGATGGCCAAGCAGGCCGAGGCTGCCGGTTATGACGACAAGGTGGTCAAGCACCAGCTGGCGCTGATCAATTCGATGACGAAAAAGGAACGCGCCAACCCGGATCTGCTGCAGGCCAGCCGCAAAAAGCGGATCGCCGCAGGCGCGGGCCTGGACGTGTCGGACCT
This sequence comes from Paracoccus sp. PAMC 22219, assembly GCF_000787695.1. Taxonomy (GTDB): domain Bacteria; phylum Pseudomonadota; class Alphaproteobacteria; order Rhodobacterales; family Rhodobacteraceae; genus Paracoccus. The sequence goes on along the minus strand of NZ_BBPH01000080.1, from coordinate 18,518 downwards.
GAACAAGCTGCTGAAGATGCAGAAGCAGATGGCCGACACGATGAAGAAGCTGGGCAAGATGGGCAAGGGCGGGCTGATGAAGCAGGCCATGCGCGCCATGTCCGGCAAGGGCGGCGGCCTGCCCGACATGGACAACCTGGACCCGGCCAAGATGGCCGAGGCACAGAAGATGCTGGCCGACCCCAAGGGTCTGGGCGGGCAACTGGGCCGCGCGGGCCTGCCCGGCGGCCTGGGCGGATTGTTCGGCAAGAAATGATCACGCTGTCCCCCACCCCGGTTCTGGAAACGGAACGCCTGACCCTGCGCGCACCGCAGGGCAGCGACTGGCCGCATTGGCGCAGCTTCTACCAGTCGGATCGCGCGCAATACGTGGGCGGCGGTTCGCCCGAGCCCAAGCCCGGCGCCTATTGGCGGGCATTCGGCCACCTGACCGGCCATTGGGTGATGCGCGGGTTCGGGATGTTCGTGTTCTGCCTGAAGGGCGACGACACGCCTTTGGGTATGACCGGCCCGTGGTACCCCGACGGCTGGCCCGAGCAGGAACTGGGCTGGACTGTCTGGTCGCAGGCCGCCGAGGCGCGGCTATGTCGCCGAGGCGCCCGCGCGGTGCGCGCCCATGCGTTCCGCGACCTGGGCTGGACCACGGCCGTCAGCTATATCGACCCGGACAATGCCCGGTCGATCGCGCTGGCCGAACGGCTTGGCGCGGTGCGCGACCGGGGCGCGCGCCAGCCGGTCTTTGACAAGCCCTGCCTCGTCTATCGTCACAGCCCGGAGGCCGCATGACCGACGCAACCACCCGCGCGGCCGACCTGCTGCGCGACCACCGTGCCAGCATCGACCGGCTTGACGCCATCCTGGTCTATACGCTGGCCGAACGGTTCAAGCACACCCAGTCCGTCGGCCGTCTCAAGGCCCGGCACGACCTTCCGCCGTCCGATCCCTCGCGCGAGGCAAGCCAGATCGAACGCCTGGAACGCCTCGCGCGCGAGGCCGATCTCGACCCGGAATTCGCGCGCAAATTCCTGACCTTCGTGATCGCCGAAGTCATTCGGCACCACGAACATTATCAGTCCTGACCGGACGACAACCCAAGGAGACTATCTGATGTCCATGAAGATCCGCCTGGCCCGTGGTGGCAGCAAGAAGCGCCCGCATTACGCCATCGTCGCATCGGATTCGCGCATGCCGCGCGACGGCCGCTTCATCGAGAAGCTGGGCACCTACAACCCGCTGCTGGCGAAAGACAGCGAAGACCGCGTCAAGATGGACGTCGAGCGCATCCAGTACTGGCTGAGCCACGGCGCGCAGCCGACCGACCGCGTCGCCCGCTTCCTGGAAGCCGCAGGCGTCAAGGACAAGGCAGAGCGCAAGAACATGAAGAAGGCAGAGCCCGGCAAGAAAGCCAAGGCCCGCGCCGACGAAAAGGCCAAGAAGGCCGCAGCACCGGCAGACGCCGAGTGATCTGACGCTGGCGGGGGAAACCCCGCCAGTCCTTTATTGCAAGGGTGTGACATGACCGAAGACCGCATCTGCGTCGGCGCCATCGCGGGGGCTTTCGGGGTCCACGGAGAGGTGCGGCTGAAAAGCTTCTGCTCGGACCCTGCCGACATCGCGAATTATTCCCCGCTGACATCCGAGGACGGCACGCGTCTGTTCGACGTGTCGCTGACCCGCGAGGTGACGGGGGCCCTGGGCGCGCGCGTCAAGGGCGTCGCCACCAAGGAGGATGCCGACGCGTTGCGCGGCGTCACCCTGTGGGCCCCGCGCAGCGCCCTGCCCGCCCTGCCCGACGACGAATTCTATCACGCCGACCTGATCGGGCTGGACGTCGTCGATACCGGCGGCAAGTCGCTTGGCCGGGTGCGCGCGCTGTACGACCACGGCGCCGGCGACATCATCGAGGTGGTGGGCGGCACGCAGGTCCTGATGTTGCCCTTTACCCGCGCCATCGTGCCCACCGTCGATCTGGCAGCCCGCCGCATCGTCGTGGACCCGCCCGGCGACGACGAATGAGCGACGCCCCTAAGTCGCATGGCCGCCTGACCGCCCGCCCCAGCCTGCGCCCGCGCGAACTGATGGCCGAACCGCAGGTCGCGGGCGCCTGGACCGCGCGCATCATCACCCTGTTCCCCGAGGCGTTTCCGGGCATCCTGGGCCTGTCCCTGACCGGCAAGGCGCTGGCGCAGGGGCTGTGGAACATCCGCACCATCGGCTTGCGCGATTTCGGCATGGGCAGGCACCGCAACGTGGACGACACGCCCGCGGGCGGGGGCGCGGGCATGGTGATCCGCGCGACGTGCTGGACGCGGCCCTGACCGAGGCCGGGCCGGATCTGCCCGTCCTGTACATGTCGCCGCGCGGCAAGCCCCTGACCCAGGCCCGCGCCCGTGCACTGGCGCAGGGTCCGGGCGTCACGCTGATCTGTGGCCGGTTCGAGGGAATCGACCAGCGCGTGCTGGACAAGCACGCCATCGAGGAGGTCAGCATCGGCGATTATGTCCTGACCGGCGGAGAGATCGCCGCACAGGTCTTGATCGACGCGACGGTCCGGCTTATACCGCGCGTGCTGGGCAATCATGATTCCCTGGCCGAGGAGTCCTTTTCCATCGGCAACCGGGGTCTTCTGGAAGCGCCGCAGTTCACCAAGCCCGCCCTCTGGGATGGCCGCGAGATACCGCCCGTTCTGTTGTCGGGCAATCACGCAGCCATCGCCGCATGGCGGTCCGGTGAGGCCGAGAGGCTGACACAAGAACGCCGCCCCGATCTGTGGCGGGCATATGCGGAGACGCATGTGGACCCGGCTAAGGACCGACAGCGCTCGGGCGCATCAGACCAATCGCGGATATACCGCGAGCATGACAAGGAACCAAAGCGATGAACCTGATCGCACAACTCGAAGCCGAGCAAATCGCAGAGCTTGGCAAGACCATTCCCGACTTCAAGGCCGGCGACACCATTCGCGTCGGCTACAAAGTGACCGAGGGTACCCGTACCCGCGTTCAGAACTACGAAGCGTCTGCATCTCGCGCAAGGGCGGCAGCAACATCGCGGCCAGCTTCACGGTCCGCAAGATCAGCTTCGGCGAAGGCGTGGAACGCGTGTTCCCGCTGTATTCGACCAACATCGCCACGATCGAGGTCGTTCGTCGCGGCAAGGTCCGTCGCGCCAAGCTGTACTATCTGCGCGATCGTCGCGGCAAGTCGGCCCGTATCGTCGAAAAGACCAACTACCGTCCGCTGTCGGACGCGAAAGCCTGAGCAGAGGTCACGCCATGAAAAAAGAGATTCACCCCGATTATCACACGATCTCGGTCAAGATGACGGACGGGACCACCTACCAGACCCGTTCGACCTGGGGCGCCGAGGGCGACAGCATGTCGCTGGACATCGACCCGACCTCGCACCCGGCCTGGACCGGTGGTTCGTCGCGCCTGATGGATGCCGGCGGCCGCGTGACCAAGTTCAAGTCGAAATACGCGGGCCTGGGCTTCTGATCCACGCCACAGTCGATGCTGCAGACGCCGCCCCCCGGGGCGGCGTTTCGCATTCCGGGGTCAGGTAAAGAACGCCAGCACCCGACGACGCTCTCCCATCCCCAGCCAGGTGGCCAGGGCAAGGCAGACCGCCATGACGGTCAGCGCCTTGGCATCGCCCTCCAGCCCGAACCGGCTGGCGCAGATCATGATCATCACATGCACGAAATAGACGAAGGCCGCGGTGCTGGCCGCGCGCTTGCCGTCCCATGGCCCCTGCACGCGCTGTGCTGCCAGAAACAGCAGCGGCGCCGCGACCAGCAGCGACAGCATCATGTCGACGCCCCAGCCCCCGCCCGCGATCACCCGCCAGATCAGGCTTTCCCCCATGACCGCCAGCAGTGCCAGCCCGGCCAGCGGCAGAGCCCGCCCCTGCAGGCCCGCGCCCCAGCCATGCGCAAGCAGCACGCCAAGCGCAAAGAACGGAAAGATCGTGAAGACCCCGTTGCGGTAATGGTCCAGCTGGATGTCGGCCTGCCCCGTCAGGACCAGCAGTTGCAGCACCAGCCCCGTGCCCGCCAGCAGCGCCGCCGCCACCGCAATCCGCCGCGGCTGACGCAGCGCCATGACCAGCACCGCCGACACCAGCAGCCCCGGCAGGAACCACAGGTGGAAATAGCCAAAGACCAGCGTCTGCAGCGCATGCCCGGCGCCAGTCAGGTCCGGCCCATAGATCGGTAGATAGATCGCCATCCACAGCAGGTACAGCGCCAGGATCCGCCGCAGATAGGGCCCGCTGCGCCCGCCACGCATGGCCGACAGGAAGAAATACCCCGAGATCAGCGCAAAGACCGGCACCGCCAGACGGTACAGCCCGTTGAACAGCACCTGCTTGACCAGCGCCGGGGCGGCATCGGGAAAGCCGCTGTGCAGGGCGATGACCGTCAGCGCCAGAACGATGCGCAGCGGGTCGATGGCGCTGTTGCGCCGGGAGGGTGACGTCATGGATCAGGCCTTTGTCATGCAAGCCTCTCAACGGCCTGCCGCCCGTCCGGTTCACCCATCCGGATCGATAAGTCCACCCTGCCCGGTTACGCGGCAGCGGCCCCCGGCGCGACCAGCCCGACGATGTCCATCATGATCGTGTTCAGCTGAAAATCCTTGGGGGTATAGACCCGCGCCACGCCCATCGCCGACAGGCGCGCGGCATCGTCGTCGGGGATGATGCCGCCGACGATCACCGGCACATGGCCCATCCCGGCCGCCAGCATGCGGCCCATCAGATCCTCGATCAGCGGCAGGTGGCTGCCCGACAGGATCGACAGGCCCACGACATGGACGTTCTGTTCCTGCGCGCGGGCGACGATCTCCTCGGGCGTCAGGCGGATGCCCTCATAGGTGATGTCCATGCCGCAGTCGCGGGCGCGAAAGGCGATCTGTTCGGCGCCGTTCGAATGACCGTCCAGACCCGGCTTGCCGACCAGGAACTTCAGCCGACGCCCAAGGCGGGCGCTGACCGCATCGACGGCCTCGCGGATCTCCTCCAGCCCCTCGGTGCGGTTCGACTGCGCCTGCGAGACGCCCGTCGGGCCGCGATATTCGCCATGGATCGCGCGCATCACGCCCGCCCATTCGCCCGTCGTGACCCCCGCCCGCGCCGCCTGGATCGAGGCCGGCATGACATTGCCCCCCGTCCGCGCCGCCTGCCGCAGCGCGTCCAGCGCCGCCGCCACCGCATCCGCGTCGCGTTCTGCGCGCCAAGCCTCCAGCCGCCCGATCTGGTCCTGCTCGACCGCCGGATCGACGGTCATGATGCCGCCATCGCCCGCCGTCAGCGGCGACGGCTCGGCCTGCTGCCAGCGGTTCACGCCGACCACGACCGTCTCGTTCGTCTCGATCCGCCCCAACCGCGCGGCGTTCGATTCGACCAGCCGCGATTTCATATAGTCGATGGCGGCGATCGCGCCGCCCATTTGGTCCAGCAAAGCCAGCTCGTCCCGCGCGCCCTGCTTCAGGTCCTCGACCTTGGCGGCGACCACGGGGTTGCCGTCGAACAGGTCGCCATATTCCAGCAGGTCGGTCTCATAGGCCAGGATCTGCTGCATCCGCAGCGACCATTGCTGGTCCCAAGGGCGCGGCAGGCCAAGCGCCTCGTTCCAGGCGGGCAGCTGCACCGCGCGGGCGCGGGCGTTTTCGACAGCGTGACGGCCAGCATCTCCAGCAGGATGCGATAGACGTTGTTCTCTGGCTGCTGCTCGGTCAGGCCCAGGCTGTTGACCTGCACACCGTAACGGAACCGGCGGTACTTTTCATCCGTGATGCCATAGCGGTCGCGGGTGATCTCGTCCCACAACTCGGTAAAGGCGCGCATCTTGCACAGCTCGGTCACGAACCGGATGCCCGCGTTCACGAAAAAGCTGATCCGCCCGACCATCTCGGGGAAGCTGTCCGCGGGCACCTTGTCCCGCAAATCGTCCAGCACCGCCACGGCCGTGGCCAGCGCATAGGCCAGCTCCTGTTCCGGCGTCGCCCCCGCCTCCTGCAGGTGATAGCTGCAGACGTTCATCGGGTTCCATTTCGGCAGGTGTTCGCGCGTATAGGCGGCGATGTCGGTGATCATCGCCAGCGACGGCGCAGGTGGGCAGATATAGGTGCCGCGCGACAGGTATTCCTTGATCAGGTCGTTCTGGACGGTGCCCTGCAGGCGCGACACGTCGGCGCCCTGCTCCTCGGCCACGGCGATGTACAGGGACAACAGCCACGGCGCCGTGGCGTTGATCGTCATCGAGGTGTTCATCTGTTCCAGCGGGATCTGGTCGAACAGCGCGCGCATGTCGCCCAGATGGCAGACGGGAACGCCGACCTTGCCGACCTCTCCGCGGGCCAGGATGTGGTCGCTGTCATAGCCGGTCTGGGTCGGCAGGTCGAAGGCCACCGACAGGCCGGTCTGCCCGCGCGACAGGTTGGTCCGGTACAGCGCGTTCGATTTCGCCGCCGTGGAATGGCCCGCATAGGTGCGGAACAGCCAGGGTTTGTCCTTGTCGGCCATCATGCCCTCGCAAGAAAATGTCACTTGGCATATCAATACAGACACAAAGCTGCGTCGTCAATTCGCCGCAGCGCGGCACGTTCCTGACGTTCCGGACATATTGTTGCGCGCTAATGTCCCTGATAGTTGCATTGTTGCTTTACCTGTCGTAGGACAGGGCAAATCGGCGCGGTGATTCTGCACTGCGGCACAGGACAGGAGAAGACGATGGCCCTCGACGCCCCCACCCCGATCGCGCCTTACGACGCCCCGGTCAAAGACCTTTACGCCGTGGGCGAGATGCCGCCCCTGGGCCATGTGCCCGCGCGCATGCATGCCTGGGCGATCCGCCGCGAACGCCACGGAGAGCCGGACACCGCCATGCAGCTGGAGGTCGTGGACACCCCCGCCATCGACAGCAACGAGGTGCTGGTCCTGGTGATGGCGGCGGGCGTGAACTATAACGGGATCTGGGCCGGTCTGGGCCAGCCGATCAGCCCCTTCGACGGGCATGGTGAACGCTATCATATCGCGGGCTCCGACGCGTCGGGCATCGTCTGGGCGGTGGGCGACAAGGTCAAGCGGTGGAAGGTCGGCGACGAGGTCGTCATCCATTGCAACCAGGACGACGGCGACGACGAGGAATGCAACGGCGGCGACCCGATGTTCTCGACCACGCAGCGGATCTGGGGCTACGAGACGCCGGACGGCAGTTTCGCGCAATTCACCCGCGTGCAGTCCCAGCAGCTGATGCCGCGCCCCCGTCACCTGACATGGGAGGAGTCGGCCTGTTATACCCTGACGCTGGCAACCGCGTACCGCATGCTGTTCGGGCACGAGCCGCACGAGCTGAAGCCTGGCATGAACGTGCTGGTCTGGGGCGCGTCGGGGGGCCTGGGGTCCTATGCGATCCAGCTGATCAACGCGGCGGGCGGCAACGCAATCGGCGTCATCAGCGAGGAGGACAAGCGCGACTTCGTCATGGGCCTGGGCGCCAAGGGCGTCATCAACCGCAAGGAATTCCGCTGCTGGGGGCAATTGCCCAAGGTGAACACCCCCGAATACAAGGAATGGTTCACCGAGGCGCGCAAGTTCGGCAAGGCCATCTGGGACATCACCGGCAAGGGCAACAACGTCGACATCGTGTTCGAGCACCCCGGAGAGGCGACCTTCCCGGTGTCCACGCTGGTCTGCAAGAAGGGCGGCATGATCGTCATCTGCGCGGGTACCACGGGGTTCAACTGCACCTTTGACGTGCGCTATCTGTGGATGCACCAGAAGCGCGTGCAGGGATCGCATTTCGCGCATCTGAAACAGGCCAGCGCGGCGAACAAGCTGATGCTGGAGCGCCGTCTGGACCCCTGCATGTCCGAAGTGTTTCCCTGGGCCGACATTCCGGCCGCGCACATGAAGATGTTCCGCAACGAGCACAAGCCGGGCAACATGGCCGTGCTGGTCCAATCGCCGCGCACCGGCCTGCGGACCTTCGAGGACGCGCTGGACGCCGGCCGCCGCTAGCCGACCCGGGTCAGGCGGCGCGCCCGGATCGGTCGACCGCCTGACATTTCCACCGCGCGACGCGTTCGTGCGGATGGCGCGCGGCCCATTGCGCCAGATGCGCCTGCGCCCCCATGGTGCAGGCCATCAGGCCGATCTCGTCGGAGAACAGCATGCTGCGATCCTGACAGGTTGCGGGCTGGGTCGACAGGCAGGCGACGAACAGCAACTCGATCATCGGACAATCCCTTTCGGTTGCCCTCCCCGTCCGCGATGGTCCCATACGTTGCCCGATTCGGTCATGCGTCGGGTGCCGGCGCCGTGGGCTCAGGCCGGATCTGCCCGTCGGGCAGGCGCCGATGCTCAGGCCTTGCGCTCTGCCTCTCCGGCATAGCGGCATTCCCATTCGCGGACCTGTTCGGTCGGATGCGTCGCCGTCCATTTGGCAAGTTCGGCCTGGCTTTGCAGCATGCAGGTGAACAGGCCGTTCTGTTCCTCGAACAGCAGGCTGTGATCGCTGCACCGCTGCGGGTCGCTGAGCAGGCAGGTGACGAAGAACAGTTCGATCATCGCGTCTCTCCTGATGGGCTGCCCCGCAGGCACGCTGCGGGGGGCGGAAAAGTTGCGCGGCACTTTGCCTTGGCCGCGAAGGCAGGCTAAGGGTCTGGCATGAACAGCCCCGTCCCCGCCCCGACCCTTTCGCCCGACCAGGCCGATGCCTGGGACGCGCTGGCCGAAACCTTTGGTGCGGCGGGCATCGACATCATCGCAGAGGAACTGCATCCGCCCCAGTCGGGAAAAGGTCGGGTGATGGCGGTGATCGGCAAGGCCGGATCGGGCAAGACGCTGATGCTGTCGCAGATCACCAAGGCCCTGCTGGAGGCGGGGGTCGAGCTGATCAGCCCCGATTACGAAGGGCGCCGCCGCAAGGACCGGCGCAGCGTGGCGATCCTGGCACCGACGAACAAGGCGGCGTTCGTCCTGCGCATGCGGGGCGTTCCCGCGACGACGATCCACCGGATCCTCTACACCCCCGTCTATGACCCGCAATACGAAAAGATCGCCGAATGGTTGACCGGCGCCGCCGAGCGTCCGGTCATCCCCGAGCTGTCGGACACGGCGCTGGACAGGGCCAAGGCGTTCTATGACCAGCATGCGTCGATCCCCGGGGCCCTGGCCACGGCCGGGCTGCGGGGGTCGGATTTCATCCGCGGCTGGACCCGGCGCGAGGACGGGCTGGACGTGGGGCTGATCGACGAGGCGTCGATGCTGGACGAAAAGCAGTTTGAGGATCTGCGCGAGATCTTTCCGGTGCTGGTCCTGTTCGGCGATCCGGCCCAGCTGGCCCCCGTCGGCCAGTCCGGAGAGATGGTGTTCGACAAGCTGGCCCCCGCGCAGCGCCTGATGCTGAGCCGGGTGCACCGGCAGGCCGATGACAGTCCGATCCTGGATCTGGCGCATGCGCTGGCCGACGATCAGCTGGGGTTCGATGATTTCGAACAGATGATCCGCGACGCGGCGCGCAAGGATGACCGCGTGGTCTGGGCCGAACGCGTGGAAAGCGACCTGATGGCGCGCAGTCCCGTGCTGGTCTGGCGCAATGCGACGCGCATCCGGTTGATTCACGCGTTCCGCACCGCGTTCGGGGCGCCGGGCGACGCGCTGTTGCCCGGAGAGCCGCTGGTCTGCGACGGGCTGGAGCTGCCGCTGAAGCATCGCAAGAAGCGCATCGACCTGGAGGCGCGCGGCCTGATCAAGGGGGCGCAGGTCGTCTATCTGGGGCCGGGTCGCAAGCCGGGATTTTCGCGCCTGCACGTGATCGGGGCCGAGGACCCGCGCCTGTCCGCCGCCAGCATCGTCAAGATCGAGATGCCCGACGCCGAGGAGCCGTTCATCCCCTTTGCCGCGCGCATGGGGGCTGCGTTCCTGCACGGGGCGGCGGTCACGATCCACAAGGCGCAGGGCAGCCAATGGCCCGAGGTGCAGGTGTTCGGCCCCGACATCGCTGCTGCCGCATGGTCGAACCGGTCCGAGGCCGGGGTGCAGCTGTGGAAACGTCTGACCTATGTGGCCATCACCCGGGCGCAGGAGCGGCTGTACTGGGTGACCAAGGCGCGGCTGGCGCGTCCCGCCGGGCCATTGAACACCGACGATCTGGTCGCGCCGGTCGCACCCTTGGCGCTGGATGCCGAGGAGGAGTGATTGCGTCCCGCGACGCCGGGGGGCTGCCGCCCCCCGGACACCCCGCTGTCACCGCGTGCGGTCGGCGGGTGTCTGGCGCTGGATCGAAAGCCGCAGCGCCTCGGTCAGGGCCTCTTGCGGGACGCCGGTTTCGTGGGACAGGCGCATGATGCCGAAATGCACGCGCGCCAGTTCCTGATAGTAGCGGGCAAAGGTATAGTTGATCGACGCACCGACCACGGCGCCAAAGACCGGCGCCGCCTGCGCCGCCATCTTTTGACCCAGAGAGACGGAGAGCCGCGGCGCGACCTTGCTGACCATGCTCTGCACGGTCTGGCCCGTCACGGACAGGCGCGCGGCCAGCATGCCCAGATCGGTCTGGTCGTCGTCGGCCATCGGTCCGGCGGCGGCGAAGATGCGCAGGCATTCCAGCCGCACCTCCTCGCTTTCGGGGTCAAGGCCGTGTTCGGCGGCGATGTCCAGCATGGCGCGCAGCAGCAAGGTGACCGTGAACGGCAGCTCGACCAGCGCGCCCGCGAAACCGCCGACGCCGCCCGCCGCACCGCTGACGGTCGAGGCCATCCGGTTGAACCAGTCGCCCCGGTCCCGCACCACCTTGCGTGATTGGCTGGCCGCGCCGAAGGCCCGCGTCAGCGCGGCGCGCGTGACGCTGTCCAGCCGTGACCGCACAAAGCCCGGCAGTCGTTCGATCAGCCTTCGGCACCGTTGCCGATGCGGGACATGATCTGCATGCCCAAGCCACCGGCCTCCAGATAGCGCAGCGCAAGACGGTCGATCTGGGCGTGCAACGCCGGATCAGTGATGGGGGGCAGAACGAGGGGTTTCGGTTCGGTCATCAACGGGCCTTTTCGGAGGAGCGACCTGGGTGCAAGCCGTGCTGTCCGGCGCGGGCGGGTCTGCAGGCGGCCGGGTTTCGCGCAGGACGGGGCCTGCCACACCAACCCATGCGTCCGGTCTAAGTTCCAGCCCCAGCACCCGGTCGGGGTTCGTGGGCGGCGGCATCACCACATCGTCAAGTCGCGTGAAGCCGAAACGGCTGTAATAGGGCGCGTCCCCCACCAGCAGAACCCGGTCGAACCCCATCCGACGCGCGCGCGTCAGGCTGTCGCGCATCAGCAGGCCGCCCAGCCCCTCTCCCTGCGCGGTGGGGTGAACCGCGATGGGGCCCAGCAGCAGCACGGGGCGGTCGTCGACGCGAACGGGCCAGAACCGGATCGCGGCCATCAGCGTGCCGCCCGCATCGCGCAGCAGCAGGCACAGGTCGGCCACGCGGGGGACGCCGTCGCGCAGGCGATAGGACGACAGCGCCGTCCGTCCGGGCGCAAAGCACAGATCGTACAGGCCCTCGACCTCGGGTTCGTCGGCGGGCGTCTCGGGGCAGATCTCGTACATCGCGCCTCCTTGCTGTCGGGCGGGCGTTTAGCACGGGTGCGGGGCGGGCGAAACATTGCGTCGCGCGAAAAAGCGGGGCAGGTTGGCGCCCGAACCCAACAGGAGGCCGCCCATGTTCTATCGCCCCGAAGCCGGACACGGCCTGCCGCACAATCCCTTCAACGCGATCATCGCGCCCCGGCCCATCGGCTGGATCTCGACCCGCGGTCGAAGGGCGACAACCTGGCGCCCTATTCCTTCTTCAACGCCGTGGCCTATACGCCGCCGCAGGTGATGTTCGCCTCGACCGGCGCCAAGGGCGACCGCCCCGGCACCAAGGACAGCGTGGCCCAGATCATCGAGACCGGCGTGTTCTGCGTGAACATCGCCACGGGCGATCTGCGCGACGCGATCAACGCGACCTCGGCGCCCCTGCCCGCCGGGACCAGCGAATTCGCGGCCGCGGGGATCGAGGCCGCGGATTGCACGACCATCGACTGTCCCCGCGTGGCGGGTGCCGCGGCGTCGCTGGAATGCCGGATGACGCAGATCGTGCCGCTGGCGGGACAGGCCAACTTTGCCGTCTTCGGCGTCGTGACCGGCATCCACATGCGCGACGATTGCGTGGTTGACGGGCGGTTCGACCCGCGCGCGGCGGGCGGCTGGATTGCACGTCTGGGATACAAGGACTATGCCGCGGTGACCGATCTTTTCGAAATGGACCGCCCTGAATGAGCCGTACCGTCAAGGACTATGTCCGCTCCATCCACGATTTCCCGCATGAGGGAATCATCTTCCGCGACGTGACCACGCTGTTCGCGGATGCACGCGGATTTCGCATGGCGGTGGACCAGATCCTGCACGCCTATGCCGGCACGCGCATCGACAAGGTCGTGGGCCTTGAGGCGCGCGGCTTTATCCTGGGGGGCGCGGTGGCGCACCAGCTGTCCACCGGCTTCGTTCCGATCCGGAAAAAGGGCAAGCTGCCCGGCACGGTGATCAGCGAGGCCTATCAGCTGGAATATGGCGAGGCGATCATGGAGATCCATGACGACGCGCTGAAGACCGGCGAAAAGGTCCTGATCGTGGACGACCTGCTGGCCACCGGCGGCACCGCGGCCGCCGCGATCACGCTGTGCCGCCGCCTTGGCGCGGATGTGATCGGCTGCGCCTTCGTCATCGACCTGCCCGAACTGGGCGGTCGTGCCGTGCTGGAGGGCATGGACATGCCCGTCCACGCGCTGTGCGAATTCGACGGAGCCTGATGGGGGCGCCTAGGCCAGCACCGCACCGGGGTTCATGATGCCAAGGGGGTCCAGCGCCCCCTTGATGGCCCGCATCGCGGCCAGCCGGGCCGGATCGCCCCACCGCGCCAGATCGGCGGCCTTCAGACGCCCCACCCCGTGTTCCGCCGAGAACGATCCGCCGCGAGACACGACCATCTCGTGAATGTGGCGCGACAGGTCTCGGCGGACGGATTCGTAGTCGTCGCGGGTCCGGCCCACGGCGGGGAACAGGTTGTAATGCAGGTTGCCGTCGCCCAGATGGCCGAAGCAGTTGATGCGCATGTCCCCCTGCCCCGCCAGCCACGCGCCCGCATCGTCGATGAACCGCGCCACCTGCGACAGGGGCAGGCTGATGTCGTGGCTGGCGATGGCGCCGACATGGCGGTTGGCCAGCGGAATATGCTCGCGCAGCGCCCACAGGTCGGCACCCTGCTGACCCGATTGTGCGATCACGCCGTCATGGACCAGCCCCGCCTCGGCGCCCGCGGTGAACAGCCCTTCCAACGCCCCATCCGCCGACAGGCCCGCAGGCAGGCCGACCTCGATCAGCACCAGCCAGTCGGGGCGGTCCGCAAAGGGCTGGCGCATGTCGGGGAATGCCGCGTCCAGGAAATGCAGTCCCTGCCCGGACAACAGCTCGAACGCGGTCACGCCGCCCGCCATCCGCGCCTGTGCCAGCGACAGCAGCGACAGGGCTGCGGCGGGGCTGTCCACGACCAGCATCGCGACGCCCGTCTCTGCGGGAACTGGGGCCAGCACCAGCGACGCGGCGGTGATGATGCCCAACGTCCCCTCTGCCCCGATCAGCAGGTCGCGCAGGTCGTATCCGGTGTTGTCCTTCCGCAGGCGTTTCAGGTCATGCATGATCGAGCCATCGGGCAGCACGGCCTCGATCCCCAGGCACAGTGCACGGGCATTGCCGTAACGCAGCACGTTCACGCCGCCTGCATTGGTCGACAGCACGCCGCCGATCTGGGCCGAGCCTTGCGACGCCAGCGACAGCGGGAACTGACGGTCCACCCGGGCGGCGGCATCCCGCGCGGCCTGCAGCGTGGCGCCCGATTCGGCGATCATCACCCCCTCCTCGGCGAAGGTGTCGCGAATCGCGGTCATCCGCTCCATCGACAGGATCAGGGGTGCGGGACCGTCCGTCATCACCTGACCGCCGACCAGCCCGGTGCCCCCGCCACGCGGCACCACCGGAACGCGGGCCGCGGCGCAGGCGCGGATGATCGCGGCGCATTCCTCCGCATCGCGGGGGGCGGCAATCAGCCCGGCCAGTCCGTGATAACGGCCCCGCGGTTCCTCTGTATAGGCGGGGGACGCATCGCGCAGGACGCCCGCGGGCAGCAGCGCCGCCAGACGATCATCGGCGGGATTCAGCATCAGCGCACCTCGGTCTTTCCGCGCCGATCGCTGCGCAGGTTGGCGTAGAGCACGTGGTTGCGCCAGCGACCGTCGATCTGCAGATAGCTTTGGGCCACGCCTTCGTACTTGAAGCCGGACCGTTCCAGCACACCCCGCGATGCGGCGTTCTCGGGCAGGCAGGCAGCCTCGACGCGCGACAGGTCCTGCGCAGTGAAGGCGTGGTGGACAAGCGCGCCGATCGCCTCGCGCATGAAGCCCTGCCGTGCATGGTCCTTGCCGATCCAGTATCCGATGGTCCCCGACTGCGCCGGGCCGCGGCGGATGTTGTCCAACGTGATCGCGCCCAGCAGCGTGCCGTCGCGATGGACCACGAACAGCGGAAAGGCCGTGCCTGTCTTGGCGGACCGGGCCGCCCAATAGACGCGGTTGGTGAAACTTTTGCGCGACAGGTGGTCGGGGGACCAGACCGGCTCCCACGGGGTCAAAAAGGCGCGGCTGTCGTCGCGCAGCGCCCGCCAGGCGTTGTAGTCGGAATGCAGGGGCAGGCGCAGCGCGATGCGTTCGGCGTCCAGCCGAAAGGCACGGCGCCGCGCCAGGATCATGCAGCCAGTCTTTCGGCCAAGGCTCGCGCGACGGCGCGCCGTCCACCGGACCGTACAGCGCCAGTGCCGGGCGGGCGTTGGCCAGCAGCGCCTCGGCATGGGCGCGCACATCGGCGGCGGTCACGGCGGCGATGCGTTCGGCAACCTCGGCGGCATCCGGCACGCGGCCCCAGATCGCCAGGCTGCGCGCCATGCGTTCGGCCTGCCCCGAGGGGCTTTCCAGCCCCATCAGCAGGCCCGCGCGCAGCTGCGCCTTGGCGCGGGCGATCTCTGCCTCGGACATGTCCTCGGCGGCGCGCTTGACCTCGTCGATGGTGAGCGTTGCCAGATCGGCCAGATCCTCGGCCCCGGTACCGGCATAGATGGTCAGCATGCCGGTATCGTCATGAAAGCCCGACTGCGCGAAGATGGTATAGCACAGTCCGCGTTCCTCGCGGATCTTCTGGAACAGGCGTGACGACATGCCCCCGCCAAGCGCCGACGAAAAGATCTGCGCCGCATAGAAATCGGGCGCCAGATAGCCCGGCCCCTCCAGCGCCAGCGCGAAATGCGCCTGCTCCAGCGGCTTGACGGTGCGGCTTTCCAGACCCTGCCAGCGGGCCAGTTCGCGCGGCCCCTGGGGGCGCGGCACGATATGGCCCAGCACCTTTTCGGCCAGCCGCACGATGCGGTCGTGATCGACCGAACCGGCGGCGGCCACGACCATCTGGCCGGGGCCGTAATTCTCGGTCACGAAACCGGCCAGATCGGCGCGGCCAAAGCTGCTGACGCGTTCCGCCGGCCCCAGGATCGTGCGACCCATCGGCTGGTCCGGATAGGCGGCCTCCTGCAGCCAGTCGAAGATGATGTCGTCGGGCGTGTCCAGCGACTGCCCGATCTCCTGCAGGATCACGCCGCGCTCGACCTCGATCTCGCGGTCGTCAAAGACGGGGTTCAGGACGATGTCGCTGATCACGTCGAACGCCAGATCGACGTCATCCTCCAGCACGCGGACGTAATACGCGGTCGCATCGCGCGAGGTGTAGGCGTTGATATAGCCGCCCACATCCTCGATCGCCTCGGCGATCTGCAACGCACTGCGGGTCGCGGTGCCCTTGAAGGCCATGTGCTCCAGGAAATGCGCGATGCCGTTCTGTTCGGCGCGTTCGTGACGGCCGCCGGCCGCGATCCAGATGCCAAGGGCCGCCGAATGCAGGCCCGGCATCTGCCGGGTCACGATGCGCAGCCCGTTGGGCAGCGTGGTCAGGCGCGGGGTGGGGTCTTGGCTCACGCGGTCCTCCGTTCAAGGATCAGGGACTTAAGCGCGTCCACGTCGTTTTCAACCCGCGTCAGGCGTTCGGGCAGATCGAACAGGTCCGCCATGTGCGGCGGCAGGCCGGGACGGATGCCGATCGCGCGCTCCACGGCGTCGGGGAACTTGGCCGGATGCGCGGTCGCCAAGGTGACCATCGGCACGCCGGGTTCCAGATGGCGCTGCGCCACGGCGACACCCACGGCGCTGTGCGGGCACAGGATTTCGCCCGTGCGCTCGCGCATGTCGCGGATCGTGTCCAGCGTTTCCTGTTCGCCTACGCGGCCCGACACATACTGCTCGCGCAGCGTCTGCAGCGCGCCTTGGCTGATGCTGAACCCGCCCTGTTTCAGCTCGTCCATCAGCTGCCGGATCGCGCCCGCATCGCCGCCATAGGCCAGATACAGCGCGCGTTCGAAATTCGAACTGACCTGAATGTCCATCGACGGGCTGATCGTCGGTTCGACCTCGCCCAAGCGATGCTCGCCGGTGCTCAAGGCGCGGTGCAGGATGTCGTTCTGGTTCGTGGCGACGATCAGGCGGCGGATCGGCAGGCCCATCTGGCGCGCGATGGATCCCGCGAAGATGTCACCGAAATTGCCGGTCGGCACGCAGAAATCGGTGGGGCGCATCCCAAGCGATGCGCAGGCGGTGAAGTAATAGACGATCTGCGCCACGACGCGCGCCCAGTTGATGCTGTTCACCCCCGCCAGTCCGACATGGTCGCGGAAGGCGTGGTCGTTGAACAGGTCCTTGAGCCGCGCCTGGCAATCGTCGAAATGGCCGGTCACGGCCAGCGCATGGACGTTGGCCGCGGGCGGCGTGGTCATCTGGCGACGCTGCACCTCGGACACGCGGCCGTGGGGATACATGATCATCACGTCGACATTGTCGATGCCGCGAAACGCCTCGATCGCCGCCGACCCGGTATCGCCGGACGTGGCGCCCACGATGGTGATCCGCTGGCCCGACCGCGTCAGGGCGATCTGGAACAGCTGCGCGATCAGCTGCATCGCGAAATCCTTGAAGGCCAGCGTGGGCCCGTGGAACAGCTCCAGCAGGTGATGGCCGGGGGCCAGCTGCAC
Source organism: Paracoccus sp. PAMC 22219 (assembly GCF_000787695.1). Taxonomy (GTDB): domain Bacteria; phylum Pseudomonadota; class Alphaproteobacteria; order Rhodobacterales; family Rhodobacteraceae; genus Paracoccus. Next base: position 1,313 of record NZ_BBPH01000080.1, on the reverse strand, counting down.
CAGCGGCGCGCGGGCGTCATGGCTGATGCGCGCATAGGCCCGGTCGATGGCGCCGCGCAGTTCGTCGTCGCTGAAGCTGTCGCCGGTGAAGGGGCGCACCACGCGAAACGCGACCTCCTCGTAGGACAGGCCGTCCAGCTGGTCCAACCCCTCGAACACGGGGATCGTTTCGGGCAGGTACAGGCCCCCGTCGCGCGCCAGCCCCGACAGCATGGCCTGTTCGAAATTCAGCACCGGGGCCTGGCCCCGCGTCGAGACGTAACGCATCGGAAATCCTTCAGTAGCTGCGCTGCCTGATACGCCAGATCAGCGCCAGTGTCATCACCGCCCAGGTGGCCGCGATCAGGAACCACTGCATCGCATAGGACAGGTGGTTGTTGGGAATCCCCTCGACGGCGACCGGCAGGGGGCGGGCGCCCTGGTTGTCGCCCTCGATGGCGCTGGCGACGACCAGCACGGGCAGCGTGTCCAGCGTCAGGGCCATCGCGTCGACGTCGCGCGCGAACCAGATGTTCTCGTCCATGTTCGGCGCGGGGGTGGAACTGCTGGCATCCTGGGGCCAGTGCAGGTTGCCGGTCACCTGCAGACGGACAGGCGGCCGGTCCAGGCGCCGCGCCTCCTGCGGCACGAAGCCCCGGTCGACCAGGATCGCGCGCCCGTCATCGGTGACAAAGCGCGACACGATCTGATAGCCGGCGCCCTGTTCGCGGGTGTGGGACAGCACGTCGATCTCGGCGCCGGTGGTGGTGCCGCTGACCGTCACCGGCAGGTACTTCATCGTCGGGTCTATCGCGTCCGGCAGCGGCACGGGGTCGGCCTGGATGCCCGTGGTGATGTCGGCCAGCAGCCCCTCTTTCCAGTCGCGGCGCTCCAGCTGCCACATGCCCAGATAGATCAGGAAGCCGCAGCCGGCGATGCCGAGGATCAGGGGAAACAGATAGCGGCGCATGGGGCGCTCCGGGGGCCAGGGACAACGAAAAACGCGCGGGGCCTATGCCCCGCGCGCCTTGAAAGGTCACCGTCGGGGATCAGCTGCCCCAGACATAGATGACGGCGAACAGCACCAGCCAGATCACGTCGACAAAGTGCCAGTACCAGGCGGCGGCCTCGAACCCCAGATGCTGGTCCTTGGTCATCTGACCCTTCTGGAAGCGCAGCAGGCAGACGGCCAGGAAGATCGTCCCGATGATCACGTGCAGGCCGTGGAAGCCCGTCGCGATGTAGAATGCCGCCGCATAGGCCGTGTCGGCCAGGCCGAAGGCCGCGTGGCTGTATTCATAGGCCTGCAGGCCGGTGAAGATCAGGCCCAGAAC
>NZ_BBPH01000081.1 GCF_000787695.1 Paracoccus sp. PAMC 22219 | reverse complement strand
CCAGGATGCGGCGCCACCGCCGGCTCGGCAGGCCTGCGCACGATGGGTAATCCATCGGCGGCACCAGCGACAGGGGGCAGCTGCGGCACCCGGTCGCACAGATCGCGCAGCTGGCCCAGCCAGGGTTCCGGCAGGTCCGGCCCGGTCATCGATCACCAACGTGAAGTCGGGGATCCGGTCTGCGCCAGCCACCCCCGGGCACGGCGACCGTCTGGAACCACAGCCAGCGCCGGGCCAGCCGGTCGGGATCGTACAGATAGGCGCGGCGCGCCGCGATGCTGTCATGTTCGACCTGATAGCCGCGCAGTCCCAGATAGGAAAAGCGGCACAGTCCCAGCATCTGCACCCGCATCAGCGCCGCCGTCCCAGTTGAGCCTCGCGCCAGATGGTATAGATGCCCGCCCCCACGACAAGGCCGATCCGACCCAGGTCCACATGTCCGGCCAATCGCCAAAGATCACCAGCCCCAGCAGGATCGCCATCAGCAGCGAAGTATAGCGAAAGGGCGACACGGCCGCGATCTCTCCGACACGCATGGCGGCCACGGCGCACAGGTAACCGACCGTCAGGAACGCGCTGCCCAGGGCCAGCAGCCCCAGCTGCCACAGCTGTGGCATCACCCACCCCTGCCCCAGGCTGAGGACGAACCCGGTCAGCGTGACCAGCACCGCGCCATAGAACGCGATGGTGTTCGAACTGACGTCGCGCCCGAACTGCCGCGTCGACAGGTCGCGCACCGCGACCAGCAGCATCGCCCCAAGCGCCACCAGCGACCAGATGCCGAACGTGCCGCTGCCCGGTCGCAGGATGATCAGCACGCCCAGCATGCCTACCCCCACGGCCAGGATGCGGCGCCAGCCCAGGGTCTCGTTGAAGAACAGCGCCGCGCCCAGCATCACCACCAGCGGCAGCGACTGCATCACCGCAGTCAGATCGCCGATCGCCATCCGCTGCAGGGCGTTCAGGAACAGCAGGGTGGACCCGATCTCTCCGACCAGGCGCAGGACCATGGGCGCGCGGGCGGGGGCCGGGATGCGCAGGCGCAGGCCACCCGCGCGCTGCGCCAGGATCATCAGCGCGACCAGCACGAACAGCCCGCGCAGGGTGATCGCCTGGTACAGCGGCATGTCCTGGACCACGAACTTGATGATCGCGTCGTTGCAGGTGAACCCCATCATCGACAGCGTCATCAGCCCTGCCCCGCGCAGGTTGTCGCCCGGCTGCAGCGGTTCTGGCCGGATCGAGGCGGGCCGCGTGCGGCGCAGCGGAGACATCAGGGGCGTGGACATGGCGGCTTTCCGGGACAGGATGGCAGGGGATCAGGGCGGCGAACGCTCAGCCGATGGCCGGGTCTCCGCTGTCGGCATCCTGTGCCGGGTGTCGCAGGGGCCGGGTCAGCGCAAGGCGCAGCTGCGCCAGGTCCAGCCCGAACCTGCGGCCCAGCATCTCGGCCAGCTCGGTCTCGTCGATGGCGACGCGGTTGCGCCCGATCAGGTGGCCGCCGCTGTCGTTGGTGTCGTGGTGGCCGCGGATCCACATCGGGCGGCCCGGCATGGCGATGGTCGGCACCTTGGTCCAGACCTTGTCGTGACGATAGTTCATCAGCGACCGCACCTCGCCCCCCGGAAAATAGAAGGTCTGCGCCGGGACCCAATTCTGCGCCATCTCCGCGTGCAGCGCAAAGCGGTCGCCCCTCACCTCGGCCACCAGGCCGCTGGTATGGTTGATGACGACCGGGTGATGCTTGCCAGCCAGCCGTTGCGCCAGGCGATGATCGGCGCGGGCGCGGCCGACGTAATCCACCGCGACCGCATCGTCGTCATCCATGCGGAACTGCACGACGACGTCGGCGGTCAGATCGATGTGGCGCGCCAGGGCCTCGCGGCAGGACTGGGCGTGGCGGGCGGGGGGCAGCTGTTCGATCCGGATCTGCGGCATCACTTGGGCCAGCCGCTGCAGGCGGGCCAGCCAGCGGGCAGGCAGATCCTCACCCGTGGCGATGATCAGGGTGAAATCGGGGTCGGTCTGCCACATCAGCGGCGGAATGCAGACGGTCTCGAACCACCGCATGCGCCGTTCCATCCGGACGGGGTCGTACAGGATGGCACGGTTGCGATCCAGATCGTCGCCCGTGGTCTGGAAATCGCCCTGCGCCAGCAGGGAGAAACGGCACAGGCCAAGGACTTGTATGCGCATCACGGTTCCTTGAGGGGCAGGTGCAGTATGTGCAGCCCCGCTGGACGGTCAACCCAAAAGACAAAGGCCCGGCACTGGGTGCCGGGCCTTTGCAAAAGGGTTCGGGCGACGCGATCAGTCGTCGCTGCCATCCTTGGGCAGATCCACCGGATCGGCCGCGGGGGTGGCAAAGACCGGCTCCGGCGCGGCCAAAGCTGCGGCAGCCTCGGCCTCGGCGCGGCGGGCCTCGATGACCTCGGCGTCGCGTTCGGTCGCAATGCGGCGAACACGCGTGGTCGCACCACCGGTGCCCGCCGGGATCAGGCGGCCCACGATGACGTTCTCCTTGAGGCCGACCAGCTTGTCGCGCTTGCCCTGGACGGCAGCCTCGGTCAGCACGCGGGTCGTTTCCTGGAAGGACGCGGCCGAGATGAAGCTGCGGGTCTGCAGCGACGCCTTGGTGATGCCCAGCAGGACAGGCTCGCCCGTGGCGGGACGTCCGCCGCGTGCCTCGATCTTGGCGTTCTCCTCGACGAACTCGTCACGCTCGACGTTTTCGCCCTTCAGCAGCGTGGTGTCGCCGCCGTCTAGGATCTCGATCTTCTGCAGCATCTGGCGAACGATCACCTCGATGTGCTTGTCGTTGATCTTCACGCCCTGCAGTCGATAGACGTCCTGCACCTCGTCGATGAGATAGTCTGCCAGGGCCTCGATCCCCATGATGCGCAGGATGTCATGCGGCGCAGGATTGCCGTCCATGATGTAGTCACCCTTCTGCACGAAGTCGCCTTCCTGCACCGGGATGTGCTTGCCCTTGGGCACCATGTATTCGACGGCGGTGTTGCCCTCCTCGGACGGCTCCAGCGTGATGCGGCGCTTGTTCTTGTAGTCCTTGCCGAACCGCACATAGCCGTCGATTTCCGCGATGATCGCGTGATCCTTGGGCCGGCGCGCCTCAAACAGTTCCGCCACACGCGGCAGACCACCGGTGATGTCCTTGGTCCGCGCGCCTTCGCGCGGGATGCGGGCCACCACGTCGCCGGGTTTGATCTCCTGGCCGTCCTCGATCGACAGCACGGCATCCACCGACATCGGATAGCTGACCGGGTTGCCCTGGTCGTTGCGCACCGGTTCGCCGTTGGCGTCCATGATGATGATCTCGGGCTTGAGGTCGTTGCCTTTCGGCGCCGACCGCCAGTCGGTCACGATCTTCTGGGTCATGCCCGTCGCATCGTCGGTCTCGTCGCGGACCGAAATCCCCGACATCAGGTCGACGAACTTGGCGATGCCGCCCTTCTCCGCGATGATCGGCAGGGTATAGGGGTCCCATTCGAACAGTTTCGCGCCGCGGATGACCCGCTCGCCTTCCTTCACGAACAGCTTGGAGCCGTAGAACAGCTTGTGGCTGGCCCGCTCCTGCCCCTGGTCGTCCAGGACCAGCAGCTGCATGTTCCGCGACATCACCACCTGGTCGCCATTGGCGTTGCCCAGGATGTTGGCGTTGCGGTACGACACCGTGCCCTCGTGGGACGCGGCCTGGAACGACTGCTGGCCACCCTGTGCGATGCCGCCGATGTGGAAGGTCCGCATCGTCAGCTGGGTGCCCGGTTCGCCGATCGACTGCGCGGCGATGATACCGACAGCCTCGCCGATGTTGACCAGCGTGCCGCGGGCCAGGTCGCGGCCATAGCACAGCGCGCAGATCCCATCCTCGGATTCGCAGGTCAGCGCCGAGCGGATGCGCACGGACTGCACGCCCGCCGCCTCGATGGCGTCGGCCTTGCGTTCGTCGATCACCTCGTTGGCGCGGACGATGATCTCATCCTCGCCCGGCACCAGCACGTCCTCGGCCGCGGTCCGGCCCAGCACGCGCTCGGACAGCGGGCTTATCACCTCGCCATCGTTGACCGCGGCGGATGCCGTGATCGCACGCTCGGTTCCGCAATCATGCTCGCGGATGATGCAGTCCTGGGCGACGTCGACCAGACGACGCGTCAGGTAACCCGAGTTGGCGGTCTTCAACGCGGTGTCCGACAGACCCTTCCGGGCGCCGTGGGTCGAGTTGAAGTATTCAAGAACGGTCAGACCTTCCTTGAAGTTCGAGATGATCGGCGTCTCGATGATCTCTCCGCTCGGCTTGGCCATCAGGCCGCGCATGCCACCCAGCTGCTTCATCTGGTTGACCGAACCTCGCGCACCGGAATGCGCCATCATGTAGACAGAGTTCGGCTCCATTTCGGCGCCGTTCTCGTCCTTCTTGGTGGCCGAGATGGTCGACATCATGGCCTCGGTCACGCGGTCGTTGCACTTCGACCAGGCGTCCACGACCTTGTTGTACTTTTCGCCCTGGGTGATCAGGCCGTCCAGATACTGCTGTTCGAACTCCTTCACCTGCTCCTGGACCTCACCGACGATGGTCCACTTGGTGTCGGGAACGACCATGTCGTCCTTGCCGAAGCTGATGCCGGCCTTGAACGCCTCGCGGAAGCCCAGACCCATGATCTGGTCACAGAAGATCACCGATTCCTTCTGACCGCAGTAGCGGTAGACGGTGTCGATGACGACCTGCACGTCCTTCTTGCGCAGCAGCCGGTTGACCAGCTCGAACGGCGCCTTGGCATTCAGCGGCAGCAGGCCGCCAAGCCGCAGGCGGCCCGGGGTGGTGTCGAAGCGGGTCCAGACCTCGTTGCCGTTCTGGTCGATCTGCTTCAGGCGTGCCTGGATCTTGGCGTGCAGATGCACCTCGCCGGCGGCCAGGGCATGCTCGACCTCGTCGATGTTGGCAAAGGCCATGCCCTCGCCCTTCATCCCCTCGCGGCTCATCGAGACATAGTACAGTCCCAGGATCATGTCCTGCGACGGCACGATGATCGGCGCACCGTTGGCGGGCGACAGGACGTTGTTCGTCGACATCATCAGGACGCGCGCTTCCAGCTGCGCTTCCAGCGACAGCGGAACGTGCACAGCCATCTGGTCGCCGTCAAAGTCGGCGTTGAAGGCCGAACAGACCAGCGGGTGCAGCTGGATCGCCTTGCCCTCGATCAGGATCGGCTCGAACGCCTGGATGCCAAGACGGTGCAGCGTGGGCGCACGGTTCAACAGGACCGGGTGCTCGCGGATGACCTCGTCCAGGATGTCCCAGACTTCGGGGCGTTCCTTTTCGACCAGCTTCTTGGCCTGCTTGACCGTGGACGACAGACCCTTCGCCTCAAGCCGCGAATAGATGAACGGCTTGAACAGCTCCAACGCCATCTTCTTGGGCAGACCGCACTGATGCAGCTTCAGTTCGGGGCCGGTCACGATGACCGAACGACCCGAAAAGTCGACGCGCTTGCCCAGAAGGTTCTGGCGGAAGCGGCCTTGCTTGCCTTTCAGCATGTCCGACAGCGACTTCAGCGGGCGACGGTTGTTGCCCGTGATGACGCGGCCGCGACGGCCGTTGTCGAACAGCGCATCGACCGATTCCTGCAGCATGCGCTTTTCGTTGCGCACGATGATGTCGGGGGCGCGCAGCTCGATCAGCCGCTTGAGGCGGTTGTTCCGGTTGATCACCCGGCGATACAGGTCGTTCAGGTCCGACGTGGCGAACCGGCCGCCGTCCAGCGGGACCAGCGGACGCAGTTCCGGCGGAATGACTGGGATCACGGTCAGGACCATCCATTCCGGACGGTTGCCCGATTCCAGGAAGCTCTCGACGATCTTCAGGCGCTTGATGATCTTCTTGGGCTTCAGCTCGCCGGTGGCGGCCTTCAGGTCCTCGCGCAGCTGGTCGGCGGTCGCCGCCAGGTCGATGTTGGCCAGCATCGCGCGGATGGCCTCGGCACCGATATCCGCCTGGAAGGCGTCGGCGCCAAAGTTGTCCTGCGCATCCAAGAACTCTTCCTCGGACAGCAGCTGGCCATAGGTCAGGTCGGTCAGACCCGGCTCGATGACGACATAGTTCTCGAAGTACAGGATGCGTTCCAGATCGCGCAGCGTCATGTCCAGCATCAGGCCGATGCGGCTCGGCAGCGACTTCAGGAACCAGATGTGGGCCACGGGGGCGGCCAGCTCGATATGGCCCATCCGCTCGCGGCGGACCTTCTGCAGGGTCACCTCGACGCCGCATTTTTCGCAGACCAGGCCGCGATACTTCATGCGCTTGTACTTGCCGCACAGGCATTCGTAATCCTTGATCGGACCAAAGATGCGCGCGCAGAACAGGCCGTCACGTTCCGGCTTGAACGTGCGGTAGTTGATGGTTTCAGGCTTCTTCACCTCGCCAAAGGACCAAGCCAGAATTTCTTCGGGCGAGGCCAGCGAGATCTTGATTTCATTGAACTGCCGCGGCGGGGCCAGCGGGTTCAGGGGGTTCGTGGCAAGTTCCTGGTTCATTCTCAATTCCTAATGAAGGGCATGGAGGAAGGGGTGGTGAGGGCCAAAGCCCTCACTCGTCCTCGTCCACATCCAGGAGTTCCATGTTGAGGCCCAGACCCCGGACCTCCTTGACCAGCACGTTGAACGATTCCGGCACACCAGCCTCGAAGTTGTCCTCGCCCTTGACGATGGACTCGTAGACCTTGGTGCGACCGGCGACGTCGTCCGACTTGACGGTCAGCATTTCCTGCAACGTATAGGCGGCGCCGTAAGCTTCCAGTGCCCAGACCTCCATCTCGCCAAGACGCTGGCCACCGAACTGGGCCTTACCGCCCAACGGCTGCTGCGTGACCAACGAGTACGGACCCGTCGAACGTGCGTGCATCTTGTCATCGACAAGGTGGTGCAGCTTCAGGACGTACTTCATCCCGACCGTGACCTTGCGGGCGAACTGTTCGCCCGAACGGCCATCGAACACCACCGACTGGCCCGACGTGTCGAACCCGGCACGGGTCAGCGCGTCATTGACATCGGCTTCCTTGGCACCGTCGAAGACCGGCGTGGCGATCGGAACACCCGTGCGCACCGTGTCGGCGTGCTCGCGCAGCTGTTCGTCCTCCATGCCCTCGAACGTGTCGGCATACAGATCGTCGCCGTAACCGATGCGCATGGCCTCGCGGACTGGAGTCATGTCGCCATTGCGGCGGTAATCCTCCAGCGCCTCGTCGATCTTGAGGCCCAGGGCACGGCTGGCCCAACCCATGTGGGTCTCCAGGATCTGACCCACGTTCATGCGCGACGGCACGCCCAGGGGGTTCAGAACCAGGTCGACGGGGGTGCCGTCCGCCAGGAACGGCATGTCCTCCATCGGGACGACCTTGGACACGACGCCTTTGTTGCCGTGACGACCGGCCATCTTGTCCCCCGCCTGAAGCTTGCGCTTCACGGCGACGAACACCTTGACCATCTTCATCACGCCCGGCGGCAGGTCGTCGCCCTGACGGACCTTCTCGACCTTGTCCTCGAAGCGGGCTTCCAGCAGCTTCTTCTGGGTGTCGTACTGACCGTTCAGCGCCTCGACATCCTTGGCGATGTCTTCTTCGCCGATGGCCAACTGCCACCACTGGCCGCGGGACATGGTGCCCAGCAGCTCTTCGGTGATCTCGGTCCCCGACTTGATGCCCTTCGGGCCCTTCAGGGCGGTCTTACCCATGATCAGGGTCTTCAGGCGCGCATAGATGTTGCGGTCCAGAATGCCCTGTTCGTCGTCGCGGTCGCGCGCCAGACGCTCGACTTCCTCGCGCTCGATCTGCAGGGCGCGCTCGTCCTTGTCGACGCCGTGGCGGTTGAACACCCGGACCTCGACGATCGTGCCATAGGCACCGGGCGGCAGACGCAGCGAGGTGTCGCGGACGTCGGACGCCTTTTCACCAAAGATGGCGCGCAGCAGCTTTTCTTCCGGCGTCATGGGGCTTTCGCCCTTGGGGGTGATCTTGCCCACCAGGATGTCGCCCGGACCGCATTCGGCACCGATATAGACGATGCCGGCTTCATCCAGGTTGCGCAGGGCCTCTTCGCCCACGTTCGGGATGTCGCGGGTGATCTCCTCCGGCCCCAGCTTGGTGTCGCGGGCCGCAACCTCGTATTCGTCGATATGGATCGAGGTGAACACGTCGTCGCGGTGAATCCGCTCGGAGATCAGGATCGAGTCCTCGTAGTTGTAGCCGTTCCACGGCATGAACGCGACAACCACGTTCCGGCCGATCGCCAGTTCGCCCTGGTCGGTCGAGGGACCGTCCGCGATGACCTGGTTGGCCACGACCTTCTCGCCGACCTTCACCAGCGGACGCTGGTTGATGGTCGAGGACTGGTTCGAACGCTTGAACTTGCGCAGACGATAGATGTCCACGCCCGCGTCGCCCGCGCCCATGTCCTCGGTCGCCCGGACCACGATCCGCTGCGCATCGACCTGGTCGATGATGCCGCTGCGGCGCGCCATGATCGCGGCGCCAGAATCGCGCGCCACGGTGGCTTCCATGCCAGTGCCGACGAATGGCGCCTCGGCACGCAGCAGAGGCACGGCCTGACGCTGCATGTTCGAGCCCATCAGCGCGCGGTTGGCGTCGTCGTTCTCAAGGAACGGGATCAGCGCCGCGGCAACGGACACCAGCTGCTTGGGCGACACGTCGATCAGATCGACGGCATCGACCGGGTTCAGCATGAAGTCGCCCGACTGGCGGGTCGAGATCAGCTCGTCGGTGAAGTTGCCGTTCTCGTCCAGCGTCGCGTTGGCCTGCGCCACGGTGTGACGCATCTCCTCGGTCGCGGACATGTAGACGACGTCGTCGGTCACGTGACCATCGACAACCTTGCGGTAGGGCGTCTCGATGAAGCCGTACTTGTTGACCCGCGCGAAGGTGGCAAGGCTGTTGATCAGACCGATGTTCTGACCTTCCGGCGTCTCAATCGGGCACATCCGGCCATAATGGGTCGGGTGGACGTCGCGAACCTCGAAGCCTGCACGCTCGCGCGTCAGACCGCCCGGCCCAAGGGCCGACAGGCGACGCTTGTGCGTCACTTCGGACAGCGGGTTGGTCTGGTCCATGAACTGCGACAGCTGGCTGGAGCCGAAGAATTCACGCACCGCCGCCGCTGCGGGTTTCGCGTTGATCAGGTCCTGCGGCATGACGGTGTCGATCTCGACCCCGGACATGCGCTCGCGGATGGCCCGCTCCATGCGCAGCAGGCCGACGCGGTACTGATTTTCCATCAGTTCGCCGACCGAACGCACCCGGCGGTTGCCCAGGTGGTCGATGTCGTCGATCTCACCCTTGCCGTCACGCAGTTCGACCAAGCCGCTGATGCAGTGAACGATGTCCTCGTGGCGCAGCGTGCGCTGCGTGTCGGGGGCATCCAGATCAAGGCGCATGTTCATCTTGACCCGGCCGACGGCGGACAGGTCGTAACGCTCGCTGTCGAAGAACAGCGAATTGAACAGGTTGGACGCGGCCTCGACGGTGGGCGGCTCGCCCGGACGCATGACGCGATAGATGTCCATCAGCGCGCCTTCGCGGCCCATGTTCTTGTCGGCAGCCATCGTGTTGCGGATGTAGGGACCGACGTTGACGTGGTCGATGTCCAGCACCGGCACGTCCGTGATGTCGTTGTCCAGCAGCACCTTGAGCAGGCCGCCGGTCATCTCGCCCTGCTTGTCGTATTCCGCGGTGATCTCGTCGCCGGCCTCGGCATAGATGAAGCCGGTCTGGTCGTTGACGATGTCCTTGGCGACAAAGCGGCCGACGATGCGCTCGAACGGGACGAACAGGTTCAGCTGCTCCTCGGCTTCCAGCAGCTTCTTGACCAGGCGGGGCGTGACTTTCTCGCCGGCCTTGGCGATGACCTCGCCCGTATCGGCGTTGACCAGGTCAAAGACCGGGCGCGTGCCGCGCATCCGCTCGGGGAAGAACCGGGTGACCCAGCCCTGCTCGCGCCCCTCGCGGCGCAGGGTATAGGAAACGGTCTGATAGAACGCGTCCATGATCGCTTCCTGATCCATGCCCAGGGCATAGAGCAGCGTCGTCACCGGCAATTTGCGGCGGCGGTCGATGCGCGCGAACACAAGGTCCTTGGCGTCGAATTCGAAGTCCAGCCACGATCCGCGATAGGGAATGATGCGGCAGGCGAACAGCAGCTTGCCCGAGCTGTGCGTCTTGCCGCGGTCATGGTCGAAGAACACGCCGGGCGAACGGTGCATCTGGGACACGACCACGCGCTCGGTGCCGTTCACGATGAACGTGCCGTTCGTCGTCATCAGGGGCATGTCGCCCATGAAGACGTCCTGTTCCTTGATGTCCTTGACGGATTTCGCCCCAGTGTTCTCGTCGACATCGAACACGATCAGACGCAGGGTGACCTTCAGCGGCGCGGCATAGGTCATGTCGCGCTGCTGGCACTCGTCCACGTCGTATTTCGGCTTCTCCAGCTCGTACTTCACGAATTCCAGCGTCGCCGTCTCGTTGAAGTCCTTGATCGGGAACACCGACTGGAACACGCCCTGGATGCCGTCACCATCGTTATGACCGCTGCCCTCGCCCGAGTTCAGGAACAGGTCATAGGAGGATTTCTGAACCTCGATCAGGTTCGGCATCTCCAGAACTTCACGGATGTTGCCATAGTAGCGGCGGATCCGCTTTTGGCCGACATAAGCTTGCGCCATGGGGTCTTGTCACCTTTCGTCTTCGCGCGCGTCCGGGTCGGGGCCCCCGGAACGCACCTACGAATGCAGGGGTGAGGTTCCATTCGTGCCACGCGTCCCACCGCGCGGCTCCCGAACCTCGAACATGCCCTGAAGGAATGTCCGTCAGCCGGACCGCCCTTCAAGACAGGTTCGGCAGGGACCGGGAAACCCCGGACCCTGCCTGTCTTCAACCGATCAAAGGATCGATTACTTCAGCTCGACTTTGGCGCCGGCTGCTTCCAGCTTCTTCTTCACTTCTTCGGCGTCAGCCTTGGAAGCGCCTTCTTTGACCTTGCCGCCAGCTTCGACCAGGTCCTTGGCTTCTTTCAGGCCCAGACCGGTGATGCCGCGAACTTCCTTGATCACGTTGATCTTGTTGGCGCCGGCTTCGACCAGGACGACGTCGAATTCGGTCTTCTCTTCGGCGGCTTCTGCCGAAGCAGCGGGGCCAGCCATCATGACGGCGCCACCGGCGGCCGGCTCGATGCCGTACTCATCCTTCAGGATGGTTTTCAGTTCCTGGGCTTCCAGCAGGGTCAGGCCCACGATTTCTTCGGCGAGTTTCTTCAGATCAGCCATTTTTCCGTTCTTTCCAGTTAATGTTCCAACGTCGGGTCTTCAACCACCAGTCGGGAATAGGTTGCTTACGCAGCCTCACGTTCCTCGAGGGTCGTAAGGATGCTCGCGATGTTCGAAGCAGGCGCGCCAATGGCACCGGCGATGTTGCTGGCAGGCGCACCGAGGCACGACACGATCTGAGCAATCAGCTCATCACGCGACGGCATCGAGGCGACGGCTTTCACACCGGCCGGATCCAGGGCCGAACCACCCATCGCACCGCCCAGGATCACGAAACGATCGTTATCCTTGGAGTACTTGTCGGCGATCCGCGCAGCAGCGGTCGGATCCTCCGAATAGGTGATCACGGTCATGCCCGTCAGATAGTCGGCGATGCTTGCGCAAGGCTTTCCTTCCAGGGCGATCTTGGCGAGCTTGTTCTTGGCAACGCGAACCGAACCACCCGCTTCGCGCATGCGCGCGCGGAGGTCCTGCATATGTGCAACCGTCATCCCCTCGTAGTGGGCAACCACCACGACGCCAGAGCTTTCGAAGATCTGGCCGAGCTCGTCGACCAGCTGTTCTTTCTGTGCTCTATCCACGGTTTCACTCCAAGTTGGGGTTCCCCCCGGCTCTCACTTTTCCCGGTCTCGAACGGGACCGGGTCGGGTCCGTTAGGGCAAGATCACCCGAAGGACTGGGCCTCGGAAAAACGCTTCCCCATCTCAGGAAGGCAATTAAGCAAGGTCTCCCCCGCACCCTCCGTCTCGGACAGGACAGGGCCGCGTGCGGCCCCGCCATTCCCCGCCCTTGTCCGGCGGGGAAATTCCTGTGGTCAGTTCGCGGTTGCGGAAACCACGTCGATCGACACGCCCGGACCCATGGTCGAGCTGATCGAGACCTTTTTCATGTAGGTGCCCTTGGCACCCGTCGGCTTGGCGCGGCTGACCGCGTCCACGAAGGCGCGCAGGTTCTGGGCCAGCTTGTCCTCGTCGAACGAGACCTTGCCGATGCCCGCATGGACCACGCCGGCCTTCTCGGCCTTGAACTGGACTTCGCCACCCTTGGCTGCTTCGACGGCCGATTTCACGTCCATCGTCACGGTGCCGACCTTGGGGTTCGGCATCAGGTTGCGCGGGCCCAGGATCTTGCCCAGACGACCGACCAGCGGCATCATGTCCGGCGTCGCGATGCAACGGTCGAACTCGATCTTGCCGGACTGGATGGTCTCCATCAGGTCCTCGGCGCCGACGATGTCCGCACCGGCGGCCTTGGCTTCGTCAGCCTTGGGGCCACGGGCGAACACGGCGACGCGGACGTCCTTCCCGGTGCCTGCGGGCAGGGTCACTACACCACGGACCATCTGGTCGGCGTGACGCGGGTCGACGCCCAGGTTCAGCGCGATCTCGACGGTCTCGTCGAACTTGGCCGATGCCTGTGCCTTGACCAGCTTGACGGCGTCCTCGACGGTCAGGTTGGTCTTGCCTTCGAAGGCTGCGCGCGCGGCGGTCTTTTTCTTGGAATGTGCCATGATCAGCCCCTCACCTCGATACCGATCGAACGGGCCGAACCCACGATGATCTTCATCGCGGCATCCACGTCGTTCGCGGACAGATCGGCCATCTTGGCCTCGGCGATCTCGCGGATCTGCTTGACCGTGACGGTGCCTGCGGTCGAACGACCCGGCTTGTCCGAACCCTTGGCGCGGTTGCGCTTGCCGACCGGCTTCAGGCCAGCGGCCTTCTTCAGCAGGAAGGATGCCGGCGCCGTCTTGGTCGCGAAGGTGAACGACTTGTCGGCATAATAGGTGATGACGACGGGCACGGGCGAACCGGGCTCCATCTCCTGGGTCTTGGCGTTGAACTCTTTGCAGAACGCCATGATATTGATGCCGCGCTGACCCAGAGCCGGGCCGACGGGGGGCGACGGGTTCGCTTGGCCCGCCTTGATCTGCAGCTTCAGGCTGCCAACAACTTTCTTGGCCATGTGGCCTTCTCCTTTGTCATCAAGCCCCGCAGGGGGGCCGATTTAGCGGTGCGGCCTCACGGCCTCCCGCAGCCCATCACGAAGATTTCGAAACCTGCGTGAATTCCAGTTCGACCGGCGTGGGCCGGCCAAAGATCGACACCGTCACCTTGATGCGCGAGGAAATCTCGTCGATCTCCTCGACCATCCCCGAGAACCCTTCGAACGGGCCGTCGGTCACGCTGACCTTCTCGCCCACATCGAAGCGGATCAGGTTGCGCGGCGCGGCGGGTGCGCCGTCGTCCGAGCGGTGCAGCATCATGTTCACTTCGTCGTCGCGCATCGGCATCGGCTTGCCCTGCGCGCCCAGAAAGCCGGTGACGCGGTTGATAGAGTTGACCAGGTGATAGGTCCGGTCCGACATCTCCATGTGCACCAGCACATAGCCGGGCATGAAGCGGCGCTCGGACGTCACCTTCTTGCCGCGACGGATCTCGATCACTTCCTCGGTCGGGACCAGAACCTCGTCGATCTGGTCATCCAGGCCCTTCTCGGTGACGGACTGGCGAATCGCCTCGGCGACCTTCTTTTCGAAGTTCGACAGGACGCTGACCGAATACCAACGTTTTGCCATGTCTCGATCGACCCCTGCTCATCTTTTCGGGAATCACGCGGACACCGCGCCAACCCTTTGAATTCCATGGTGTCCGGAAAAATGTAAATCGGCGCGCATGCGCATTCGATGCACGCCGTGTCCCGGACAGTCGGGGGGAAATACCGCCCCCCGCCCGCAATTGCAAGCCCCGATCAGCCGCTGATCAGGCGCAGCCCCTGGGTCAGACCGGTGCGGATCGTCAGGTCGACCAGGAAAAAGAACAGGCTGGTGATGGATGCGAAGATCAGGACCATGATGGTCGTGGTGATCACCTCGCGGCGCGTCGGCCAGGAAATCTTGGCAGCTTCGGCGCGGACCTGGTTGATGAACTGGACGGGATTGGCCACGGGCGGCTCCTTGAGCAAATGCGTTCGCGGGTCTAGCCGGGCGCGCCCGGCTTTTCAACCCTGATCGCGGTCAGGTCGCAGGTCTGGCGGAAGGACCTGGCAGGGGCAGGGGGACTCGAACCCACGACCCTCGGTTTTGGAGACCGATGCTCTACCAACTGAGCTATACCCCTGAGGTCGGGTCTGATTAGTGCCAGCCCGCCCGCCCGTCAAGCAGATATCCGGCCGCTACAGATAGCGCGGAAACTCGATCTTGGGGCAACGGTCCTGCACGACGGTGATGCCGCGGGCCCGCGCGCGTTCGGCAGCCGCATCGTCGCGCACGCCAAGCTGCGTCCAGATCACCCGCAGGTCGGGCAGATGCGCCAAGGCATCGTCGACCACCTGCCCCACCGCGTCCGAGCGGCGGAAGATGTCGACCAGCTGCACCCCTTCGGCGGCGGGAATGTCGGCCAGCGTGGCATAGACCCGTTCGCCCAGGATGGTCTGGCCGTCATGGCCGGGATTGACCGGGATGACGCGGATGCCCTGGGACTGAAGATAGCGGGCGACGCCCCAGCTGGGCCGCGCCTCGTTGGGGGACAGTCCCACCATCGCCACGACCTTGGTATCGCGGGCGATGCGCGCGATGTCGTGATCCTCGTCCGTATGGATGTCCATGATCATCTCTCCCTCGGGCCGCAGCCGCAGGTTGAAGCCTCTCATAGAAAAAGCGCCCGGTCCATACGATGGCCGGGCGCAAGTCGCGGAACGAGGGACAGTGATCTGGACATGACCGTTCCGGGGTCATGCCATGGGATGTAAATGGGCATCAGGCAAAAAAGTTCCAGCCCGATCGCGCATTTGTGATTCGAACGATGTCAGCGCCGGCGCCAGATCTGCCGCGCCTCGTCGGTGATCCCTGCCGGATCGCTGGACAGCCGGCGTTCGGCGGCACCCGATTCCAGCAGGTACAGCCGCCCCGACACCACCGCGAAATGGCGCGGGTCGCCCATCTGCGGCCGCCCGTCGACGATCGAGACCGGGCACATCCCGTCCAGCGCCGGCGCAAAGGACCGGGGGTCGGCCTCGAACCGGGCGCGGTTCTCCTCGGACGCGAAATGCCACAGCTGGCCCCGCCACATCGTGGCGATGTCGCTGCGTCCGGGGGTGGGCCGGCCTGCCTGTGCATAGCCTACCGGATCGAACCCGCCCACGGCCCAGTCCTGCGCCGCCGCCGGAAGGGCGGCAGCAAGGCTGATCAGCAGGGACAGGAAACAGGCTTTCATGGCGACTCGGCGGTTGCGGTCCGGTCTACTTGACAGCAGCCGGACCAAATCTCAACGCGCGTGACATAATCGTCGCAGGGATGTGATATTCAGGCACGCCCTGCGGCATACAGCGCCACGGCCGCGGCGTTCGAGACGTTCAACGATCCGAAATCGGCGGCAAAGGGAATCCGCGCGACATGGTCGCAGGTCTTCATCGTCAGCTCGCGCATGCCCGGACCTTCGGCGCCCAGCACCAGACAGACCGCCCTTCCCGACAGGTCCGACATCAGGTCGGGCAGCGATTCGGTGCCGGTGCCGTCCAGGCCCACCAGGATGAAGCCCATGTTCTTCAGCTGCGTCAGCGCCTCGGCTAGGTTCGGCACGCGCAGATAGGGCTGGCGTTCCAGCGCGCCCGACGCGGTCTTGGCCAGGGCCCCCGTCTCGGGCGCGGAATGGCGCGACGGGGCGATGACCGCGCGGGCGCGAACACCTCGGCCGACCGCAAGATCGCGCCGACGTTGTGCGGGTCGGTCACCCGGTCCAGCGCCACCAGCAGCGGCCGCGTCTCTCCAAGCGCCTCGCGCAGGGCCACTTCGGACAGGCTGCCCCATTTCAGCGGCTTGACCTCCAGCGCGGCACCCTGGTGCACGCTTTCGGCGGCCAGCCCCACCGCCTTGTCGAAGACGCGCGGATCGGTGATCTCGGGCTCCATCCCGTGCAGGTCGCCAAGGCGGGTGACCGCGTTCTGGGTCACCACCAGGCGCAGTTTTTCGCGGACCGGGTTGGCCAGCGCGTCGCGGACCGCGTGCAGGCCGAACAGCCAGACCGTCTCGGCGGCGGCGGCGCGGCGGGCGCGTTCCTTGTCGATGACCCATGTGGGCTTCTTGGCGTTTCCGTTTTTGTCGGACATGCGCGGCCTCCTTTCCTTGTGGACCCTTCTCTGCGCGCGTGACGCGCATCGCGCAAGCCCCGGAAATCCGCTTGACGCCCCCCGGCGGGGCAGCTAATCACCCCGCACGCCGAAAGCGATCGGCGGGCGACGTGCTGCAAGGTGCGGCAGCGGACTGTAACTCCGCCGGGGAGACCCACGCCTGGTTCGATTCCAGGGTCGCCCACCACTTTCCCGACATTCCGGACGATCAAGTGGTGGCAGGTGCTAAACCTGCAGCGGGGCTTTTGCTGTCCCTGCACAACCGCTAGGCTGAACCCGATCACGTTCCGCAAAGGATGCCGGGTGCCCGCCAAGAAACACACGCAGCCCAACCTGCTGATCGTCGCCCAAGCCGGACGACTGGAGTTCGAGGCCGTGATCCTCATGGCCAGCCTGCGTGCCCATGCCCCGGATTTCACCGGCACGGTGTTCATCGCCGAACCCACCCCCGACGGTGCCTGGAGCGGGCATGACACGGCGATCTCGGACCCGTGCCGCCAGCTGCTGACCGATTTTGGCGCGACGATCGTGCCGGTCACCGCCCGCCATTTCGGCGCGGCCTATCCGCAGGGGAACAAGATCGAGGCCCTGTCGGTCCTGCCTGCAGGCAAGCCGTTCCTGTTCCTTGACACCGACACGCTGATCACCGGGCCGCTGGATCGCGTGCGCTTCGACTATACCCGGCCTTCCGCTCGATGCGACGCGAGGGGACTTGGCCCAAGCCGCCCCTGTATGGGCCGGGCTATCACGCCATCTGGCAGTCGCTCTATGATCGGTTCGGGCTGTCCTTCGCCCCCACGCTGGACCTTTCGCAGCCGGACGAACATTGGGAACGGTACCTGTATTTCAACGCGGGCTGGTTCTTCGGGTCCGACCCTGCGGAATTCGGACAGCGGTTCCTGGCTTGGGCGCTGGCCCTGCGCGACGGCCCGCATGACGAACTGGCCTGCCAGATGATGGACCCGTGGCTGGATCAGGCGGTGCTGCCGCTGGTCATCCACAGCCTGGGCGGCGGGCGGCCCGGACCGGCGCTGGACGGGCTGGACGGCGACGTGACCTGCCATTACCGCAGGCTGCCGCTCCTCTATGCCCGCGACCCCGAGGCTGCGATCGTGGCGCTGGAAAGTGCCGTGGCCGCCAAGGAGGTCAAGCGCGTGCTGCGGGAATGGGAACCGGCGCGCAAGCTGATCTATCAGGACAAGGGCCGCCAGAAGGTGCGCCCGATCTTTGCCGACAGGCCGACCCCTGCCCCGGAAAAGATGATTCGCAACCAGTTGAAGGCGCGGGGGTGGTGGCTGGTCTAGCCTCGCTGCGCCAGCCGGATCGGGCCGCGCGGGTCGGGCCCCGCCGGCCGCCCCTTCTGCAGGACCGCGATGTCCCCCTCCACCGCCATCTGCAGCGCAAGGCGCCGCAGCGGGTCCATCAGCGGGCGCCAGTCCGTGGCCAGGTCGCGGGCGATCTGGCTGGGACAGCAGGTGGTGCCCGGCCGCAGCCGGGCGACCTGCGCAAGGATGGCCCCGCGCAGGTCGTCATCGGTCATCCCAGGACCGCGTCGCAGCGCGCGCAGACACCGGGATGGGCATGCGTGCCCACGTCGGGCAGGATCTTCCAGCAGCGCTGACATTTGTCGCCGTCCGCGGTCTCGAACACCACGCCGATACCGGGGGCCTCGGTCATGCGGAACGCCTCGGTCGGTGCAGGGTCTGCAGTCAGCGACAGGTCCGAGGTGATGCAGATATCGGCGAAAGCCACCGATTTCAGCGCGGCCAGCATCTGGGCATCCTCGACATGGACGACGGGCGCGGCCTCCAGGCTGGCACCGATGGTCTTATCGGTCCGCTTGACCTCCAGAGCCGCCGTGACGACGCGGCGGGCGCGGCGGACATGGTCCCACTTGGCCGCCAGCGGCTCGTTCAGCCAATCGGCCGGGGTGGCCGCGAAATCGTGCAGGTGCACACTGTCGTCGTCGGACGGAAAGCGCGACAGCCAGACATCTTCCATCGTGAAAGGCAGGATCGGCGCCAGCCAGGTCACCAGCCGGTGGAACAGCAGGTCCAGCACCGTCCGCGACGCACGCCTGCGGTCGCTGTCTGCCGCATCGCAATACAGCGCGTCCTTCCTCACGTCGAAATAGAAGGCCGAAAGATCGACCGTGCAGAACTGGAACAGCGTCTGAAACACGCCCTGGAAATCGAAGGACGCATAGCCTTGCCGGACTTGGTGATCCAGCTGCGCCAGACGGTGCAGCATCCACTGCTCCAGCTCGGGCATCTGCGCGGGCTGGACACGTTCGGCATCATTGAACCCGGCCAGCGCCCCCAGCAGGAATCGCAGCGTGTTGCGCAGGCGGCGATAGCTGTCGGCGGTGCCCTTCAGGATCTCGGGGCCGATCCGCTGGTCGGCGGTGTAGTCGGCCTGTGCCACCCACAGGCGCAGGATATCGGCGCCGTACTGTTCGATCACCTTGGCGGGCACGATGGTGTTGCCAAGCGACTTGGACATCTTCATGCCCTTCTCGTCCAGCGTGAAGCCATGCGTGACCACATTGCGATAGGGCGCGCGGCCCTTGGTCGCGCTGGCCTGCAACAGCGACGACTGGAACCAACCGCGGTGCTGGTCGGTGCCCTCAAGGTACACATCCGCGATGCCGTTCGGCGCGCCATCCTCGCGGTCGCGCAGCACGAAACTGTGGGTCGAGCCTGAATCGAACCACACGTCCAGCACGTCCATGACCTGGTCATAGGCCTCGGGGTCCGCGATCCCGTCCAGCATCCGCGCCTTGAAGCCCGCGCTGTACCAGACATCGGCACCATCCGCCTCGAAGGCCGCGACGATGCGGTCGTTCAGGCGCGCGTCGCGCAGCAGGAAGTCGTCGTCGGTCGGCTTGGCCCCCCGGCGCACGAAACAGGTCAGCGGCACGCCCCAGGCCCGCTGGCGGGACAGCACCCAATCGGGGCGGTTCTCGACCATCGACTGGATGCGGTTGCGCCCGGTCTTGGGCCACCACTTGACCAGCTGGTCGATCGAGGTCAGCGCCCGCGCCCGGATCGTGTCGCCGTGCTGGCCCATGCCGTCGTCCAGCGGCTTGTCGATGGCTGCGAACCATTGCGGGGTGTTGCGATAGATCAGCGGCGCCTTGGACCGCCAGCTGTGCGGATAGGAGTGCTTGATCTTGCCCTTGGCCAGCAGCGCGCCGGCCCAGGCCAGCTGCTTGATGACGCTGACATTCGCCGGACCGTCCTTGCCGTCCGGCGCCACGATCGCCTCTCCGCCAAAGATCGGAAGGTCCTTGCGATAGCTGCCGTCCGGCTCGACGTTGTAGGTCATCGGCAGCTTGAACCGCAGGCCCAGCTGATAATCGTCGTCGCCATGGCTGGGCGCGGTGTGGACAAAGCCCGTGCCCGCCTCGTCGGTGACATGATCGCCAGGCAGCATGGGGACATCGTAATCCCACTCGCCCGCACCGCCCTCGACCCCGCGCAGCGGGTGGGCCAGGACCAATCCGTCCAGATCGGCGGCAGTCACATCGGCAACCCGCTCGAACTCGGTGACCTTGGCCTGCGTCATGACGCCCTGTGCCAAGGCATCGGCCAGAACCAGACGCTCTCCGGCCACGGCCGTCGCACCCTCGGCCACCGCGACGACCCGGTACAGGCCATAGCCGATCTCGGGGTTGAACGCGACCGCACGGTTCTGCGGAATGGTCCAAGGCGTGGTGGTCCAGATGACCACCTTGGCGTCGCTCTCCGTTGCAAAAATACCCGACCCGCTGACGGCCCCGAACCGCACCCAGATCGTGTGGCTGGTGTGGTCATGGTATTCGACCTCGGCCTCGGCCAGGGCGGTCTTTTCCACGGGCGACCACATCACGGGCTTGGACCCCTGATAGAGCGATCCGTTCATCACCAGCTTCATGAACTCGGCGGCGATGACGGCTTCGGCGTGAAAATCCATCGTCAGATAGGGCCGGTCCCAGGCCCCGGTCACGCCAAGACGCTTGAACTCGTCGCGCTGGATGGCAACCCATTCGTCGGCAAAGCGGCGGCATTCCTGGCGGAACTCGACCATGTCGACCGCATCCTTGTCGCGACCTTCCTTGCGGTACTTCTCCTCGATCTTCCATTCGATCGGCAGCCGTGGCAGTCCCAGCCCGGGACATAGCGCGCGTCAAAGCCCATCATCTGATGGCTGCGCACCACGATGTCCTTGATGGTCTTGTTCAGCGCGTGGCCGATATGCAGATGGCCGTTCGCATAAGGCGGGCCGTCATGCAGGACGAACGGCTTGCGCCCCGCCGCCGTCGACCGCAGGCGGTCATAGACGCCGATGCGCGCCCACCGCTCCAGCCATTCGGGTTCGCGCGCGGGCAGGCCCGCACGCATCGGAAACTCTGTCTGGGGCAGAAAGACGGTATCGCGGTAATCGGGCTGCGTGGCGTCGGCCATCGGGGCGTTCCTTTGAGAGATGTTCGGACAAGACTGACCCGGCGGCGTGAAACCTCACGCCACCGGGCTGCTAATTCGAGATCCGAACGCCGGAAATTTCATCCGCCCTCTATAGAAAGCGCCGCTTGGCGCTGCAAGCGCCGAACCTAGCGCGCGGCCCCCGCCCCGCTAGACTGCCGCCACCGCTCCGTTGAGGTTCCGATGCCCCCCGCCCCCCTGCGCAGCCGCCTGACCCGCCGCGACGCCGCGCTGCGCCGCTTTGCCCACATGCGCTACGGTCCGCGCGGCACGCTGGCGCTGCACCGGCACGCGATCGGCGCGGACCTGCTGCGCGCGCCGGTGAACGTGATGCTGGCCCCGGTGGCCCTGATGATGCTGGGCGCGGGCTGGGCGCTGAAGCGGGTGGGGGCGCCGAGGCTGGGCGGCTGGCTGCGCACGCGGCGGGTGTTCCTGCGCTCTGACGTCTCGACCGTGATCCAGCGCGACCTGACAGCGCTGATCGCCGATCTGCAACAGCAGGACCTGGGCCCGGACGCGTCCCCCGACCGCATCGCCCGTGCCATCCACAGCCATGCCGACACCCGCAATGCCGTGGCCGAGATCACGACCTCGCTGATCGTGCTGACCGTGGGGATCGCGCTGTTTCACCGCGCGACGCCGGGCATGATCTCTCTGGCCGGGCCGATGGCGCAGATGCGCGCGCATGGCGCGGCGGTGCGGGACTTCGCCCTGGGCGATACGTTGGGGCGGGCGTGGTACTGGGCCTTTCCGGTGGACATCTCTCCGGCTTACGTCATCGCCACGGGGGTGGCGCTGGCCGTGGCGGGGTCGCTGGTCACCACCTTCGCGGGGCTGATCGCGGACCCGGTCCAGCTGTGGACCGGCATCCACCAGCGTCGCCTGTCGCGGCTGATGGCGCGGCTGGATGCGGATACCGACAGCACAGCGCCGGAACCCGAACATCTGCTGGCGCGTCTTGGCGACGTGATCGACACCGCGCTGATCGCGCTGCGATCCTGGCGCGGCTGAGGGCGCGCGGTCAGCCGCGACCGCGATAGGTCGGGACGCCCTGATCTGGCAGCCACAGCCCCTGCGGCGGCCCACCCGTCTGCCAGAACACATCGATCGGCATGCCGCCGCGCGGATACCAGTATCCGCCGATGCGCAGCCATTGCGGCGCCAGCAGATCGGCGATGCGGCGACCGATGCCCACGGTACAATCCTCGTGGAAGGCACCGTGGTTGCGGAAACTGCCCAGGAACAGCTTCAGCGATTTCGATTCGACCAGCCAGTCGCCGGGGACGTAATCGATCACCAGATGCGCGAAATCGGGCTGGCCGGTCAGCGGGCACAGGCTGGTGAATTCTGGCTGGGTGAACCGCACGGCATAGGTCTGGCCGGGCTGGGGATTGGGCACGCGTTCCAGCACGGCCTGGTCGGGGTGCTGCGGCAGGGGGGTATCGCTGCCCAGCTGGGTCAGCGCGTCGGTGTAATGGCTCATGGCTCGCTCCTGTTTTGTCCGGGTGGGCTGCGACCGGGTGGCCTCCCTTACGGCGGCACGCGGGCCCTTGCAACCGCGCCGCCCCTGCCCCAGATGCGGCGCATGGACCAGCGTTTCGACATCACCGAGGCCGAAATCGACCGCACCGTCGCCGTCTTTTATGGCGCCGTGCGGCGGCACGAGGTGCTGGCCCCGATCTTTGCCGAACATGTCGGCGACTGGTCCGCGCACGAGGATCGCATCGCCGCCTTCTGGAAGGGCGCGATCCTGCACAAGGCGGGCTACAACGGCAGCCCGATGCGCGCGCACCTGTCCGCGGGCAATGTCCGCCCCGAGCATTTCGAGATCTGGCTGGCGCTGTTCGACGAGGCGCTGCGTCGCACCCTGCCGCCCTGGTCGGCCCGCGCCTGGTCGCAGATGGCGCATCGCATCGGCCAAGGCCTGCGCGCCGGGGTGCAGAACATCGACGCGGGCCGCGCCGGGCCACCGGTCCTGCGCTAGCCGCCCGTCGTGCCCTAGCCGCCCGTCCTGCCCTAGCCCCGCGTGCGCGGCGGGCGGGGGCGATAGACCGGCAGCTTCCAGCCCCGCACCATGCTGCCCGCGCGCAGAACGAAGGTGACCACGCCGCAGGCGACCAGCGCTTCGACCCGGCCCAGGCCCATCCAGACCAGCAGCACCGCCGCCAGCGCGCCGCCAAAGGCCGCCGTCAGATACAGTTCGCCCTGTTTCAGGACCAGCGGCACCTCGTTGCCGACCACGTCGCGCATCAGCCCGCCGAAGGTGCCGGTGACCACCCCCATGATGACCACGATGACCGGGCTGAACCCGCCCGCCAGCGCCACGGCGACGCCCGCAGGCACCGCCACCGACAGGGCAAAGGCGTCCAGCCACAGCAGCAGGCGATAACGGCTTTCGAACCTGTGCGCGGTCCAGAACACGACCATCGCCGCCACCGCCGCAACCACGATCAGCGACGGCCGGGCGACCCAGAAGACGACGTCGCGGCCCAGGATCAGGTCGCGCAGCGTGCCGCCCCCCACCGCCGTCATCGCGGCCATGAAGACAAAGCCCACCGGGTCCAGCTGCGCCCGGCTGGCCACCAGCGCGCCGGTCAGCGCAAAGACCAGCACCGAGGCATAGTCCAGCACCCAGACCAGCGTGGGCAGGCCGGCGACCACCTGTCCCGTCACGGCTTGAACGGCGCCATGCCCGCGCGGGCCAGTTCGTCCGCGCGTTCGTTTTCGGCGTGGCCCGCATGGCCCTTGATCCAGCGCCATTCGACCGTGTGCGTGGCCTGTGCGGCGTCGAGCCGCTGCCACAGTTCGACATTCTTGACGGGCTTGCGGTCGGCGGTCTTCCAGCCGTTGCGCTTCCAGCCGTGGATCCACTGGGTGACGCCGTTCTTGACGTAATTGCTGTCGGTCACGATCACGATGGTGCTGGGCCGGGTCAGCGTCTCCAGCGCGCTGATGGCGGCCATCAGCTCCATCCGGTTGTTGGTGGTGGCGGCCTCTCCGCCCTGCAGCTCTCGCTGCTTGACGACGTTTGCGCCGTCCAGCGCGCGCATCAGCACGCCCCAGCCCCCGGGGCCGGGATTGCCGCTGCAGGCGCCATCGGTCCAGGCGAACAGCTCAGCCATGGATGGTCACGCGCCCCGGCAGGGCCGCCACGCGCGCCAGCCATGCCCGGACCGCCGGAAAGCGGTCCATGTCGAAACCGCCGCGCGTGCCCGCGCTGTGGGTATAGGCATAGAGGCAGATGTCGGCCAGACTGGCCGCATCGCCCACCAGCCAGGCTTGGGTCGCCAGGTGATCCTCCATCACCGACAGCAGCGCGTGGCCGCGATCCAGCAGATCGGCCAGCCGGTCGGGCGTCGCATCGGCCGCGCGATGGGGATAGCTGACCAGCGCCTGACGCACCGCGATGACCGGTTCGTGGTTGTACTGTTCCCAGAACATCCAGCCCAGCATCTGCGCGCGCAGGGTCCGGTTGGCGGGCCAATAGGCCGTGCCCTCGCCCAGATAGCACAGGATCGCGTTCGATTCGGCCAGCGTCGTCCCGTCGTCCAGCCGCAGCGCCGGCAGCTTGCCGAAGGGCAGCGCGCCCTGGTCCTTGGCCTGCTGCAGGGCGGCCGATCCGTATTCGCAATCGACGCGGTCCAGCGACTGGCCGGTCAGCGCCGCCAGCAGCCTTACCTTGTAGCTGTTGCCCGATGAGGGCATCGAATAGAGCCGCATGCTGTCCCTTTCCGCCATGTCCGCGCCGCTATAGCCGCGATCGGCGCGGCAGGCCAGCGGACCTCAGGCAGGCGCGGGAAGATAGGGGATGCTGCCCGCCGCGTCGCTGTCGTCGATCAGCCGGAAATGGCTGACGGACCCGCCCTTGCGGGCCTTGGCATGGGGGCCATAGTCGGGATCGTTGACGAACCCCATCGCGTCGTCGCGGGTGGGGAATTCGACCAGCGCGATCAGGGTGACGTCGCGGGCCTCGCCCTCCAGCGTCTCGATATGGCCGGACCGGGACAGATAGCGGCCGTTGTGGCGGGCGGCGATGTCATGGACCGCCGCCGCATAGGGGGCGATCCAGGCGTCGTCGGTGACGGTGACTTCGGCAATCAGATAGACGGTCATGTGGGGTCCTCCAACCTGTGGCCGGAGGATAGGGCCACGGCGGTCGATCCGGCAAGGTGCCGGTTGCGTCAGGACGATCCGATCACGCGGTTTCGCGCAGGACGCGGGGGACCTTGAACTCGACCCGTTCCACCGCGGTCTCGACCACTTCGACGGTCACGTCATAGCGGGCGTGGAAGGCGTCGATGACCTCGTTGATCAGCACCTCGGGGGCGCTGGCGCCGGCGGTCACGCCGATGCTGCGGATTCCGTCCAGCGCGCGCCAGTCGATCTCTGCGGCGCGCATCACCAGCTGGGCATAGCCGCATCCGGCGGCGCGCCCGACCTCGACCAGGCGCTTGGAGTTGCTGGAGTTTTCGGCCCCGATCACCAGCAGCGCGTCGACATGCGGCGCCACCGCCTTGACCGCGGCCTGGCGGTTGGTGGTGGCATAGCAGATGTCTTCCTTGGCCGGGCCCACGATCGCGGGAAAGCGGTCGTGCAGGGCCGCGACCACGGCGGCGGTGTCGTCGACCGACAGGGTGGTCTGAGTGATGAAGGCCAGCCGCGCGGGGTCGCGGACCTGGACGCGGGCCACGTCGGCCACGTCCTCGACCAGGATCACCTCGCCCTCGGGCAATTGGCCCATGGTGCCAAGGACCTCGGGGTGGCCCTTGTGGCCGATCATGACCATCTGAAGGCCCGCGGCGTGATGGCGTTCGGCCTCGATATGGACCTTGCTGACCAGCGGGCAGGTCGCGTCGACATAGACCATCTCGCGGCGCCGCGCCTCGGCCGGGACGGCCTTTGGGACGCCGTGGGCGGAAAAGATCACCGGTCGGTCGGCCGGACATTCGTCCAGCTCCTCGACGAAGACGGCGCCCTTGTCGCGCAGGGTGTCGACGACGTACTTGTTGTGCACGATCTCGTGGCGGACGAAGACGGGGCCCCCCATTTCTCCAGCGCGAGCTCCACGATCTTGATGGCGCGGTCGACGCCTGCGCAGAAACCGCGCGGGGCGGCCAGATACAGGGTCAGGGGGGCTTTGATCTGTTCCATGCCCCTCAGTTAGCGCGAAGACCCGGTTTCGTCCAGCACCACGCGGTCACATCTGCTGCACCGCATGTGCACAGCGCGTACACCGACAACGCACGCCCGATTAACGATCAGCGCGCAACGGCCAGCATGGCCGCGACGTCCAGATGCGCCTCCAAGTGATCGGCCAGCGCGTCCAGCGCGGCGTCGACCCCGGCCTCGAACCCGCCCTGCGAGGTCGCGCCAAGCCGCGACAGGAACGCCGCCCGGAACGCATCGTCGGAAAACAGCCCGTGCAGATAGCTGCCCGTGACGCGGCCATCGGGGCTGGTCGCGCCGTCCGGGTCGGGGACATGGGCAAAGGCGCGCGCAGTCGGGACCGGACGTGCGGCCCATGTGGATCTCGTATCCCGACACGGGCTGACCCAGGGCGGTGCCGGTCACGCGGGTCAGCCGCTTGTCGGAAGCCATGACCGTGGTCACGTCCAGCAGGCCCAGACCCGCCACCTGCCCCGCCACCCCGTCCGCGCCCGACGGATCGTCGATCACCCGGCCCAGCATCTGATAGCCGCCGCAGATGCCCAGCACATGCCCGCCGCGCCGGTGATGCGCCGCAAGGTCGATGCCCCAGCCCTGCGCCCGCAGGAAGGCCAGATCGCCAAGCGTCGATTTCGTGCCGGGCAGGATCACCAGATCGGCGTCGCCGGGGATCGCCTGTCCCGGCACCAGCATGGTCAGGCGCACGCCCGGCTCTGCCGCCAGCGGGTCCAGATCGTCGAAATTGGCGATGCGCGACAGGGTCAGGCAGACGACATGCAGCCCCGACCCGCGGCTGGCGCGCAGATCGACCGCGTCCTCCGCCGGCAGGCGATGCGCATCCGCGAACCACGGCACGACGCCGAAACCGCGCCAGCCGGTGCGCGCCTCGATCATGCGGTATCCGTCGTCGAACAGGCGCGGGTCGCCGCGGAACTTGTTGACCAGGAACCCGCGGATCATCGCCGCATCATCCGCATCGATCACCGCCTGGGTGCCGACGATCTGGGCGATCACCCCGCCGCGGTCGATGTCGCCCGCCAGCACCACGGGGACGCCCGCCGCGCGGGCAAAGCCCATGTTGGCGATGTCGCGGGGGCGCAGGTTGACCTCGGCCGGGCTGCCCGCACCCTCGACGATGATCAGGTCATGGGCGGCCGACAGGCGGGCAAAGCTGTCCAGCACGCCGCCCAGCAGGCGGGGCTTGAGCCCCTGGTAATCGCGCGCCTCGGCCCGGGCGATGGCGCGGCCGTGCAGGATCACCTGCGCGCCGCGGTCGGTTTCGGGTTTCAGCAGGACGGGGTTCATGTCGGTATGCGGCTCCAGCCCGCAGGCGCGGGCCTGCAGGGCCTGGGCGCGACCGATCTCTCCGCCGTCGGCGGTGACGGCGGCGTTGTTGGACATGTTCTGGGGCTTGAAGGGCGCGACCGACAGGCCGCGACGGACAACGGCACGGCACAGGCCCGCCACCAGCATCGACTTGCCGACATTCGAGCCGGTGCCCTGGATCATCACCGCAACCATCGGACACTCTTGCTTGCCATCACCCTGACAGGTGACTAGATAGGCGCGTCCGCAAATGAAAGGCCGAAAGCCGTGGAAAACGTCATCCTGACCGTCCATCTGATCTTGGCCTTGGTGCTGACCGGGGTCGTCCTGCTGCAACGTTCCGAAGGGGGCGGGCTGGGCATGGGCGGCGGTGGCGGTGCCGGCGGCGGCGTCATGTCGGGCCGCCAGGCGGCCAACGTGCTGACCCGGGTGACCTGGATCCTGGGCGTGGCCATCTTTGCGACATCGATCGCGCTGACGATTCTGGCGGCGCGCCAAGCCAACAACAGCTCGATCATGGACCAGTTCGGCGGCACGGCCCCGTCCGAGGCTCCGGCGACGGGCCTGCCGGGTCTGCCGGCCTATGCGCCCCCGCCGTCGACCGCGGGCAACCCGCTGACCCCGCCCAGCCCCGATGC
>NZ_BBPH01000082.1 GCF_000787695.1 Paracoccus sp. PAMC 22219 | reverse complement strand
ACGTTTAGCGCTGTTGCACCAACGATCGTCTTTGAACACTGTGATAAGGGGCCGGAAAGGCGGGCATTCTTTGATCCGCGTGGCAGCGTTTGAACGGCCGCTTATGCATGCGTCTGCCCGCCGAATAAATCAGAATGGCCTTTTGGGTCCTGGCCTGCCCCTATCGGGTGGTCCGGTTTCAGTCTTAGTGCATTGCGGGTCTTGGCGCTACAGCTGGGGTGGCCGGCGAAGCGGCTCCGGATGGCGAAGCCGGCCACTGGATTGAACCGCGCCGAGTTTGCCGGAGGCTCCAACTCCTGAGTAGGATGGAGCATCATGAGCAAGACCACGAACAAGTTTTCCCCTGAAGTGCGCGAGCGCGCGGTGCGGCTGGTCCTCGACAATGAGGGGCAGCATGGAACGCGATGGCAGGCGGTCATGTCGATTTCGGCTAAGATCGGCTGCGCGCCGCAGACCTTGAACGATTGGGTTAAGAAGGCCGAGGTTGATAGCGGCAAGCGGGCGGGTATTCCGACCGAGATGTCCGACCGCGTGAAGGCACTGGAACGCGAGAACCGCGAGCTGCGCCAAGCGAACGAGATCCTTCGCAAGGCGTCAGCGTATTTTGCGATGGCGGAGCTCGACCG
Source organism: Paracoccus sp. PAMC 22219 (assembly GCF_000787695.1). Lineage (GTDB taxonomy): Bacteria > Pseudomonadota > Alphaproteobacteria > Rhodobacterales > Rhodobacteraceae > Paracoccus. The sequence goes on along the minus strand of NZ_BBPH01000082.1, from coordinate 2,117 downwards.
CCGGTCGAAGTGATGGTGGGCTTTATTGATGCGCATCGGAATGCGCACGGGGTCGAGCCGATCTGCAGCGTTCTGCCGATTGCCCCCTCCACCTATTACGATCACCTGGCCAGGCGGGCTGATCCCGCCCGGCGGTCGGACCGTGCGCGGAGGGATGAGGCGCTACGCGCCGAGATAAGGCGTGTGTTCGAGCAGAACTGGCGGGTCTACGGCGTCCGGAAGGTCTGGCGGCAGCTTCGCCGTGAGGGTTTCGATGTGGCCCGCTGCACGGTCGCGCGGCTGATGAAGAGTATGGGTATTCAGGGCATTATCCGCGGCAAGCCGCACAGAACGACGATCCCGGACAAGAAGGCGCCAAGCCCCTTGGACAAGGTGAACAGGCAATTCCGCATGCCCGCGCCAAACATGCTGTGGGTGTCAGATTTTACCTATGTCGCCACTTGGAAGGGGTTCGTCTATGTCGCCTTTGTCATCGACGCCTATGCCCGCAAGATCGTCGGCTGGCGCGTCAGCACCTCAGCGCATGCGGGCTTCGTGCTCGATGCCCTGGAGCAGGCGGTGCATGATCGCCGTCCCGGAAAGGGCACAGGGCTGGTCCACCACAGCGACAGGGGCTCGCAATACCTGTCCATCCGCTACAGCGAGCGGCTGGCCGAGGCCGGCATCGAACCCTCGGTGGGCAGCGTCGGAGACAGCTACGACAACGCGCTGGCCGAGACGATCAACGGGCTGTTCAAGGCCGAGGTCATCCACCGCCGCGGACCATGGCGCAGCTTTGAGGCCGTGGAATACGCCACCCTTGAATGGGTGGACTGGTTCAACAACCGCCGCCTGCTCGAGCCCATCGGGAACATCCCGCCCGCAGAAGCCGAGGCCAACTTCTACGAGGCTCTGGAAAGTAAGACCTTGGCCGCGTAACTAACGAAAATCAGCCTCCGGCAAACCCGGCGCGGTTCAATACGGCTTGTTGCCGTTAAAAGGGGGAGTTCCTCCACTCGTCTCCTTACGCCAGCCCTTTCCGGGACGATGGCGTGCGACGACGCGGCCCCCCTCCAGCGCCAGCAGATGCAGCCAGCCGTTGTCGAACAGGCGCGCCACGTCCGGATGGCGACCAAGGATCGCGTCGATGGCGGATGTCGGGGCGTCCAGCATCACCGTCAGCCGCAGCGGGTCGTGGACGGTGCGGGTGCCGTCATGGACCGCCTGCCACGGCAGGCCGGGGCGCAGCCGGCCGCCATTGCCCTCGACCACGCCGATGCCGCCGGTGACGTTGTGGATCAGCTTGGTGCCGCCCCCGAACAGGGGCGGGGCCACGGTCGAGCCATAGTATTGCAGGCTGATCCAGCTGGCGACGACGACCGGGGCGGTCAGGATCAGCTCCAGAACCGTGAAATCAGGGTCCAGCGCGCGGTCATAGCTGTGCAGGAAGGCGCGCCCGCCCAGGTCGATCCCGCGCGTGACGGCGCGCGGCGCGGCGATGAAGGCGGCGCATCCGGCCAGCCCCCATTCCGGCCGCGTCTCGGCCCAGTTCGACGCGCGCGCCGCCACCGTGGCAGGCGTCGCACTCGGCAGACGGGTCGCTCGCGCCGTGCGGTTGCGCGCCGCCGCGCGGGCCAGCCAGTTCGCAGCCCGGTCCAGATCACTCGCATGGCTGGCCGGTGCATTGACCTCGTACAGCGCCACATGGTCCGTCGTTGTGTCATGCAGCGCCGCGACGAACAGCGTATCATCGGGCAACGTGATGCCGTGATCGGGCAGGGCCGCCCGTGTCTGGGGGTCGTTCAGCAGGTCCGCCAGCACGCGAGCCGAAACCTCTCCGGTCTGGCCGCCGCAGGCGCCGCAGTGATAGGCGCTGTGATGCGGGTTGTTCGTCATGCTGGCGCCGTGGCCGACCAGCAGGACCAGCCTTGCATGCCCCGCGACCAGGCCCATGGCGCGCAGGATGGTGGCGGCCAGCCGTCCCTTGTCCGCCGTCGACATCGGCGCGGACAGGCGGGGGGCGCCGCAGGGGCAGGGGCGGCGTCGCGGCCCATCGCCCCCTTCAGCAGCTTCATCCCGTAGAGCGGCCCGACCGCCTCGACAAAGGCAAAGGACGATACCGCGGCCTGCCGGAACCG
>NZ_BBPH01000083.1 GCF_000787695.1 Paracoccus sp. PAMC 22219 | reverse complement strand
CCCCTGCCCCATGTTCAAAAACGATCGTTTTTGAACACTTTGAAAAAAGGGCAGGGGAGGCGGGCATTCGTTGATCCGCGTTGCAGGTTTGGAACGGCCGCTAGTGAACGCGTTTGTTAACCTAAGAAAGCAGTATAACCTTTTGGTCTGAAAAAAGGTCAGAATGACGTTTTTGCTTGACATTCACGGGCTATCGGAATCTCCGATTGCTGCGAAAATGTTAGCAATTATGTTTATCAGGCCATCTGATGCCGCCATGTCTCGCCGGTTTTGAGGATGGCGTGTGCGATGGTGATGAGCCTGCGCGCAATGGCAATGATGACGACCCCGTCTGCTTTTAAAGTCGCGCACGCCCCTCGTACATGAAGGTGAGGGGTTTGGGCCCTGGCAGATAGCCTGTGCTCAAGTTTTCAACATGAAATCCACCTTCCGTCAGGAGAGTCGCCGTGGGCCGGTCCAGATGGCAGTTGCCAGCGCAGAGGCGCCACAAGGGCGTGATCCGCTCTTGCCAGATCCTGATGTTCCTATCCGGTGCCTGACCGTGTTCGGCAAAGTGCAGACGGCCGCCTGGCCTCAGCACCCGTTTCACTTCACGCAGAACCTTGCGGACGTCGCCAACGCTGCACAGCGTCCAAGTGACCACAACGGTATCGAAACTACGGTCTGCGAACGGGAGATCTTCCGCGCTTGCCTGTAAAATATTTGCCGGGTAGCGGAGCGCGGACGCCCGCCTCAGCGCCATTTCCACAAGGGGTGCCGAGGTGTCGATCCCCACCAGCCTCAAAACGCCAGCGTCATAATATGGCAGGTTCAGCCCCGAGCCAACGCCCAGCTCCAGGACTTCGCCGGCCGCCCCCGCGACGGCCCGTTCACGAAGCGGCGTAAGCATTCGGTGACCCATCGCAAGATGTGTCAATCGGGGGAGAATGAAGGTGTCGTATATTCCCATGAGGCGTTTCCTTTCAGCCTGTCATCCGCTTTGTGCCAAGGAATGGCAATTTGCCCAGCAGCCACTAGGCAAAACGAGCCAGCTGCCGGTGAAGAATGCGAATGGCATCCCGTTTGCACCCATCGTGGCCTATCACTGTCATCTTCGGTCTCCTTGAATATTGCGCTCAGCAAAACGAGGTGAAACCGGTGCAGGACCAATACGCTTCAGCCCAAGCGACCAAGCGCTGGAAACATTTCGAGCATCCGATAAGACAGCGCACTAAAACTGTTCGTCGCCATCAGGATGCCCATGAGTACCATGATGACACCCGCCACTTTGTGCAGCCATCGGCCTGCGTTTCGAAGTCGGCGTAGGCGAAGTGAAACCCCGTCCGCAAAGGCCGCGACCAGAAGAAAAGGGATGCCGAGGCCGACGGAGTAGATGGCCAGCATTGCCACGCCCTCGCCAATAGTCGCGCTCGCGGCACTGGCGGTCAGAATCGCCCCAAGGATAGGGCCGATGCAGGGTGTCCAACCAAACCCGAAGGCAAGCCCGAGGATGTAGGAGGCAAGCGGCTGCCCCCCGGGCAGGTCGAAGTTGAACCGCAGGTCGCGCTCCATTGCTGACAGACGGGCCGCGCCCATCATGAAGAGGCCGAACAGGATGATGATGACGCCGCCAACAAGGTTCAACTCGTAGCGCCAGCCGAGAAGGGCCTGGCCGAGTGCTGTCGCCGAGGCCCCGAGAGCAATGAAGATGGTGGAAAAGCCGAATACGAAACAGAGGCTGAGCCAGACCGCCCGGCTCCGCGATGGCTCGGAAACAGCGTTTCGCCCTGCGATATAGGAAACATAGCCCGGCACAAGCGGCAAGACACAGGGAGACAGGAAGGAGATCGCCCCTGCAAGGAGGGGAACGGTGAGACCGAGAGCCGAAAGATCGGTCAATTCTCAAGCCTCCCTTCGACGGGCGGCGCGGGGTTCAGCCGACGCGCGGCCAGAAGACACACCGTCGGCACGACGACCCATTGAAGAAGCGGCGTCAGACCGGCGTTCAGCAATGGCACAACCGGCATTGCCTCGCGGTAGGCCCAAGCACCGCGCAGCTCGATGTTCAGCCATTCGCTGAACACGGTGTAGAAAACGCCGAAAACCACCGCCAGGACCAGAACCGGCCCCGCCCGCCGGCCGGGCCACGCAGGGTGTCCGGTCAAGAACAGGGCCAGAAGCAAGGTGCTGGCCGCGATCAACAAGTCGCCGCCAGTGCAATGCACGACAGCGAAGGCAATCTCGTTCCAGCTGCCCTCGACCCAGATCGTATAGAGCTGAACGTGCAGGACTTCCCACACGAGATGTCCAATGGACGAATACAGAATATAGCGCCGCAAGGCCGACAACCAATCCGGACGCACCGCCTGGTGCAGGTCTCGTATCATCTGAAGAGCTCGCCTAGTTTGTCACGGAAGCCTGGCTCGGGCGGCCGCATGTTCGTCAGGCCGTTGATGTAGAGCATCATGTCTGCGTGACGGAACGCGCTGCCATGAAACAGGCCTGCATGCCGCCCGCCACGGTCAATGATGTGGACCGCCGGTTCCGTTCCGCCGCGCGAGGAAAGCCCGGAGAACGCCTCGGAAAGATCGGCAACCGGTTCACCCGGGAGCGAAGAGGCCTGGATGCAGTTTTCACCGGCAGCGAACCCGGCCGCGCCCGGCTCTGCAACATTCACAAAGCTCACCATGTTCTGCATCGGGGTAATGTTCACGGCCTGCCGGACCCGTTCGATCAGCCGCTGCTGCGCATCACAAGGCGCACCGCAGCCTTCGGGCGTGAAGCTGAGGACGATGATCCTGTCGGTCATTCCGTCAAGTTCAACGCCGCGACTTGCGGCATCGATAAGTTCCAGATGGGGCAGGCTGCGGGTGTCCGTCACCTCGAAGGCTGGCTCCCTGGCAGCCGTCACCTCGTCCAGTCGATCCCCGGGGTGATGTGCAAAGGCCGGGGAGGCCAGCAGGACTGCGGCAGCGAAGGCATGGCGCATTCTCATTCCGCCTCCGGACCGGAAGCGCCGGGACCGAGGATCGGCACTTCGACGGTCACCTCGCCCGCTTCCTGGAACGACAGCGTCAGTGGGAATTTCGCCCCTTCCTCCAGCTTCTCCGTCAGGCCCATCAGCATCACGTGCATGCTGCCCGGCGCCAGCATTACCGGAACGTCCGGCTCAAGCGCGAGCCTGTCGAGATGCGTCATCCGGCTGGTCCCCGCCGCGTCGGTCTCGACGGCATGGATCATGACCTCCGCCGCCACAGGGCTTTTGATCCCGACCAGCTGATCGGCCACGTCAGATCGCAGCGTCAGATAGGCCGCACCCGGGCGTGAGGCGAGGATGCTGGCCCGCGCCCAGGGGTCGGACACCGTGACCTCGGCCATGGCCAATGCTGGCAGGGCCAGTGCAAGCGCCGTCAGAAGAACCTTCATCGCATCCGCTCCTCTTTTTCGATCCGCATGGCTATTTCCTCGGCCAGCGCCTCAGGTGGCTGCTCGCCTTCCACGAATACGGCCTCGAACGTGCCGTCTGGCCGCATCAGGTAGAGGTGGCCGGCATGGGCCATGACATAGCCGTCGGGCGCGGTGGCGTTGTCGCTGCGCTCGAACCATGTACGGAAATTCCTGGTCGCCTCGGCGACTTGCTCTTCGGTCCCTGTCAGGCCGATCATCCGCGGGTGAAAGGCGGAGACATATGCAGCCATCACCGGCACCGTGTCCCGTGCAGGGTCCACGGTCACGAAGAGTGGCGCGACGTTGTCCGCCTTGCTGCCAAGGAGGTCGAGAACGTTGGCCATGTAGGCAAGCGTGGTCGGGCAGATGTCGGGGCAATGCGTGAAGCCAAAGAACACGAGCTGCCAGCGCCCTGCATAGTCCGCCTCTGTCACGGCCCGCCCGTTATGGTCGGTAAGGGTAAAGGCCGAGCGGATGTCGGCCTCGCCTTGGAATGTCGGCGCGGATGCGGCTGGCACGGGCGGCGCCATCCACAGCGCGAGCCCTACCGCGATTGCGGGGAGGAGGGTGGCGGACCAGAGGACAAGGCGCAGGCGCTTGATGTCGGTCGGGGAAATCTTTGTCATGTCTGTCGCTTTCATCCCGCCCGCACCGAGTGCGCGAGCGGGATTTTTCTTTCGTCAGCCTTCGCTGCCGGCTTCGTCATGGGACTTCATGTGCTCGTTCATGGTCTGCATCATCTCGTTGCAGTTCTCCATCATCTGCATCATGCCCTTCATGTCGCCGCCCATCATCTGGCCGTCCTTCATGTCACCGTGCATCATGTCGCCCTGCATGGTTTCCTGCTCGGGCGCATCGGTGGTGCTGGTGGCGCTGTTTTGCGCGACGGCGGCAGTCGCCAGCAGCGCTGCCAGGGCAGTTGCGGTCAGGGTGGATTTGATCGTCGTGTTCATGGTCTTCTCCTGTGGTTTCGGTTCAGTCAGTGGTAGAGCGCGGCATTTCCGCCGCGCCAGTCTTGCTTGCGCAAGATTTCGAGCCGCTCATCATGCACAGACCCAGCCCGCACATCGCAATGCAGGGCGCCAGACTGAGGATCAGCGGCGCAGCCCCGACAGCGACAAGCCAGCCCCAGTTCATCGCCATTCCGGCGGTGACAAGGGCGAGCGCTGCAAGGATCAGGGTGCGGCGGCCAGGGCGGATGCCGATGCGGGGACGGGTTGGCTGCGGATGCGCCCCCGCGTCTATCTGGGTCATTGGCTGAGGTTCCTTTCTTCGTTGAGGGACTGGATCAGGCGAATGGCGGCACGGCCGTCCCATTCGGCAGGACCGACGAGGCGGCCACGTTCGCGGCCGCCCCGGTCGATGAGGATTGTTGTTGGCAAGCCGACCGCAGCGATGTCCGCCATGACGCGTGATTTTTGGGCCAGATACGGTTCGAGGTGTCGGATGCCGAGGTTGTCGTAAAACCGGCGCACCTCCGCCATTCTCTCGTCGATCGAAAGCGCAAGAACATGAAAGCCGCTGTCGTCGAGACGGACCTGGAGCCTGTCGAGCGCCGGCATCTCGTCAATGCAGGGCGGGCACCACGTCGCCCAGATGTTCAGCAAAACGATCTGTCCGCGGAAGTCGGCCAGCGCCAGCTTCCGTCCCTGCTGGTCGACAAAGCTGGTTGATAGCATCCTGCGCGGGACGTCATGCAGCCTGAGGGGCACACGGGCAGAAGCCGGCGCCGCCGCAAGCACCAGGGCTCCCGTCAGAACCGCGCGGCGCATCATGTCCCTGCCTCCGCCTGGAGGCGCCGCACGATCGGCAGGATCTTTTCCTCGAGAGCGCGGCGATCGAAGGGGCCGACATGCTTGTATGCGATCTGCCCTTCGGCATCGATCACGAAGGTTTCGGGCAGTCCATAGACGCCCCAGTCAATGGAGACACGACCGTTCCGGTCGGCGCCGATCCGCGTGTAAGGGTTTCCCAAATCGTCCAGGAACGCCCGCGCAGCCTCCGGCGCATCCTTGTAGTTGATCCCGAAGATCGGGACGGCACCGGTTTCGGCCAGCTCGACCAGCAGCGGCATCTCGACCCGGCACGGCACGCACCACGAAGCCCAGACATTGACGATGGACACCTTCCCGCGCAGGTCGGCATTGGAGAAGCCCTCCGCCATGCCTTCGATGGGTGGCAGGGCGAACTCGGGAACCTGGCGACCGACGAGCGCGGAGGGCAGCTCATCGGCCTTGCTGAAGAGACCCCAGAAGAACGCCGCTGCCAGCCCTGCGAAGATAGTGAGCGGCAACAGGGCCCACCAGGAACTCCGTCTGGCCTTCGCTTCGGTGCTCACGGGGCAGCCTTTTCTTTGCCGGTCACGTCGGCTTGGAAGCCGCGCTCCCGTTGGGGCCAGGTGCTCTTGATATAGCCCAGCACGGACCGGATCTCGGCATCCGTCAGGATGCCCTCGAAAGCCGGCATGTCGCTCTCGTACCCTTCGACCACGGCTCCTACGCCCAGCTTGGTGATGGTGAACAGCTGGTTATCGGGGTGGTGCCAAGTGTGGCCGGTCTTATCATGGGGCGGGGCCGGCATGCGGCCGTTGTCTAGCCTGCGCTTCCAATCGGGCTGTCCCTCAAGATCGGCACCGTGGCAGGAGGCGCAGTTGGCGGCGTAGATCTCCTGCCCGAGAGTGATATTATCGGCCGTCACAGGTTCACCCATGAAGGTCACGCCCTCGGCGGCAGACTCAGACTGCGTCGCCCCTGCGGCCAGTGCGGCGGCTCCTGCGACCGCCGCGCCCGACAGGATCAGGCCGAGCCGTTTCATCCCCGCCCCCGAAGATGTTTCACCAGCGCAACAAGGGCCAGCACCAGCACCGCCATTAAGAGCAGCATGAACACACCGCCGCCCAGCATCATCATGCCCATCATCGGGCCGCCCATCATTCCCATGCACTCACTCATCAGAATAAACGGCCACGCCGTCCTCGCCGAAGGAATAGGTCTTGAGGGTCCCGGTCTTGACCTGCGCCATGCCCGGTGCGTTCGAAGGCATGCCGGGCAGCGTGATGCCGTCGATGTCCGGGCGCTCGGTCACCAGCCGTTCGATGATCTCGACCGGCACGAGGCCGCTGACGTAATAGCCGTCCACCTCTGCCAGATGGCAGCCGAGGCCTTGTTCCGGCACGCCCACATCCACCGAGCGGCGGTCGAAGTTGCGGTCGTCCGCCAGCGTCACGACATAGCCATGCGCTTCAAGATAATCGGCGTAAGTGTCGCAGCAGCCGCAGCCAGGGTCGCGCCAGATTGTGACTTGGTGGGCGGCGTCGGCCGCCGCCACGACCGGCGTCGGGGCAAGCTCGCCCTGTGCCGGAGCAAGGCTGGTGAAGGCGAAGGCGCCACTGGCTCCAAGTGCAGCCAGCGTGGCGGCGGCAATCATCTTTT
>NZ_BBPH01000084.1 GCF_000787695.1 Paracoccus sp. PAMC 22219 | reverse complement strand
CCCCGCCGTGCGGGCGGGACCGTGCGCAACGGTTGATCGCCGCGCTGATCGCCACGCGGCTGACAAAGTACAATCTGGGCGGTACCACGGACCTGCCGCCGCGTGACGGCCGCCGCCGCATTCTGGTGCCCGGACAGGTCGAGGATGACGCCTCGATCCTGAAAGGCGCGGGGGCTGAAAGGACCAACCTTGCGCTGCTGCAGCGGGTTCGGACGGACAATCCGGACGCCTGCCTGATCTACAAGCCCCACCCGGATGTCGAGGCCGGCCTGCGCCCCGGCACCATCAATGCCGCGTCACTGACGGCACTGGCCGATCATGTCGCCACTGACGCCGACCCCGTCACGCTGATCGATGCCGTGGACGAGGTCTGGACCATCACCTCGACCCTGGGGTTCGAAGCGCTGCTGCGCGGCAGGCCGGTCACGGTCCTGGGCGCGCCCTTCTATGCGGGCTGGGGGCTGACGCGCGATCTGGGGCCCCTGCCCGCCCGCCGTCAGGCGCGGCCCGATCTGGCGGCGCTGGTGCATGCCTGCCTGATCGCCTATCCGCGCTATCGCGATCCGGTGACGGGCCTGCCCTGCCCTGTCGAACTGGCACTGGAACGGCTGGCGGCGGGACAGGCGCACCCGCCCCCGGCGCTGCGGCTGCTGGCCAAGGCGCAAGGCGCGCTGGCCGGACATGCCTGGATCTGGCGCCGTTAGGCGCGGGTCCAGCGGTGGAACAGGTCGCCGCCGATGGCACGCGTTTCGACCAAGCGGAACCGCGGCGCCTCGGCCAGGCGGGTCCAGCCGGTGGGCCCCAGAAACGGCCGCGCCTCGGCCCCAAGCGCCAGACCGGCGGTATAGCCGACCAGCTGATCGACCAGCCCCGCCGACAGCAGACTGGCCGCCAGCCGCCCGCCCCCCTCGCAGAAAACCCGCGTGATACCGCGTGCGCCCAGGTCCGACAGGATCTGCGCCGGCGCACCCTCGACCCGCCACAGCGGCCCATGATCGGCGTCCTGCGGCGGCAATGGCGGCAGCGCCTGCGCCGACACGACGATGCGCACCGGCTGCTGGGGCGTGCGGATGCCGCGGACGTTCAACTGCGGCAGATCGGTGCGGGCGGTCGCGCCGCCGACCATGATCGCGTCATGCTGGGCGCGCAGCGCGTGGACATGCGCCCGCGCGGCGGGGCCGGTGATCCAGCGGCTTTCCCCGCTGGCCATCGCGATGCGACCGTCCAGGCTGCTGGCAAGCTTCAGCGTCACGAAGGGGCGGCCCGAGGTGATGCGCAGCAGGAACCCCGCCTGCAGATCAGCTGCCTGATCCGCAAGCACGCCCTCGGTCAAGGGAATGCCCGCATCGCGCAGCATCTGGTGGCCGCGACCGGCCACTCGCGGGTCGGGGTCGGTCAGCGCGGTGACGACACGGGCCACACCTGCGCTTGCCAGCCCCTCGGCACAGGGGGGCGTACGGCCGTGATGGGCGCAGGGCTCCAGCGTGACATAGGCAGTGGCGCCCGCCGCCAGCGGACCCGCCTGGTCCAGCGCCATGCGTTCGGCATGCGGCCTGCCACCGGGCTGGGTCCAGCCGCGCCCGACCACACGCCCGTCGCGCAGCAGCACGCAGCCCACCGCGGGGTTCGGCCAGACATTGCCCAGACCGCGCCGCGCCAGGCGCAGGGCATGGGCCATGTGCCGGGCGTCGTCTGTCGGATCGGGGGTCAATCGTTGGCGGCGCCGGGGCGCAGCTCGGACACGAACTTGTCGAAATCGTCCGCGTCCTGAAAGTTCTTGTAGACGCTGGCAAAGCGGACATAGCCGACATTGTCGATGCGCGACAAAGCCTCCATCACGATCTCTCCGATCGCCTTGGATGGGATGTCGGTCTCTCCAGTGCTTTCCAGCCGCCGGACGATGCCGCTGATCATCTGTTCGATCCGCTCGGGCTCGACCGGGCGCTTCTGCATGGCGATCCGGATCGAGCGGGCCATCTTGTCGCGATCGAAATCCTCGCGCTTGCCGTTGGTCTTGACCACGACCAGATCGCGCAGCTGCACGCGTTCATACGTGGTAAAGCGGCCATTGCAGGACGGGCAGAAGCGACGGCGGCGGATGGCCACGTTATCCTCGGCCGGGCGCGAGTCCTTGACCTGGGTATCGGCATTTCCGCAAAACGGGCAGCGCATTCCGTTGTCCCTGTGCTGAGGCGATCCACCGTGACTATAGGCAGCTTGGCAGGGATTGGGTAGCGTTATCCACAGCCCACAAGATAGGCCCCCCGGAACCTGTGGCCCGAATGCCGCGTTGCCGGACGTAATTTCCTGCGGGATTCAACCGATTGAGGCATCCATGACCCAGACCCTGTTCATCACCGGCGCCTCCTCCGGCATCGGTGCGGCAACCGCCCGCGCCGCAGTCGCGGCGGGCTGGAACGTCGCCCTGTTCGCCCGGTCCGCGGACAAGCTGTCCGCCCTGGCGGACGAGCTTGGCGACAAGGCGATGGTCGTCGGCGGCGACGCGACCGACATCGACTCGCTGACGGCTGCCGCGGCGCAGGTTGCCGACCATTTCGGTGGCATCGACGCGGCCTATGCCAATGCCGGGCGCGGCCTGTCCAAGCCGGGGACCGAGGCCGGCGACCTGGACGACATCCGCGGGATGATCGATCTGAACGTGATGGGCGTCGTTCTGACCGCCCGCGCGCTGCTGCCGCATCTGCGCAAGACGCGCGGCACGCTGGTCCTGACCGGGTCGGCTGCGGGACGCCAGCACATCAAGGGCTCGATCTATGGGGCGACCAAGTGGTTCGTGCACGGCTATGCCGGCAACCTGGCCGAAGAGATGCGCGAATGGGGCGGACGCTGCTGCGTCGTGGCGCCGGGCATGGTCGACACCGCCTTCTTCGATGACGGCGCGCCCGACAAGCTGCAGCCGGACGATGTCGCCGCGGCCGTCCTGCACATGATCACCGCACCCGAACGTGCCGCGATCCGCGAGGTCTATCTGATGCCTCAGGCCTGAGGCGCAAACATCGCCACGACCTGACGCCGATGCGGGGCGCGGCGATGTTCGACCAGATAGATCCCCTGCCAGCGGCCCAGCATCATCCGACCCCGATCGACCGGGATCTGCAGGGTCGTGGGCAGGACCGCAGCCTTGAGATGCGCGGGCATGTCGTCCGGCCCTTCATAGCGATGGGTGATCCAGCCCATCGACGGATCGTCGGCGGGCGGGGCCAGACGATCCAGCCAAGCCAGAAGGTCGGTTTGCACCTCGGGGTCGGCATTCTCCTGGATCAGCAGCGACGCCGACGTGTGCTGCACGATCAGCGTCAGCACCCCCTGCGCGGCACCCGTTGCGCGCAACCAATCGGCCAGATCGGCGGTGATCTCGTGGCAGGCGGGGCCATGGGTGGCGACAGTCAGGATGTGCATCATTCGGCGGCCTCCGGACCCAGCAGGGCATCATCGCGGTCATGATCAAGGTCGATCTGCTTGCTGGCCCGCGCGCCCAGGGACCGCAGCATCTCGACCTGGCGGATGACGTTGCCGGACCCGCGCGTCAGCCGGTCCATGGCCTGCCCATGCGCGCGGTTGGCTTGATCCAGCGCGCGACCGACCCCGTCCATCGCCTCGACGAAACCCGCGACCTTGTCGTACAGCTGCCCCGCCCGGCGCGCGATCTCCAACGCATTGCTTTCGCGACGCTCGACCGCCCAGATGTGATCGACGGTGCGCAGGGTCAGCATCAACGTGGTGGGCGTCGTCAGCCCCACGCGCCGTTCCATCGCAAACGCCGCCAGCGCCGGGTCGGCCCGCAGCGCGTCCGAAAACGCCCCCTCGATCGGAATGAACATCAGCACGTAATCGACCGAATTGTCGTCCATCCGCTGATAGCCCTTGCCCGACAGCGTGGCGATATGCGTGCGGATCGCGGCCACATGCCGGCGCAGGGCCGCGGCGGCAGCAACCGGGTCGTCCAGCGTCACCGAGGCCTCGTAGTCGTTCAGCGACACCTTGCTGTCGATCACCATCACCTTGCCGCGCGGCATCTTCACGACCACGTCGGGGCGCCACAGCTTGCCGTCGTCATCGCGCCAGCTGGACTGCATGTCGTAATGCGTCCCGGCCATCAGGCCGGAATCCTCCAGGATGCGTTCCAGCACCATCTCGCCCCAGGCACCCTGCTGCTGCTTGTCGCCCTTCAGCGCGCGGGTCAGGTTCACGGCCTCGCGGCTGATCTGCTCGCTGCGATTGTGCAACGACAGGATCTGTTCGCGCAGGCGGGCCGATTCCTCGTCCAGCACCTTGTTGCGGGTCTGCAGCTCGGTCTGGAACCGGCCGACCTGGTCGCGGAACGGAGTCAGCAGGGCCGACAACTGGTCGTTCTGCAGCCGCTGCAGATCGTCCTGTTGGACGCGCAGGGTCTCGGCCGACAGCAGCTTGAACTGCTGGGTCATCTCGGCCCGCAGCTCTCGCAGGGTGGCCACCTCGCGGGCGCTGGCTTCCGCGTCCTTTTCGGCACGCAGGCGGGTCTCGGCCAGACGGGTCTCCAGCTGCGCCGCCTGCTGGCGCGCAAGGTGCAGCGCGTCTGTCAGGCCGTCACGCTCCTCCGTCAGGTCGGCAAGGCGGGCATCCTGCGCCTCGGCCCGGGTCTTCGCGCGGGTCTGGTCCAGGTTCGCAGCATGCACCTGATCCTCGGCACGCGTCGCGCGGTCACGCATCTGTGCCAGCGCCCGCTGTCCGCGCCACAACAGCAGCAGCGTCAGCGCGCCGGCCAGCGCCGGCCCGATCACCGTCATGTCGGAAAGCCAGGCCCCGGCATCGTCGAACTGCATCCTGCTGTCACCCCGTCGTTTTGGGGGCAGTGTTCACAGTTTGTGCCGCAAGCGCAAGGCGCTGTCAGATATCCAGGCCCATCATGAAGGCCACCACGCCGCCGGCGTAATCGCCGCGATGCACGGTTGAACTGTCCGACCGCGCGAACCAGTCCATCAGCGACGCCCGGTCCCGGTCCGAAAACCGCATGCGCCAGTCCTGAAACCGGCGGTGGTCCAGCGCACCTTGGTCCAAGATCTCGAAATCGCGATGCCGGTCGTCGTGCACCAAAGAGGACACCACCTGCCGCAAGCCGTCTGCAGGCCCCTCCAGCCACTGGAAGAACAGGCCGTCCTCGTGGTGCAGACAGCCGGTCAGGCCAAGCGACTGGTTGCGGTGCCGCGCAGTGCGCAGGATGTCCTGCATGGCCGACCCGTCCAGACCGGCACGCGCGGTGCTGCGGTACAGGACAAAGCCAAGGCCATGCAGATCGTCCAGATCACTGGTCAAGGAACGACCGCAGCTTTCTGCTCCGCGAAGGATGCTTCAGCTTGCGCAGCGCCTTGGCCTCGATCTGGCGGATGCGCTCGCGGGTCACGCTGAACTGCTGGCCGACCTCCTCGAGGGTGTGGTCGGTGTTCATGCCGATGCCAAAGCGCATGCGCAGAACGCGCTCTTCCCGCGGGGTCAGGCTGGCCAGGACGCGGGTCGTGGTTTCCTTGAGGTTTTCCTGGATGGCGCTGTCCAGCGGCAGGACGGCGTTCTTGTCCTCGATGAAATCGCCAAGCTGGCTGTCCTCCTCGTCCCCGATCGGGGTCTCGAGGCTGATCGGCTCCTTGGCGATCTTCATCACCTTGCGGACCTTCTCCAGCGGCATCTGGAGCTTCTCGGCCAGTTCCTCCGGGGTCGGTTCGCGGCCAATCTCGTGCAGCATCTGGCGGCCGGTGCGGACCAGCTTGTTGATCGTCTCGATCATGTGGACCGGGATGCGGATCGTGCGCGCCTGATCCGCGATGGACCGGGTGATCGCCTGGCGGATCCACCAGGTCGCGTAGGTCGAGAACTTGTAGCCGCGGCGGTATTCGAACTTGTCCACGGCCTTCATCAGGCCGATGTTGCCCTCCTGGATCAGGTCCAGGAACTGCAGGCCGCGGTTCGTGTATTTCTTGGCGATCGAGATCACCAGGCGCAGGTTGGCCTCGACCATCTCCTTTTTCGCCTGGCGGGCTTCCTTTTCGCCGCGCTGGACCTGGCTGACGATCCGGCGGAATTCCTCGATGTCGACACCGACATACTGCCCGACCTCGGCCATGTCGCCGCGCAGACGCTCGACCTGGTCGCGCGACCGGTCGAACAGCGCCTGCCAGCCGCGCCCGGCCTGGGCGGACATGCGGTCGACCCAGTTCGGGTCCAGTTCCGACCCGCGATAGGCGTCGATGAACTCGCGACGGTTGATGCGGGCCGCGTCGGCCAGCTTGACCATGCCGCTGTCGATGGTGACGATCCGGCGGTTGATGCCGTACAGCTGGTCGACCAACGCCTCGATCCGGCCGCTGTTCAGGTGCAGCGAGTTCACCAACACGACGATTTCGGACCGCAGGGTCTGATAGTCGCTCTCGGCGCTGGCCGAGAAGCTGTTGTCCTCGTTCAGGGTCGCGGACATGCGCTGGTCCTGCATGTCGGCCAGCCCCTCGTAGTGATGGGCGATGGCTTCCAGCGTCTCCAGGACCTTGGGCTTGAGGCTTGCTTCCATCGCGGCCAGCGACAGGTTGGCGCCCTCGTCCTCGTCCTCGTCGTCCTCGACGCGCAGCGGGTTGCCGTCGGCGTCGAATTCCTCGCGCTTGGTGGCGGTGGTGCTGGCCTCGCCCTCGACGGTCAGTTCGACCTCCTCGGCCTCCTCGTCGTCCATGGACTGGCCGAAGGTGGTCTCAAGGTCGATGACGTCGCGCAGCAGGATCTCTTCGTCCAGCAGCTCTTCGCGCCACAGCGTGATGGCCTTGAAGGTCAGCGGGCTTTCGCACAGGCCCGCGATCATCGTGTTGCGGCCGGCCTCGATCCGCTTGGCGATGGCGATCTCGCCCTCGCGCGACAGCAGTTCGACCGATCCCATCTCGCGCAGGTACATGCGGACCGGGT
Source organism: Paracoccus sp. PAMC 22219 (assembly GCF_000787695.1). Classification (GTDB taxonomy): domain Bacteria; phylum Pseudomonadota; class Alphaproteobacteria; order Rhodobacterales; family Rhodobacteraceae; genus Paracoccus. The sequence goes on along the minus strand of NZ_BBPH01000084.1, from coordinate 40,358 downwards.
CGTCGGTACGATCGAGCTTTTCGGTTTCGGTGGTCGAGACCGCCAGATCGCGCGACCCGGCGCCGGTGGTGACGATGGCCCCGCCCTCCGATTCCTCGGCGGCGTCGTCGTCCTCGATCACGTTGATGCCCATCTCGGACAGCATCGACATGACGTCCTCGATCTGCTCGCTGCTGACCTGCTCGGGGGGCAGGACGGCGTTCAGCTGGTCGTAGGTGATGTAGCCACGCTCGCGTGCCTCGGCGATCATCTTCTTGACCGCCGCCTGGCTCATGTCCAGCGTATGGGCATTGTCGTCCTTGTCGGTCTTGTCGTGGTCATCGTCCTTGGCGGCCATCCAGGGCTCCTTCTCGGCGAGATCGTGGGCGGGTGATTCGCATGTGCGGGCGAATCGTCGCAAAGTTGCTTCGTTTCTAGCGCGCTTCCCGGCCGAATCAAAGGCCGGGCGCGCTGATGATTCGCAACCCCGGAGGGATGCGATTCGGGGTCATCGCCGGGGCGGCTTGCGCCAGATCTGGCCCGACAGCCAGTCCGACAATTGCGCCGACATGGCGTCGCGATCCTCGTTCATGTCGCCCGATGTCTCCATCTCGGGGTTCTCGGCCCGGTGGCGGGCACGGGTGATCTGGCTGATGCGCCAGGTCAGGCCCTCGTCGGCCTCGCCCTGGATCTCCGATTCGGCTCGGGGCAGTTCGTGCGTCGTGGCGCGCGCGACCTCGATGCGGTCCAGAAGGTCCAGCAGCATCGTCACGGCGCCGTCGTCGTCCTTCCGTTCGATGATGGCGGGCGTCAGGCCCAGATGGGCGTCGCGGCGCAGGGTTTCAAGGCCGCGCCGTCCAGCCGGGCTGTCGGTGCGGGTCAGCAGGTCATGGAGCAGGGCCGCACGGTCGGGGTCGCGCGGCAGCACGCGTTCCAGCCGCGATTCGACCTGCGCCACCACCGACGGGCGCAGCGCGCAGATCAGCAGGGCCGCGCCTTCCAGCGTGCCCTCTCCCTGTTCCGGGACGTTCAGACCGACCGGCAGGGACGGCGCCCGCGGGGCCATCGAGGCCCCTTGGCGCCGGGCCGGGCCGCGCCCGGCCGCGCCCCCCCGCGGGGTGGTCTTGCGGGCGCGCCGCCGAACAGGTCCCACTGCTTGCGCCGGATATCCTCGGAATACAGCGCACGGGTGCGTTCGTCGGGGATGCGGGCCACGGCCTCGGCCAGCCGGCGATCCAGGGCCGCCTTGCGTTCGGGGCTGTCGAAGACCTGCCCCTGCGTCTCGCGGGCCCACAAGAGATCCAGCATGGGACGCGCCTGATCCAGCAGCGCCCCCATCGCACCTGGGCCGGACGCCTTGATCAGATCGTCTGGATCCTGCCCCGCGGGCAGGATGACAAAGCGCAGGGCCTGTCCCGGCCCGGTCAGCGGCAGCGCCAGGTCGATCAGCCGCTGCGCCGCGCGCTGGCCCGCCGGGTCGCCGTCAAGCGCGATCACAGGCTCCGGAGAGACGCGCCACATCAGGCGCAGCTGCTCCTCGGTGATGGCGGTCCCCAGGGGGGCCACCGCGCCCTCGAACCCCGCACGGGCCAAGGCGATGACGTCCATGTAGCCCTCGGCCACGACCAGCCGCTGACCCTTGGCAACGGCACTGCGCGCAGGGCCCAGATTGTAGAGGTTGCGCCCCTTGTCGAACAGCGGGGTTTCCGGGCTGTTGAGGTATTTCGCCCGCGCGTTCGGGTCCATCGCCCGCCCGCCGAAGCCGATGCAGCGGCCCTGCCCGTCGCGGATCGGAAAGACGATGCGCCCCCGGAACCGGTCATAGGCCGCGCCGCCGCCCTCGGGGCGGGCGGACATGCCGGCCTCGACGATCTGATCCTCGGCAAAGCCCTTGTCGCGCAGGGCCGCGGTCAGCGCAGTGCGGTTGTCGGGGGCAAAGCCGATCTCGAACCGGTCAAGCGCGGCGGTGTCCAGGCCGCGGCGGTCCAGGTAATCGCGCGCATCCGCCGCGGCACCGGTCTGCAATTGCAGGCGGAACCAGCGGCAGGCGGCCTCTGTCACCTCCAGCAGCTTGGTGCGCTTGTCGGTCTTTTCGCGGGCGCGGGGGTCGGGTTCGGGCATGGTCAGCCCGGCCTCTGCGGCCAGCAGCTTGACGGCCTCGATGAACTCCATCCCGTCATGGTCGCGCAGGAAGCCGATGGCATCGCCCTTGGCCTGACAGCCGAAGCAGTAATAATACCCCTTCTGGTCGTCGCAGTGGAAACTGGCGGATTTTTCCTGATGGAACGGGCATGGCGCCCACCAGTCGCCGCGCGCCTGGTTCGACTTGCGCAGATCCCACACGACCTTTTTGCCGATCACCCGGCTGATCGGGACGCGGTTGCGAATCTCGTCAAGGAAACCGGGGGGCAAGGACATGGGCGCGATTATCCGGCATGGCGCGGGGGGCAGCAAGCGGGTTCAGGCCCCCACGGCCCCGCGGGCAAGCCCCCAATAGATCTGGGCGATGCGGGCGCGGTCCAGGCGGCCCCCCTCGCGGTACCAGTTCGTCACCCCGGTCAGCATGGCGATCAGGGCCAGGGTGGTCAGCTTGGGGTCCTCGATCCGCATGGCGCGGGCGGCGACCCCGTCGCGCAGGATCGATTCCAGCGCGGCCTCGTACCGACCCCGCAGTGCTGCGATGCGGGCAAAGTTGTCGGGGGTCAGGTTGCGCAATTCCATATAGGACAGGAACACCGCGTCGCTGTGATCCAGGCTGAAGCCGATGTGGAACCGCACGAAGCGCTCCAGCCGCGCCAGCGGATCGGCGGCAGGGTCGTCGGACCAGGCGTCCAACAGGTCCTGCATGTGGCTTTCCAGCAGGTCGGCCAGCAACGCCTGTTTGTCGGACGTATAGGCGTAGAGCGCGCCTGCCTGCACGCCCACCGCGGCCGCGATCTGGCGCATCGACACGGCGGCATAGCCTTGCCGCGCGAACAGGCGGCGGGCCTTGTCGCGGATCAGGGGGCCGGTGATTTCGGCGCGGGAACCGGTGGTGCGAGCCATGGCGCCGTGTCTAGCGCGCAGCCGTGGCCGAGGGAAGGCGTTGCCGGGCGCCCAAGGCCCGCGTATCGTCGCCGCCATGAAGCACGCCCTGATCCTTGCGCTGACGCTGGCCGCCTGCACCGCCGACGGGGATTATCCCCGCCTGCTGCCGACGGAACAGGCCTTGGCCGAACCCGCCCTGCCCGCCCATGCGACCGCAGCCCGCACCGACCCCGCGCCCCTGGAGGACGCGACCGCCGCCCGTGCCGCGGCCCTGCGGGCGCGGGCCGATGCGTTGCGCGGGCCGGTCGTCGATCCCGGCCTGCAGGGACGCGCGGGCGGGTGATTGCCAGAGGCCCGCGCCACTGGTAATAAGTTTTGACCAGTTCGCGAAAGGCCATGCCATGCCCGTCATCACCTGCATCGACGATCTCAAGCGGATGCACCGCGCCCGCACGCCCAAGATGTTCTACGATTACGCGGAATCGGGCAGCTATACCGAACAGACCTTTCGCGACAACACGACCGATTTCGCGCGGCTGAAGCTGCGCCAGAAGGTGGCCGTGGACATGTCCGACCGCCGCCTGTCGCGCCAGATGGCGGGTCAGGCCGTGACCATGCCGGTGGCACTGGCCCCGGTCGGCATGACCGGCATGCAGCACGCCGACGGAGAGATCCACGCCGCCCGCGCGGCGGAAAAGTTCGGTGTGCCGTTCTGCCTGTCCACCATGTCCATCTGTTCGATCGAGGACGTGGCCGCGCACACCACCGCGCCCTTCATGTTCCAGCTGTACGTGATGAAGGACCAGGATTTCGTGGCCGCAATCATCGACCGCGCCAAGGCCGCGAATTGCAGCGCGCTGGTGCTGACGCTGGATCTGCAGATCCTGGGCCAGCGGCACAAGGACCTGAAGAACGGCCTGTCGGCGCCGCCCAAGATGACCCTGCCCACGGTGCTGGACCTGGCCACCCGCTGGCGGTGGGGCATGGGCATGCTGAAGACCAAGCGCCGCTTTTTCGGCAACATCGTGGGCCATGCCAAGGGCGTCGGCGACACCTCCAGCTTGATGAGCTGGACGGCGGAACAGTTCGACGAACGCCTTGACTGGGACAAGATCGCCAAGATCCGCGACATGTGGGGCGGCAAGCTGATCCTGAAGGGCATCCTGGACCCCGACGACGCGCGCATGGCCGCCGATTTCGGCGCCGACGCGATCATCGTCAGCAACCATGGCGGGCGCCAGCTGGACGGCGCGCTGTCGTCGATCAGGATGCTGCCCCATATCGTCAAGGCGGTGGGCGACCGGGTCGAGGTGCACATGGACAGCGGCATCCGGTCGGGCCAGGACGTGCTCAAGGCGCTGGCGCTTGGTGCGCATGGCACCTGGATCGGACGGGCCTGGCTGCACGGGCTGGGCGCGATGGGCGAGGCCGGAGTGACCCGCGCGCTGGAGATCATCCGCAAGGAGCTGGACACCAGCATGGCGCTGTGCGGCGAACGCGACCTGGACAATATCGGGCCCGAGCATCTGCTGATCCCGCGCGATTTCCTGGACGAATACCAGATCGGCCAGCCCGCCTAGAACAGGCGCGACATCCAGCGGTGGCGTCGGCCCGCAAGGCTGACGCCCCAGACCAGCAGGAACGGCAGCACGATGCCCAGGATCGCGGTAATGCCCGGATGCTCGACCCCCAGTTTCGGCAGGCCCTGCAGCACGATCACGTGCAGCACATAGATCCCCGCCGCCGCCCGCCCCAAGGGCAGCGCGGTGTCGGGCACGCGCAGCCGCATGACCAGCAGCAGGAGCGCCGGGCACAGGATCAGGTGGCCGACCGGGATCTCCAGCAGCGGCTCCTCTCCGATGCGGCGCAGCCAGTAGAGGCTTTCGCCGATTGTCAGGGCCAGCCCCGCCATAACCATCGCCCACAGCACGGCCGTCGACACACGCGGCGGATGCGCGGCCATCAGCCAGCCCATCGCCAGATAGGGATACAGATAGAACGGCCCGTTGCGGTAATGTTCGACCGGCACCTCGGCCAGGCCGGCCATCCGCGCGTATTGCAGCGCGATGCCCACCAGCCCCAGAACCACCGCCGACGCGACCACCGCCCCCGATCCCAGCAGGCGCACCGCGCCCAGGATCACGCCCGAGATCGCCAGCCCCTCCAGAAACCACAGGTGCATGAAGCCAAGCGTCAGTTCGGTCGCCGTCAGGCCGACGGGGCGGTTGGCGTAATAGGGCCACAGGAACAGCAGATAGACCACCGACCACGCCGCATACAGCACCAGCAGATGCCCCGCCCAGTCCGACAGCCGACCACGCCGCAGCACGGATGCCAGGAAATACCCGGCGATCAGGGTAAAGACCGGCACCGCGACGCGCAGGACGCTGTTGCCCGTGGCCAGCGCCACCAAGCCCGCATCGCCCCAGCCCCGGAACGTCTCTCGGGCCAGGCCCGAATGCGCGACGACCACGAAGGCGGCCAGCACCACCCGCAGATAGTCCACCGACATCAGCCGCGCCTGCGTCTTGTCCACCGCTGCCCCCCAGCCCCGCCGCGCCTTGCGCGCATGCCCTTCGGGCCATAGGGCCGGGGGGCCGGGCAAGTCAATTCACCTGCGCGCGTGCGTCGCGCGGCGTGGTATTTCTGACTTCACATCCGGGCCCGTCTGCGCTAAGGGCACCGCTTGGCGCCACGCACCCTTGGAGGGTGGCGTCTTCAATCATGGTTAAGGATTAAGAAAATGGCCAAAGAGATTCCGAATCTGGTGGCCGAGGCACGCGCGGGGTCAGGCAAGGGGGCCGCCCGCCAGACCCGCCGCGATGGCAAGGTGCCCGGTATCGTGTATGGCGACGGCAAAGAGCCCGTCTCGATCGCGTTCGACTTCAACAAGCTTCTGACCACGCTGCGCGCTGGCCGGTTCATGTCCACGCTGTGGAACCTGCAGGTCGAGGGCCAGGACGATGTCCGCGTCATCTGCCGCGGCGTTCAGCGCGACGTCGTCAAGGATCTGCCGATCCACATCGACTTCATGCGCCTGCGCCGCACGTCGAAGGTGAACCTGTTCATCCCCGTCGAGTTCATCAACGAGGACAAGTGCCCCGGTCTCAAGCGCGGCGGCACCCTGGTCACCGTGCGCCCCGAGGTCGAGCTGGTCGTGACCGCGGGTGACATCCCCGATCACCTGACCGTGGACCTGGAAGGCCGCGAGATCGGCGACACCATCCACATCAGCGACGTCAAGCTGCCCTCGGGCGCAAAGGCCACGATCGACCGCGACTTCGTCATCGCGAATCTGGCCGCCCCGTCGGCCCTGCGCGCCGAGGACGATGCTGCCGAAGACGACGCCGCCGAGGCACCTGCCGAGGCCTGATCCCGCGCGGATCGGTCGCATGACCTTGGGGGCGGTGCCGATGGCGCCGCCCCTTTCCATTCCGCCACCGCCTTGCTAGCCCACCCGTCAAGGAGACACGCATGGAACCCGTCCACATCATCGGTGCCGGCCTTGCCGGATCGGAAGCCGCCTGGCAGATCACCCGCATGGGCGTGCCCGTCGTGCTGCACGAAATGCGCCCGCAGGTCGGGACGTTCGCTCACAAGACCGGCGATTGCGCGGAAATGGTCTGCTCCAACAGCTTCCGGTCCGATGACGACGTGATGAACGCGGTGGGCCAGCTGCATTGGGAAATGCGCGCTGCCGGCGGGCTGATCATGGAGATGGCGGGCCTGCACCGCCTGCCCGCGGGCGGCGCGCTGGCCGTCGACCGCGCAGCGTTCTCAGCCGCCGTGACCGCCCGGTTGCAGGCCGAACCGCTGATCACCATCGTGCCCGGAGAGATCACCGACCTGCCCGACACCGGCAACTGGATCGTGGCCACGGGGCCGCTGACCTCGGACGCGCTGGCGGGGGCGATCCGGGGCGTCACGGGGACAGACGCGCTTGCCTTCTTTGACGCCATCGCGCCGATCGTTCATGCCGACACCATCGACATGTCGATCGCCTGGGAGCAGTCGCGCTATGACAAGGGCGAGACGCTGGCCGAGCAAAAGGCCTATATCAACTGCCCGATGACCAAGCCCGAATACGAAGCCTTCATCGACGCCCTGATGGACGCTGAAAAGGCCGAGTTCCACGAGGGAGAGACGGCGGGCTATTTCGACGGCTGCCTGCCGATCGAGGTGATGGCCGAACGCGGTCGGGAAACCCTGCGCCACGGCCCCATGAAGCCGGTGGGCCTGACGAATGCCCACAAGCCCGAGGAAAAGGCCTATGCCGTGGTCCAGCTGCGCCGCGACAACGCGTTGGGCACGCTGTACAATATCGTCGGCTTCCAGACCAAGATGAAATACGGCGCGCAGACCCAGGTGTTCCGCATGATCCCGGGGCTGCAGAACGCCGGCTTTGCGCGGCTTGGCGGCATCCACAGGAACAGCTTTCTGAACTCTCCGACGCTGCTGGATGACCGCATGCGCCTGCGGCTGCGCCCGAACCTGCGCTTTGCGGGCCAGGTCACCGGGGTCGAGGGCTATGTCGAAAGCGCCGCGATGGGACTGCTGGCGGGCCGGATGGCCGCCGCCCAGGCCTTGGGGCGCGATCTGGCGCCGCCGCCCTTCACCACCGCGATGGGCGCGCTGATCCATCACATCACCGGCGGGGCCGAGGCCAAGACCTTTCAGCCGATGAACGTGAATTTCGGCCTGTTCCCGCCGCTGCCCGACAGCCGGTCGGGCCGTCGCGGCCGCAAGGACCGCTATCCCGCCTACACGCAGCGGGCCAAGGACGATTACACCGCATGGCTGGCGGCGCAGTAACGCGGTTCGCCCCGTCGCCCACGGGGCTGCTGCATCAGGGGCATGCGTTTTCGGCGCTTACGGCGGCGGCGCAGGGCGATTTCCACCTGCGGATCGAGGATATCGACCGCGACCGCTGCCGCCCGGAATACGAAGCCGCGATCTTCGAGGACCTTGCGTGGCTGGGTCTGGAATGGCCGCAGCCGGTCATGCGCCAGTCGGACCGGATGCCGGCCTACAGGGACGCGCTGGCGCGGCTTGCGCCGCTGACCTATCCCTGCCGCTGCCGCCGGGGCGACATCCGCGCCGCCCTGTCTGCCCCGCAGGAGGGCGCCCTGCCCGCCGGGCCCGATGGGCTGATCTATCCCGGCACCTGCCGCCATCGCAGCGACGCGGATGCCGGGCCCGACGACGTGATCCGGCTGGACGCGGGCCGTGCATTCGACACGCTTGGGCTGGATTCCCTGGGGTTCACCGACCAAGGTATCGACCATGTGCTGACCCGGCAGCAGTTCCTAGACTGCATCGGCGATGTCGTCCTGTCGCGCCGGGGGATGGGCACGTCCTATCACCTGGCGGTGGTGGTGGACGACGCGGCGCAGGGCATCACGCTGGTGACGCGGGGGATGGACCTGTTCGCCTCGACCCATATCCATGTGCTGCTGCAGCGGCTTCTGGACCTGCCGACGCCGGCCTATCTGCACCACCGCCTGATCCGCGACACGGCGGGGCGGCGACTGGCGAAACGCGACGACGCCCGCGCCATCCGCCAGTATCGGGCCGAAGGCGCGACCCCCGCAGACATCCGCCGGATGGTGGGGCTTTAGACCATCGGTTCGGTCAGAACGACCTCGGCCCCATCGCGGATGCCGGTGTAAAAGCAGCTGCGCCGGTTCGTATGGCAGGCGGGCCCGGTCTGGTCGACCAGCACCAGCAGGCAGTCGCGGTCGCAATCGACCCGCATCTCGACCAGCGTCTGCACGTGGCCCGAACTTTCACCCTTGATCCAGAACGACGACCGCGACCGCGACCAATAGGTGACGCGCCCGGTCGACAGCGTGCGGGCGACGGCGTCGGCGTTCATCCAGGCCATCATCAGCACCTCGCCCGATGCGGCATCCTGCGCGATGGCGGGGATCAGGCCGGCCGCGTCATATTTCAGGCTGAGGGGGTCGAACATCGGGTTTCCTTTCGGCATGGCCGTCCCTATCTAATCCCCGACCCGCGCTGATGAAACCCCAAGGGATACGCATGGCCGAAACCGATCTGATGCAGCTTTATTCGCGACGCATCCTGGCGCTGACGACCGCCATTCCCCATCAGGGCCGTCTTGACGGCGCGCAAGCCAGCGTCCAGCGCCGGTCGCCGCAATGCGGATCGTCCGTGACGGTCCACCTGTCGATGGCCGATGGCCGCATAAGCGATTTCGCGCAGGAGGTTCGCGCCTGTGCCCTGGGGCAGGCGTCGGCCTCGGTGCTGGGACAGGCGGTGATCGGCATGGACCGGGCGGGGATCAACCAGGCGCGCGACCAGTTGCGCGCGATGCTGACCCAGGACGCCCCTGCGCCCGACGCGCCCTTTGCCGACCTGGAGGCGCTGACGCCTGCGCGCGCCTATCCCAACCGCCATCCGTCGATCCTGCTGGCGTGGGACGCCACGCTGGAGGCGTTGGACAAGGCATCGGCATGAAAAGGGCCGGCCCCCTGCGGGGCCGGCCAGGTGCGCGAGCTTTGGGGACGGATGGCGCACAGGCGGGGCGCCATCCCTGCGTCGCGGGGCAGTCGGTCAGACCTGCAGCATGGCGGGCAGCCACAGCAGGACAATGGTGGTCAGGCTGAGCGCGGCAGCCCCGATCAGGTCGATGGCAGTGTCTTTGGTCATGGCGGCAACTCCTCTCTGTTGCCTCTTTGTTCTCATGTTCTCTCGATTCGGTAAAGAACTTTTTAAGAACATTTGGCTTGGTCAGCCGACCTGGATCAGTCGAATCGCCTGATCCTGCTGCATCAGCCACATCAGCAGCCGCAGCGCCTGACCGCGCGGGGCCTCCAGCACCGGGTCGCGTTCCAGTAGCGCGCGGGCATCCTGACGCGCCACGGCCATCAGCCCGGCCTGATGTTCCAAGTCTGCGATGCGGAACCGCGGCAGGCCCGATTGCGCGGTGCCGATCACGTCGCCCGCGCCCCGCATCTCCAGGTCGACCTCGGCGATGCGGAACCCGTCCTCGGTGTCGCGCAGGGTGGTCAGGCGGCGGGCGCCGGTCTCGTTCAGGGGGCCGTGATACATCAAAAGGCAGGTCGAGGCCCCTGCCCCGCGCCCCACCCGCCCCCGCAACTGATGCAGCTGCGCCAGGCCAAAGCTTTCGGCGCGTTCGATCACCATGATCGTGGCCTGCGGCACGTCCACGCCCACCTCGATCACCGTGGTGGCGACCAGCAGCTGTGCGGTGCCATCGGCGAAATCGGCCATCGCGGCGTCGCGTTGGTCGGGGGGCATCTGTCCGTGGATCAGCCGCACCCGGTCGCCGAAAATCGCGCGCAGATGGGTGAACCGCGCCTCGGCCGCGGTCAGGTCGGTGACCTCGCTCTCCTCGACCAGGGGGCAGACCCAATAGGCGCGCGCGCCCTGCGCCATCGCGGCGCGCAGGCGTTCGGTCACCTGGTCCAGCCGCGTGTCCGCGATCATCACCGTGGTGATGGGCTGGCGTCCGGGCGGCTTTTCGTCCAGCACCGACAGGTCCAGATCGCCGTATTGCGACAGGGCCAGCGACCGCGGAATGGGCGTCGCGGTCATGATCAGCATGTCGGGCGGCACGTCGCCCTTGGCCGACAGCTCCAGCCGCTGCGCGACGCCAAAGCGATGCTGTTCGTCGATGATGGCCAGCCGCAGGTCATGGAAGGCCACGTCCTTCTGGAACACCGCATGGGTGCCGACCAGGATGTCGATCGTGCCGTCCGCCAGGTCGGTCAGGATCTGGCCGCGCAGGTCGCGCTTGTCGCGTCCGGTCAGCGCGGCCAGCCGCACCCCCGCCGCCCGCGCCAGCGGCTCCAGCGCGCGGGCGTGCTGGCGGGCCAGGATCTCGGTCGGGGCCATCAGCACGGCCTGGCCCCCGGCCTCGACCGCGACCAGGGCCGCCATCAGCGCCACCAGCGTCTTGCCCGCGCCGACATCGCCCTGCAGCAGGCGGTTCATGCGGCGGTCGCTGGCCATGTCGTCGGCGATCTCGCGCACGGCGCGGGCCTGCGCGCCCGTGGGCGGCCAAGGCAGGCTGTCCAGCACGCGTGCGCGCAGGGCGCCATCCCCCGCGCTGGCCCGCCCCTTCAGCCGCCGCTTGTCGCGGCGCACCAGCGCCAGCGTCATCTGATGGGCCAGGAATTCGTCATAGGCCAGCCGCGCCCGCGCCGGGCTGTCGGGCGACAGCGCGCCCGGCGATTGCGGCGCGTGCGCCTGGTGCAACGCATCCGCGAAGGACGGCCAGCCGCGGGTCGCGATCAGCTGCGGGTCGATCCATTCGTCAACCTCGGGCAGACGGGTCAGCGCGGCATCGATCGCCTTGGTCATGCCCTTTTGCGTCAACCCCGCCGACAGGGGATAGACGGGCTCGAAGGCGGGCGGCAGCGCCTCGTCCTCGGCCAGGATATGGTCGGGGTGGACCATCTGCGCCAACCCGTCGAACAGTTCCAGCTTGCCGCTGATGATGCGGCGTCCGCCCACGGGCAGCTGACTTTCGATCCAGTTATCGCGCGGGCGGAAGAACACTAGCGTCAGGTCGCCGTCGCCGTCTGAGCAATGGACCCGAAACGGCCGGCCGCGGACCTGGGGCGGGTGGTGGCGCGTCACGGTGACGGTGATCGTCACGATCTCGGGGGCGCGGGCGTCGGCGATGCGGGCGATCCGTCGGCGGGTGATGCCACTGGCGGGCAGCGTCAGGATCAGGTCGCGCGGCTTGTCGATGCCCATCTGTTCCAGTGCGGCGCGGCCCTTGGGGCCGATGCCGGGCAACGTGTCGATGCCCGCGAACAGCGGGAACAGCGCGGGTGGGCGACCCTTGGGCGCGGTCATCCGGCCCCCGCGATGCGCAGCCATTCGTCCTCGTCGATGACGGTCACACCCAGGACTTCGGCCTTGGTGGCCTTGGACCCGGCCCCCGGACCCGCGATCAGCAGGTCGGTCTTGGCGCTGACGGACCCCGCGACCTTGGCGCCCATCGCCTCGGCCCGCGCCTTGGCCTCGGCGCGCGTCATGCGTTCCAGCGTGCCGGTAAAGACCAGCGTCTTGCCCGAAATCTGCGTCTGCACCGCGTTGGCGGTACCCGAGGGCCGGATGTCCAGCAGGGCCGCGAGGCGGTCGATGCTGGCGCGTTCGGTCGGTTGCGCGAATGTCGTGACCAGCGAATCGACCAGCACCGCGCCGATGCCGTCGATGCCGGTCAGTTCGGCCCAGTTCGGGCTGTCGGCCAACGCCGCGCGGCGGGACTTGTCGTCGGCGGCGGCAAAGGCGGGCTCTGTCGCGGCCCCGTCGATGGCGGCGATCAGGGCGGGCCAGTCGTGGAAATGGCGCGCCAGGGTCGCGGCCGCGACCTCTCCGACATGGCGGATGCCAAGGGCAAAGATCAGCCGGGCCATGGGGATCGCGCGGCGGTCCTCGATCGCGGCGAACAGCTTGTCGGCAGAACGTTCGCCGAACCCCTCGCGGTTCTTCAGCTTGGTGAAGTTCCGGGCGTCGCACTCGGCCAGGGTGAAGATGTCGGCAGGCTCGCGGATGGGCAGCTGGTCGTCGGCAAAGAACATCTCGATCTGCTTGGCGCCCAGCCCGTCGATGTCGAAGGCGGCGCGGCTGACGAAATGCTTCAGCTTTTCGACCGCCTGCGCGGGGCAGATCAGGCCCCCGGTGCAGCGGCGTACGCTGTCGCCCGGTTCGCGGATCGCGTCGGATCCGCATTCGGGGCACTGCGCCGGAAAGACATAGGGCGCGCTGTCGGCGGGCCTGCGCGACAGGTCGACATCGGCGATCTTGGGGATCACGTCGCCCGCGCGATAGATCTTGACCCAGTCCCCCTCGCGGATGTCCCGGCCATCGCGGATCGCAGTGCCAGTGTTGTCGCGCCCGGCGATGTAATCCTCATTATGCAGGGTCGCGTTGGACACGACGACACCGCCCACGGTCACCGGCTCCAGCCGCGCGACGGGGGACAGGGCGCCGGTGCGGCCCACCTGGATCTCGATCCGGTCAAGCCGGGTCCAGGCGGTCTCGGCCGGGAACTTGTGCGCCAGCGCCCATCGCGGGGTGGTTGACCGAAAGCCAAGCCGCCCTTGGAACGCAAGGTCGTTCACCTTGTAGACGACGCCATCGATGTCATAGCCCAGGGTCGCACGCTGCTGTTCGATATCGGCCCAGGTGGCGATCATCTGCGCCGTGTCCGTGCACAGGCGTGTCAGCGGATTGCTGCGAAACCCAAGGGCAGCAAGCCGTTCCACGGCCTGCATCTGCGTCGGCGCCAACGGCTGCGACAGCTGCCCCCAGCCATAGGCAAAGAACCGCAGCGGGCGGCGGGCGGTCACGGCCGGGTCGATCTGGCGCAGGGATCCTGCGGCCGCGTTGCGCGGATTGGCAAAGACCCGGCCCGCATTGTTCAGGACCGCAAAGTCGTCATGGCCCATGTAGACCTCTCCGCGCACCTCCAGGATGGCGGGAACGTCGCCCGCCAGACGGTGGGGAATGTCGGCGATCGTGCGGGCGTTGGCGGTCACGTTCTCGCCCACCACGCCGTCGCCGCGGGTCGCGGCATGGACCAGCACCCCGTCCTCATAGCGCAACGACAGGGACAGGCCGTCGATCTTGGGTTCCGCCGTTACCTCCAGCGGCAGGTCCGCAGGCAGGGACAGAAAGCTGCGCACGCGGGCGGTGAAATCGGCGACGTCGCCTTCGGTAAAGGCGTTGCCCAACGACATCATGCGTTGGGCGTGGACGATCTTGCCGAACCCCTCGGCCGGGGCGGCGCCGACCTGGCCGGTCGGGCTGTCCGGCAGCGCCAAATCGGGAAACTCCCGTTCCAGCGCCGCCAGCTGCGCCTTGAGCGCGTCATACTCCGCGTCCGATATCCGCGGCGCATCCTCTGCATGATAGGCCTGGTTCGCGGCGGCGACCTGCGCCGCCAGATCCGCGATGCGGTCCGCGGCCTGATCGCGGTCCATTTTTCGTCCGGCTGCCCCACCGACTTGTCCTGCGCCATCGCTGCCCCCATCATCCGCATCCGGCCGGAACGAGCGACCGTCTCAGATGCGGGTATCGCCCAAGGGCAGGCAATCGTCCAGAAGCTGCGTCAGGCGCCGATCGCCAGACGTTCCGCCTGACCCGGACCCGGATCGCGCAGCACATAGCCGCGGCCCCAGACCGTCTCGATATGGCTTTCGCCACCCAAGGCCTCGGACAGCTTCTTGCGCAGCTTGCAGATGAAGACGTCGATGATCTTCAGTTCGGGTTCGTCCATGCCGCCGTACAGGTGGTTCAGGAACATCTCCTTGGTCAGGGTCGTGCCCTTGCGCAGGCTCAGCAGTTCCAGGATCTGGTACTCCTTGCCGGTCAGGTTCACCGGCTTGCCCTTCACCTCGACCGAACGGGCGTCCAGGTTCACGGTGATCTCTCCGGTCCGGATCAGCGCCTGGCTGTGCCCCTTGGAGCGGCGGATGATCGCCTGGATGCGGGCCTGCAGCTCCTCGCGGTTGAAGGGCTTGGTCATGTAGTCGTCGGCGCCGAAGCCGAAACCGCGCAGCTTGCTTTCGGTGTCGTCCGACCCTGTCAGGATCAGGATCGGCGTGTCGATGCGGGCGAGGCGCAGATGCCGCAGCACCTCCATCCCGTGCATGTCGGGCAGGTCCAGATCCAGCAGGATCAGATCGTAATCGTACAGCTTGGCAAGATCGATCCCCTCCTCGCCCATGTCGGTCAGGAACACGTTGTAGCTGGCCGCCGTCAGCATCAGTTCGATCGCCCGTGCAGTGCTTGGGTCGTCTTCTACCAGAAGGATTCGCATGGCTTGGTCTTTCCCCGATTCGCCGAAGGTCATGTCCCGACAATCTGACGAACAGGTTAATATGTGGTTACCACTTGAATGTCTTGTGCGCGACGCACCCTAGGGTTGTCTATATTTTTGCAGCGCCGTCACCTTCAGCGCGGCCTTGCCATGGCGGGCGACCGCCGTGCACCAGCCATCGAACTCCTCCTCGGACAGGCCATAGCGGCGCAGCGCGTCATCGCGGCTGATCAGCCCGTGCGATACCGCCAGCACCACCGTCTGCTTGCGGCTGGCCACCCACCTTGTGTCGGCCATCGGCAGATCCGCCACGCTGAGGATGCGGCCATCCGCCAGTGTCACGATCCGCGGGCCTGTGGTCTTTTTCACGAACATTGCAGCGTCCTTCCGTCACGTTCTGCAAGTTCTGGTCGAAACCACTTAAGGTGCGGTTAGCCTGATCGGGATTTCGGCCCCGCACGGGGTTGAGAATTCGGCCAATTTGCCTATATTTTGACGCAAATCCCTCTGCCGCCCGACAAGCACCGCCTTTGGCGGGCCGAAAGATCATCCATGACCCTGACCACCGCTCTGCGCGCCGATGCGCATGCACCCGAATTGAACAGCCTTGGTTTCGCCAAATCGCCCGCACAGACGCGCGTCGTGGTGGCGATGTCAGGGGGCGTGGACAGTTCGGTGGTTGCCGCACAGCTGAAATCCGAAGGCTATGACGTGATCGGCGTCACGCTGCAGTTGTACGATCACGGCGCGGCGCTGGCGAAAAAGGGTGCCTGCTGCGCGGGTCAGGACATCCACGACGCGCGTCGCGTGGCCGAACGCATGGGCTTTCCGCATTATGTCCTGGATTACGAAAACAAGTTCCGCGAATCGGTGATCGACGAATTCGCCGATGCTTATCTGGCCGGCGCGACCCCCGTCCCGTGCATCCGCTGCAACGAACGGGTCAAGTTCCGCGATCTGCTGGAAACCGCCCGCGATCTGGATGCCGACTGCATGGCGACAGGCCATTACATCCAGCGCAAGGACGGGTCGCATCGCGCCGAACTGCACATGGCGGCCGATCCGAACCGCGACCAAAGCTATTTCCTGTTCTCGACCACGCAGGAACAGCTGGATTTCCTGCGCTTTCCCCTGGGCCATCTGGTCAGCAAGGCGGAAACGCGGGCCCTGGCTGCCGATTACGGCCTGTCGGTGGCGGACAAGCCCGACAGCCAGGACATCTGTTTCGTCCCCAACGGCGACTATGCCGCGGTGATCGAAAAGCTGCGCCCCGGCGCCGCCGATCCCGGAGAGATCGTGGATCAGCAGGGCACCGTCCTGGGCACGCATCGCGGGGTGATCCACTATACGATCGGGCAGCGGCGCGGCCTGGGCATCGGCGGCGGCGACCCGCTCTATGTCCTGCGGCTGGAGCCGGAGACGCGGCGCGTCGTCGTCGGCCCGCGCGAGGCGCTGTCGACGCGCACCATCGCCGTGACCGAGGTCAACTGGCTGGGCGACCAGGCCTTCGAGGGCGAGATCGCCTGCCTGGTCCGCATCCGGTCCACCCGTCCGCCGCGCCCCGCGATCCTGCGCCCCCTGCCCGGCCGCCGTGCCGAGATCGAGCTGCTGGACCCCGAAGACGGCGTCAGCCCCGGCCAGGCCTGCGTCTTCTACGAGGCCGAGGGGACGCGCGTGCTGGGCGGCGGCTGGATCAGCCTGCGTCGCCGGCCAGCTGCCTGATCCGACCGATCATCGCACGCACGCCGTTCGACCGCTGCGCCGACAGATGTTCGTCCAGGCCAAGCGCGCCAGCGCGGCCTGGGCGTCCACCGCCTCCACCTGATCCACCGGCAGGCCCGCGTACAGCGCGTGCAGCACAGCGATCAGACCGCGCACGATCAGCGCGTCGCTGTCGCCTTGGAAATCGAAGCTGCGCCCCTCGATCCGCGGCAGGATCCAGACCTGGCTGGCGCAACCGTCGACCTTGGTGGCGGGCACCTGCACCGCAGGCTCCATCGGCGGCAGGGCCTTGCCCATCTCGATCAGGTGGCGATAGCGGTCTTCCCAATCGTCCAGAAAGTCGAAGGTTTCGGCGATGTCCTCGAAGGCGGGGGTGGCCATGGGTCTCTCCTGATATCAGGGGTCATGGCCTAGCGCGCCGCGGCGGTCAGGTCAAAGAGGCTTTTCGGCGCGGCCCGGATCGCCTATCACGGGGCCAAGGACCGCCAAGGGGACACGCCATGACCAGACTTACCCTGCCACTGCTGATCGGCGCCCTGATCCTGTCCGGGTGCGGGCGGCTTGGCGACAGCGGCTGGAACCCCCTTGGCTGGCGCGGCCAGACCGTCACGACCGCTGAAACGCTCGACCCCGAGGGTGGCTATCCCCAGGCCCAGGACCCCCGCCCCGCAGTGCCGCAGATCCTGGGCGCCGAATGGCAACCGCTCAGCGACGGTCGGCTGCTGGTACTGCGCGGCTTTGCACCCGTGAAGGGCTATCACTCGGCCGCCTTGGTCAGGTCGGTGCCGCGGTCCGGCGACCAGCTCCAGCCCGACCCGGACGGCGTCCTGCGCCTGCGCTTCGTGGCGTCCCCGCCACCTGCCGACAACCCCGTGGCGGCCTTGCCTGCAAACCCCGCGACGGACGCGATCACGGTGGCCCTGCCGATCAGCTTCCTGCGCCTGTCGCGCCTGTCCGCGATCCAGATCGAGGGCGGCGACCGCGTGGTCACCCTGACCCGCTGAAGGCTTGCGCAAACGTCCGCGCCGCGCTAGTCCGCAGCGGTCGGAGGCGTGGCAGAGTGGTTAAATGCACCGGTCTTGAAAACCGACGTGGGTGAAAGTCCACCGTGGGTTCGAATCCCACCGCCTCCGCCATTTCCGATCCATCGCAAGTTACAACGCTCCGACTGATCGGCACCTGCATCGATATGTCCGCCGGAAAATAGCGCTTGCCATGCCGGCCCCCCGTTGCGTTATATCCACCCGGACATATCACCGACGGAGATCGCCATGCCCGGTCCGCATCGCCTTGCCCTTGCCGCCTGCTTGGCGCTGACCACGTCGCCGTCGCTTGCGGACGATGTCACCGTCTTTGCCGCCGCCAGCCTGACCGACGCGCTGGACCGCATCGCCACCCAATGGAGCCAAGAAACGGGCCACAGCGCGGTGATGTCCTATGCCGGCTCGTCCGCTCTGGCCCGCCAGATCCAGCAGGGCGCGCCGGCGGACATCTTCATCTCGGCCAGTGCGGATTGGATGGACGCGGTCCAAGAGTCCGGCGACATCCGGCCGGATACGCGCCGCGACCTGCTGGGCAATAGCCTGGTGCTGATCGCGCATGGCGATGCGGCACCCGTGATCATCGACGACACGCTGGTCCTGGCCGCGATGCTGGGCGGGGGGCGACTGTCGATGGCGATGGTCGATTCAGTCCCGGCGGGCATCTATGGCAAGGCCGCGCTGACCCATCTGGGCCTGTGGGACGCGGTCGCGTCCTTGGTCGCGCAATCGGACAACGTGCGCAGCGCCCTGACCTTTGTCGCACGCGGAGAGGCGCCCCTGGGCATCGTCTATGCCACCGACGCCGCAGCCCAGGACGACGTGACCATCGTGGGTATCTTTCCCGCCGACAGCCACGACCCGATCATCTATCCCGCCGCCGTCACCGCGCAATCGGACAGCGATCAGGCGCAGGCCTTCCTGGACTATCTGTCGTCGGACGCGGCGCGGACGGTCTGGACCGACTTCGGCTTCACGATCCCGGAATGATCGATGCCGTCACATCCTGGCTTGGTCCGGCCGAATGGCAGGCGGTGCGCCTGTCGCTGCGGGTCGGGCTGATCGCCACGCTGGTCAGCCTGCCACTGGGCATATTGACCGCCTATGCGTTGGCGCGCTGGTCCTTTCCGGGCAAGCAGGTCCTGAACGGCATCGTCCATCTGCCGCTGATCCTGCCGCCCGTGGTCACGGGCTATCTGCTGCTGGTCACCTTTGGGCGACGCGGCAGCGTGGGGCAATGGCTGGAAACCGTGGGCATCGTCTTTTCCTTCCGCTGGACCGGGGCGGCGCTGGCCGCGGCGATCATGGCGTTCCCGCTGATGGTACGGGCCATCCGCCTGGCGATCGAGACGGTGGACCCCCGGCTGGAGGCCGCGGCGGGCACGCTTGGCGCCAGCCCACCTTGGGTGTTCGCGACCGTGACCCTGCCCCTGATCCTGCCCGGCGTGCTGGCCGGGTCGATCCTGGCCTTTGCCAAGGCCATCGGCGAATTCGGGGCGACGATCACCTTCGTCTCGAACATCCCCGGCCAGACCCAGACCGTTCCATCGGCGATCTATGCCCTGCTGCAGGCGCCCGGCGGAGAGGCGGCGGCAGGGCGTCTGGTGCTGGTGTCGATCGTCATCGCCATGTCCGCGCTGCTGCTGTCAGAGGTGCTGGCCCGGCGCGTCGCCCGCCGGGTGGCGGGGGCATGACGCTGCAGGTCCGCCTGGCGCACCGCTTTGCGGGGTTCGATCTGGACGTGGATTTCACCGCGCCACAGGGGCTGACGGTCCTGTTCGGTCCGTCGGGGTCGGGCAAGACCACGGTCGTGAATGCGGTCGCCGGTCTGCTGCGCACCGACGCGGGCCGGATCGCGGTCAATGACTGGGTACTGACCGACAGCGCTGCGCGCCGCCACCTGGCCCCCCATCGCCGCCGTCTGGGCTATATCTTCCAGGAGGGGCGGCTGTTCCCGCATCTGTCGGTGCGCCAAAACCTCCTGTACGGGCGCTGGTTCGCGCCCCGCGGCGCTGTCGCACCGGACCTTGACCGCGTGGTGCAGATGCTGGGCATCGGCCCGCTGCTGGCGCGCCGCCCCGGTGCCTGTCGGGCGGAGAGAAAAGCCGCGTCGCCATCGGCCGCGCGCTGCTGGCCGCCCCGCGCCTGATCCTGGCGGATGAGCCGCTGGCCGCCTTGGACGAGGCCCGCAAGGCCGAGATCCTGCCCTATTTCGAACGCCTGCGCGATGAGGGCGGCGTCCCGATCCTCTATGTCAGCCATTCCAGCGCAGAGGTCGCGCGCTTGGCCACAACCGTCGTGGCGCTGCGGGCGGGCCGGGTCGCGGCCATCGGACCGCCTGCGCAGGTCCTGGGCGACGCTGGCGCGGTCGGGTCGGACACGGCATCGGTCCTGACCGCCCGGGTCGCGGGCCATGACGTGGACGGGCTGACCCGGCTGGACACGGCGGCGGGGCCGGTCTTCGTGGCCCGACTGGACGCCCCGCCGGGTGCGCGCGTGCGTCTGCGCGTGGGGGCACGCGACGTGATCCTATCGCGCGACCGTCCACAGGGGCTGTCGGCGCTGAACATTCTGTCCGGCACCATCGCCGCGATCACGCCAGAGGACGGGCCGAACGCCCAGGTTGTCCTGACGGTCGGTCCCGACCTGCTGACCGCGCGGGTGACGCGCCGTTCGGTCGCGGCCATGGGCCTTGTACTGGGACAGCCTTGTCATGCGATTTTGAAGACGGTGGCGGTGGCCCCGGGCGATATCGGCGCATCGCACGGCGCCCCCGCCTGATTACATAAACAAACACGACCGAAAGCGGGTTCGGTCGTGCTGCTGTCTATCGGGATCGGAATGCCGACGGTGCTGGCGTCAGCAGACCAGCATCTTGCCGTTGCGGCGATGGCGCTGCGCCATCTGCTGGCCCTTGCCGCCGGGAACGAAGGGCCGTGCGGGTTCCGCCGGACCGGCACGCAGTTCCGGGAACAGCGTAAAGATCTCGTCCTGTGCGGCCTGGCCCAGGGACTTCAGCGCCTGCGGGCCGGTATACAGCGACTCGGTCTGGGCATCGTTCGAAAAGACGATCTCATGCCGGGCGAACAGGATGTGGTAATATTCCACCGATTCCACCGCCACCTCGTCGATGCCTTCCAGCGAGGTCAGCTGACGCGCGGCGACCAGAACCTCGGTCGTGCCGAACATGCGCTGCGCGATGGCGGACCGGACCAGCACGCGGTGCTGCGGGGACACCATCAGGTCGTGGCTTGGCAGCCCCTGCCCCAACGCACCCGCACGAATGCGGATCGGGCGCAGCTTGGGAACCATGGCCAGATCGACGCGGTCCAGCGCGCGCCCCCCGATCCAGCGGATCGGACGGGCACCGTTGTCGCGGGTCTCGACTAGGTCACCGACGCGCAGATCCTCGACCGCGACGTCGCCGCCGGGGGTGCGGATCATCGTGCCCGCGCAGAAACAGGGGATGCCCATCCCATTCAGGCGCGCGGGGGTCAGGCTTTCGGGATCGACGCCCTGGAACCACAGCTCTTCGCCGTTGGGGAAGGAGATCACTGCGAAATTGTTGCCGTACTGGTCGACATCAGAGCGGATCGTGACGTCGGACATGTCGATCGGGTTGCCATCGGCATCCTGCAGGCCGCTGAGATCCAGCACATCCGCCGCGGCGGGGTTGCCGTCGCTGTCCAGCTCGTCCCCGAAACCGAAACCGCGGATCGTGTCTTGGCCAAAGCCGTTGCCCAGAACCAGCGTGTCGACCTCGCCGTCGGGGCGGCTGACGGCTGCGAAGATGTCGCCGTTCAGCGAGATCTGGTCGTTGCCAAGGCCCCCGATGATCGTGTCGGCACCCCACCCGCCTTCCAGCGTGTCGTTGCCGTCACTGCCGATGATCCTGTCGTCGCCCGCATCGGCAAAGACGCGGTATCCGTTCACGCCCGACGCCGATCCGTCGATGACATCGTTGCCGCCACCGGTGCGCAGGTTCTCCATGTTCAGGAACCGCAGGTGCCCGTCCACGCCGCCCAAGGCGTCGATATCGCCCGAAGCCGAGCTGTCCAGGACCACATGCACGCCCTCTGCGGATCCGTCCGCGTCGGCGGGGGCCGATTGCCAGGCGTTCAGGGTGTTGAACCCCTCTCCGCCATCGTACAGGTCGTTCCCGATGGCGGCGTCGCTGCCCCCGTTGCCCCACCGGAAACCGTCATCGCCGGCCTCGCCATAGGCGAAATCGTCGCCGCCGCCGGTCTCGATCACGTCATTACCGTCGCCGCCATGGACGGTGTCGTTGCCGCCGCCGCTCTGGATGTAGTCGGTGCCAGCGCTGCCGATGATCGAGTCGTTGCCGTTGCCGGAATAGAGGCGCATCCCGACCTCGTGGTCCGGGCCGTCGACATACAGGATGTCGGCGTTCGATGCATCGACACTGTGATTGCCGTCGCCCAGGAACACCCGCTCGATCCCCTGGAATTCGATGGTATTGCCGTTCGAATCGGTGGCCGTCCCCGCCTCGGTCGAGGAGTAGGTGACCGTCATGTCGGCATCGCTGCCCATGTTCAGGGAAAGCGTGTCGCCGCCGTTGTGGTTGTAGGGGTCGAAGGTATAGTTCTCGGACCCCGTCATGCCGACGACATAGGGTCCGTCGAAGACCGGCACATGCCCGTCGCCGCCGATATAGACGTCGCGATCGCCGCCTTCGGTCGATCCGTTCCACAGCAGGCTGTCGGCGCCCTCGCCCCCCTCGACCGTGTCGCTGCCGGGGCCGCCGTCGAGGGTGTCATTGCCATCCATGCCGCGGATGATGTCGTTGCCGGCGCCGCCAGCAGCCAGGTCGCCGTCGCCGGTGCCCACGATCGTGTCGTCACCCGAAGTTCCGGGAAAATCTGCGGCCATCGAACGTCCTCACAATGTCACTGGTTACATCACGCACCGCATGTCGCTGAGGGCTTCTGCCCGGTGATTCGCGCGCGTTCACTTATGTCGGTTTAGTCCAAAACCCTGCCCAATTGAGAGTTGTCCTTTTCTACAGGCCAGCGGCATGGCGCGGCCGTCCGCGCCATGCCGCGCCGGTCAATAGATCAGCACCAGCCCGCCCATGACCACGCCGAACCCCACGGCGAAGATCGCCCAGTGCAGCAGCACGTTGTGGGGTGTCGTCGGGGGTTGCACCGTCCTCCAATCCTCGGCCCGACCGGCTTGCAGGTCGATGTCGTCGGATGCCGGGGGCATGGCCGCCCGGTCTTGGTTCACATCTGTCATCTGGGTGTCCTGAAGAATGAGGGTCGCGACGAACCGCCCGCCGGGGGCGGTGTCCGTTCAGATCGTCATCGGCTCAGGACAGGGGCGGCGCGCGGGGCCTGCACGCGCGGCGCAGGGGCCGCACCGGGCGGGCACGGCGCGCCCGGTGCAGGGCCAACCTGCCGGGTGCGCGCGGCGGTGGCGGGGTGATCGCCGCGGACCCCCCAGCGTTCCGGGCGCGGGGGTGACCAACACGCCCTGTCGGTCGGTCAGCACGACCGTCACCGGCAGGCCGATCTCGGACAACCGGTCGCCGGATAGATGCGGCACCTGCCGCAACCATGCCGGATGCGACAGCGCCACCGCCGCGATCAGCAGCAGGACCGCGCCCATCGCCCACAGGCGCAGGGCAAACGCCCTGGCGCGGTTTTGTGGGGCGAAGATGGGCGCGACAGACATCCGGTGCGTGGCTTTCGTCAGTCGATGGGTGCGACCAGCAGCTTGTCGATGCGGCGGCCGTCAAGGTCCACGACCTCGATCCTCCACGTCGACAAGGTGACATGCGCCCCAACCTCGGGCAGCACGCCGGCAAGGTCAAGGACCAGCCCCGCCACCGATTCATAGTCCCGATCTTCGGGTATCGGGACGCCCAGCAGGGCCGAGAACTCGTCCACCGGCATCCAGCCCGCGATCAGCCAGCTGCCGTCGTCGCGCTGCACGGCCTTGGGCTCGTCCACTCCGGGGTCGGGGAAATCGCCGGCGATGGCCTCCAGCACGTCCATGGCGGTGATCACGCCCTCGAAATGGCCGTATTCGTCAAAGACCAGCAGCATGTGGGCGGGCGATGATTTCAGCTGCTCGATCACGTTCAGCGCCGGCAGGCCGTCGCGCACGACGGGCACAGTTTGGATCAGCGTGCGCGGATCAGCAGCGGGGTCGGCCTGCAGGCGGATCAGGTCGCGCGCATGGATGACGCCAAGGATGTCGTCGTCGGCCCCGTCCCGCAGCAGGATGCGCGACCGGTGGCCGGTGCGGAACAGATGCGCCAGTTCGTCGGGGGTGGATTGAGCATCCGCGATCAGCACCTCGTGGCGCGGGGTCATCAGGCCGCGCGCGGTGCGGTCGGCGATGCGCATGACGCCGGCGATCATCTCGTTCTCGGCCGGGGCGATGACACCTGCGCTGTGCGCCTCGGCCAGCATCACCTTGATCTCCTCGTCGGACATGCTGCTTTCGGCCTTGCCGGACTGGCCCAGCAGGGCCAGCAGGACGCGTCCCGACCGGTCCAGAACCCAGACCACCGGCGCCGCGATGCGCGAGATCGCCCGGATCAGCGGCGCGATGCGCGCGGCCACGGCCTCGGGGGCGCGCAGGGCGATCTGCTTGGGGACCAACTCTCCGACGATCAGCGACAGATAGGTGATGGCGACGACCACGCCGCCGACGGCCAGCGTGTGGGCCAGCGCGGGCTGCATGCCCCCGGCGACCAAGGCGCCGGCCAGGCGCGCGCCCAAGGTGGCGCCGGAAAACGCGCCCGACAGCACACCCACCAAGGTGATGCCGATCTGGACGCTGGACAGGAAACGGCCCGGATCGGCTGCCAGGTCCAGCGCGATCGCGGCCCCCCGGCTGCCCTGTTGGGCCATGGTCTTGAGCCGGGCGGGCCGGGCGGACACGATGGCAAGTTCGGACATGGCAAGAACGCCGTTGAACAGGGTCAACAGCAGGACGATGGCGATTTCGAGGAACATGGGACTTTCGTCAGGTGATGAAAGGCGGCGTCATCGCCGTCCTGGACCGCCAGGATAAGCGATGGGGGACCATCGGACCAGCGCCTTTCCACAGGCGTTCACGCAATCGTCGGTTTTCCGCCGCCGTGTTGCACAAACACAAAGACGCGCCGCAAGGGGCGGCGCGCCGGGTGGCGGATCGGGCTTTGGCCGCGATCAGATATGCGTCGGAAAGCTTTCGCGGCGGATGCCCAGCTGCTTGAGGCTGGCATCGGCGGGGCGACGATGGGCCCGGACGGCACGGGCGGCCTCGAGGCTGGCGCCCAGCGTGTCCATGGCGGACAGGATGCGGTTCCATACGTTGCGCAGGGTGGTCATTTCGGTCTCTCTTTCTGTCATCAGGTGACTTGAGAGATATCGGGTCCGACCACCCTTTCTGCAACGCAGCATTTGGGAAACCCAGCCTTGCGCCGGGTGCATGACCCCGGCCCGTCACCGGGCCGGGGGTCGTCGTCAATCCTCGTCCGATGCCATCTGGCTGAGGACCTCGCCCTTGCCGCGGGCGCGCATGATCATCGGCACGATCAGCGCGAACGCCGCCACCGCGATCAGTCCTGCCGATACCGGGGTGGATACCAGCGTCATCACATCGCCCTGGCTGATCGACAGCGCGCGGCGCAGCTGCTGTTCGGCCATCGGCCCAAGGATCAGGCCCACGACGACCGGCGCGATGGGATAGCCGTAAAGCCGCATCAGATAGCCCATGATGCCAAAGATAAGCAGCATCGACAGCTCGATCGGCGACGGGTTGGCCCCGATCGTGCCCAGCGTCGCAAAGCACAGGATGCCCGCATACAGCCACGGCCGCGGGATCGTCAGCAGCCGCACCCACAGCCCGATCAGCGGCAGGTTCAGGATCACCAGCATGACGTTGGCGATCAGCAGCGACGCGATCAGGCCCCAGACCAGGTCCGGGTTGGTCGCGAACAGCAGCGGGCCGGGCTGCAGGCCGAACTGCTGGAACCCGGCCAGCATGATCGCCGCGGTGGCCGTCGTGGGCAGGCCCAGCGTCAGCAGCGGGACCAGCGTGCCCGCGGCGCTGGCGTTGTTCGCGGCCTCGGGTCCGGCGACGCCCTCGATGGCGCCGTGACCGAACTCCTCGGGGTGCTTGGCGGCGCGTTTCTCGGCGGCATAGGACAGGAAGGTGGCGATGTCGGCACCGCCCGCCGGCATGGCGCCGATCGGAAAGCCGATGAAGGTGCCGCGCAGCCAGGGCTTCCACGAACGTTTCCAGTCCTCGCGCGTCATCCAGACCGATCCCTTGACCGCCGTCACCTTGTCCGCCACGCCATAGCGATTGGCGGCGACGATCATCGCCTCGCCCACGGCGAACAGCGCCACGGCCAGGGTGGTGACCTCTATCCCGTCCAGCAATTGCGGGACGCCGAAATCAAGACGCGCCTGGCCGGTCAGCTGGTCGATGCCGACCAAGGCCAGCGCCAGGCCGATGAACAGCGATATCAGTCCCTTGCGCGCGCTGTCGCCAAAGGCCGACGACACGGTGACAAAGGCCAGCACCATCAGTGCGAAATACTCGCGCGGCCCAAAGGTCAGGGCCAGCTTGACCACGGTCGGCGCGACAAAGGCCAGCAGCAGCGTGGCGATCAGTCCCGCGACAAAGGACCCGATGGCGGCGGTGGCCAGTGCCGGCCCGCCGCGTCCGGCGCGGGCCATCTTGTTGCCCTCCAGCGCGGTCACGATGGAGGCGCTTTCGCCAGGCGTGTTCAGCAGGATCGACGTGGTCGAGCCGCCATACATGCCGCCGTAGTAGATGCCCGCGAACATGACCAGCGACCCGGCCGGGTCCAGGCCATAGGTCACGGGCAGCAGCAGCGCCACGGTCAGCGCCGGCCCGATGCCGGGCAGCACGCCCACGGCGGTGCCCACGGTCACGCCGATCAGCGCATACATCAGGATCATCGGGTCGGTGGCGACCATCAGGCCCTGGAACAGGTATCCGAACGTGTCCATGCCCCTAGCCCCCCGTGATCAGGCGTTCCAGCGGACCTGCCGGAAGGCTGAGGTTCAAAAGCTGGGAAAAGACCAGATAGATCGTCCCGGTGAAGATCAGCCCGATGGGCAGGGTCAGCGCCAGGTTGCGCTTGCCAAAGGCCCGCGCGGTGGCCGCGAACAGCAGCGCGGTCGAGATGACGAACCCCGCCACGTTCAGCAGCGCCAGCTGTGCCGCCAGGCCGCCGATGATCCACGCGATGGGCGCGGGGTCCTGGGCGGGGCGTTCCGCCGGCGGATCGCGGAACGCCGAGACGACCGTCCAGGCGGACAGCGCCAGCAGCGCCCATGCGATCCAGCGCGGCACGTCGGCAGGGCCGACGCCGGAATAGCCCCGGTTCTGCGGCAGCGTGGCCACGTCGCGGAAGATGATGACCGCGATCAGCGCCAGCACGGCCGCCACGGTCAGCGCCGCCCCGTCGGGGCGGCGTCTCGTGTCCGGGGCAGTCGTCATTCGACCAGCCCGATGTCCTTGAGGACCGATGCGGTCGTGGTGACATCCTCGTCCAGCTGGGCGCGGAACGCGTCGCCTGCCAGATAGGTGTCGGCCCAGCCCTTGGTGACCAGCGCTTCCTGCCAGGCGGCCGATTTCGCCATCGTCTCGATGTCGGCGGCAATCGCGGCCTCGTCCTCGGGGGACAGACCGGCGGGGGCGGCGACCATGCGCCAGTTCTGCAGCACGACGTCCAGACCGGCCTCGGTCAGGGTCGGGGCATCGACGCCCTCGATCCGCTCATCGGAGGTGACGGCCAGAATGCGCAGCGTGCCGGCATCGGCCTGCGGCTTGAACTCGCCAAGGCTGGAGATGCCCGCCGTCACCTGGTTGCCCAGGATCGCGGCCAGCGCCTCGCCGCCGCCCGAATAGGCGATGTAGTTGATGGCGGTCGGGTCGACCTCGGCGGCGTTGGCCAGCAGGCCCACCGCGATGTGGTCGGCGCCGCCCGCCGAACCGCCGGCCCAGCTGACCGAACCGGGATCGGCCTTCAGCATCTCGACCAGCTGGTTGATGTCCGTGATCTCGGACGCGGTGGGCACCACGATCGCCTCGTATTCGCCGGTCAGGCGGGCGATGGGCGTCACGTCGGCCAGCGACACGGGCGAGGCGTTGGTCAGGATCGCGCCGACCATGACATAGCCGCCCACGATCAGCTGATCCGCCTGCCCGGAGGTCGAGGACGCGAACTGCGCCAGACCCACGGTGCCGCCTGCGCCCGGAACGTTCTGGACCTGCACGGAATCAGAGATGCCCTCGGCCTGCAGGACTTCCTGCATGGTGCGGGCGGTCTGGTCCCAGCCGCCGCCGGGTGCGGCAGGCGCCAGGATGGTGTAATCGTTGGCCAGCGCCGGAACGGCCAGCGCCGCGGTGAACAGGCCCGCAAGAATCGCGTGTTTCAAGATAGTCCTCCCCATTGGCCGGGCCTCCACCCGGCGACGGGCATCCTGACACGCCAACCTGACGCAAAGCTGACATCGGCGTGATTATTCGGTGGGCAGGTCCGGCGGGGACAGCGCCTGCTGCCAGCGCGCGATCAGGCGGGCGCGGCGCGACTGGTCCAGATAGGCCAGCAGGCCGGGGCTGATCGCCACCGGGCGCAGCTGCGCGCCAAGCGCCGGGGGCATGCCGCCCGCGCCCGACGACACCTCCAGGCTGACGGCGGGCAGGCGCAGTTCCTCGGCCAGGATGGTCTGCCCCTCGCGCGACATTAGGAAGGCCAGAAAGGCCGCGCCGAGGTCCGGCCGCGCCGCCGCGCGCGGCACCAGCGCCACGCGCGACACGACCACGGTGAAATCGCGCGGCAGCAGCAGGCCCACGTCCGGCTCCTGCCGCGCCCAGTCCGCGGCATAGGAGCCGAGGATGTTGTATCCCACCGCCAGCCGCCCGTCGGCCACCCGCTCCAGGATCTCGCGCGAGGTCGCGAATTGCTGGACGCCCGCGCGGCCCATCGCCTGCCCCAGGTTCCAGATGTCAAAGAAATGCTCCTGGTCGCGGGCCAGGAACAGATAGCCCACTCCCGACAGCGCGATGTCATAGGTGCCGATGCGCCCCTGCACCGCCGCCCCGCCATGGTCCAGCCAGTCCAGCAGCTCGAACCGGGTCGCGGGCGGCTGGCGGTCGCGGAAGCTGGGCTTGTGATAGACAAGGACCGCGGGCTCGAACGTGATGGCATAGGCGGTGTCGCGCCAGTTCGCCCATCGGGGCCAGTCCTCGGATGACGGGGTGGGCACCGCCTGCGCATAACCGTCATTGGCCAGCTTGATCTGCAGGTCCATCGCCGACGAGAACGCCAGATCCGCCGTGGTGGTGCCCGCATCCGTCTCATCGGTGATGCGCGAAAAGATCTGGCCGGTCAGCAGGTCCTGATATTCGACGGCAATATCGGGGTTCAGCGCCTGGAACCCCTCGATCAGGGGGCGGGCCAGATCCTCGTCCAGCGACATGTAGAGGCGCAGCGGCTGGTCCTGCGCTCCGGACGGCGCGGGAAAGCGCACGGTGTCCGCGCGCGCGGCCCCTGCCGCGACCGTCAGGATCAGCGCAAGGCGCAACAGGCGGGGAATCATGCGCGGCAGCATGGCGCATCGTGGCACCCCCCGCCCCGCCGGACAAGCGGCCCGCGCGCCCTTGCCTGCCCGGCCCGCGCCGCCCTAAGATCGGCGCTGGGGGGACGGTCAATGCGCATTCTGCTGGTCGAGGACAACGCGGCGCTGGCCGACGGGCTGGTGCAGCTGCTGGCCGGGGCCGGGCACGCGGTCGATCACGTCGACGATGGCGCCTCGGCCGAGGCGCTGATCGCGGCGGAACGGTTCGACCTGGTGATCCTGGACCTGAACCTGCCGCAGATGGACGGGCTGGAGGTGCTGAAACGCATGCGCACCCGCCGCGACCCGGCCGCGGTGATGATCCTGACCGCCCGCGGCACCCCTGAGGAACGCGTCCGCGGCCTGGACCTGGGCGCCGACGACTATATGGTCAAGCCGTTCGAGATCACCGAGTTCGAGGCCCGCGTCCGGTCCCTGCTGCGCCGCCAGGCGGGCCTGCGCGCGGCCGAGGTGACGATCGGCGGCGTCATGCTGGACCTGACCGCCCGACGCTTCCTGGCCGAGGGGCAGCCGATGGACCTGCCCGCCCGCGAACATGCGCTGCTGGAACTGCTGTTCATGCGCGCCGGCAAGGTCGTTCCCAAGGAGACCATCATGCAATCCATGACCTCGCTGGAGGACACGCTGTCGGACAATGCGATCGAACAATATGCCAGCCGCCTGCGCCGCAGGCTGGCGCCCCACGGGGTGCATCTGCGCACCGCGCGGGGCATCGGCTATTACATCGACAAGGGCGTGTAGGGGCGATGGGATCGCTGCGCCGCCGCCTGCTGGCCTGGCTGCTGGCGGCCACGGCGGCCCTGGGCACGCTGGCCCTGGCCGACACCTGGTCCGAGGCCGTGTCCACCGCCCGTGCCGTGTCCGACCGCGTGCTGGCCGGATCGGCGCTGGCCATCGCCGAACGGGTGACGGTGGGGGACGGCGCGGCCTTGCAGGCCGACATCCCCTACTCCGCGCTGGAGATGCTGACCTCGACCGCGCAGGACAGCGTGTTCTATCGCGTGGACGGGCCGGGCGGGTTCATGACCGGATACGCGGACCTGCCGCTGGCCGAACCGGGCGCGGACGGCGCGGGCTATGCGGATGCCGATTTCGCGGGCGCACCGATCCGGGTCATCACGCTGGCCCGCACCGTGTCGACGGGCATCGAATCGATCCCCTTCCGGGTGACGGTCGCGGAATCCAAGCTGGCGCGGAACCAGCTGTCGCAGGCGATCCTGCTGCGGTCGGCCGCCAGGCTGGCGCTGATGATCTGCGGGGCGGCGGCGATCATCTGGATCGCGGTGCCGCTGGCGCTGCGTCCGCTGAACAGGCTGGGCGATGCGATCAGCGCGCGGCGCGCGGACGACCTGTCCCCCCTGCCCGCCGATGTCCCGCAAGAGGTCCAGGGCCTGGTCGAGGCGATGAATTCGTTCATGGCGCGGCTGGACACGGCGCTGTCGGCGCTGCGCAACTTCACCGGCAACGCAAGCCATCAGCTGCGCACGCCCCTGGCGGTGATCCGCACCCAGCTGACGCTGGCGCAGCGGGCAGGTGACACGCAGGCCACGCAATCGGCAGTGGCCAAGGGCGACGCGGCGCTGGCCGATGCCGAACGCATCCTGGCGCAACTGCTGCTGCTGGCGCGCGTCGATGCGGCGGCTGGCCATCCGATGGTCGCGCCGCTGGACGCCCACGAACTGGCCCGCGATCTGACCGGAGAGATGATTCCGCGCGCCGCCGGTGCCGGGATCGACCTGGGATACGACGGACAGCCCGTGACCATCCGCGCCGAACCCGTCCTGCTGGCCGAGGCGCTGAAGAACCTGATCGACAATGCGCTGGCCTATGCCGGCCAGGGGGCCGAGGTCACGGTCCGCGTGCAGCCGCAGGACGGCGTCGCGGTGATCTCGGTCGAGGATGACGGCCCCGGCATCGCGGCCCCGGCGATGGACCAGCTGACATCGCGCTTTACCCGCGGCGCGTCGGCCGAGGCGCGACCGGGCGGCAGCGGCCTGGGCCTGTCCATCGTGACAGAGATCGCGCAGCTGTTCGGCGGCACGCTGCGGCTGCGCGCGGGCGCGGACGGGCGCGGCCTGCGGGCCGAGCTGCACGTGCCCGTCGCGTGACAAACCGCGCGTCTTGCGCCCGCCCGGCCTTGCATCGCCCCGGCCCCGTCTGCAATATCCGCGCCATGGACGAACAGCGGATCCCCTTGGCGCGCATCATGCGCGTCCTGGTCCTGATGGCCAGCATCGTGCAGCTTTCGCTGTACGGGGCCACCGCACCTGCCTCGGTCGAGCTGGGGCCGCAATTCCTGCGCCTGACCGAGGAACAGCGGCTGTATTCCGACAGCCCCGCCCAGGTCGCCGTCCTGTCCTCCAAGGCGCATCCGGGCCCGCTGGCGAAATCGCCGCTGCCCGATGCCGATCCCTGGTTTCGCGCCACGACGGGTCCGGCCCCGGCGCAGACGGCGTCGCTGATCGCCGCGACCGATACCACGGTGCCCCTGGCGCAGGACAAGACCCGCCCTGCCCGCGCGCGCGGTCCCCCTTGGCGTGATGCGCCGCGACCGGCAGCCACGGCTGTCTGGTCCGACGGCCCCGTTCCGCCCGCCCCCGGCACCTGCCGTGCAGGCCGGGGCGTCACCAAAGGACCGCCGCCCGTCCGCGTCACGAACGCCACGGGACCGGCATGGATGAAAAGATCCTCACCATGACCTCACCGACCGTGAAATACGTCATCATGACCCTTGTCGCCGGCACCATGCTGCTGGGCGCGCTTGCTGCCGGGCTTGCCGGCTAGCCAGCGCCTTGCCGCTGTCACGCGGCCCCGGCATGATCCCCGACGGGGGGTCATGCCGTCACCTGACCCTGCCCAACC
Organism: Paracoccus sp. PAMC 22219; assembly: GCF_000787695.1. GTDB lineage: Bacteria > Pseudomonadota > Alphaproteobacteria > Rhodobacterales > Rhodobacteraceae > Paracoccus. Next base: position 8,274 of record NZ_BBPH01000084.1, on the reverse strand, counting down.
AGAGGACCACCCTTGATGACCAGCACCACCGCCATCGCGCAGCAGAACCTTCTTGTGCTGCTGGCGGTCCTGCCGTTTCTGGCGTCGCTTCTGCTGATCAGCGTGTCGGGCCGTGCGGCGGGTATTCTGGCGGGCGTCGCGATGCTGGCCGGGATCGCACTGCTGGCCGGGCTGGCCGGACCCGTGATGTCGGGCGACGTGCTGCGCGCATCCGTCGATTGGGTGCCGTCGGCGGGGCTGTCGCTGTCGCTGCGGATGGACGGGTTCGCCTGGATGTTCGCGACGCTGGTCATGGCCATCGGCCTGCTGGTCGTCGTCTATGCGCATGTCTACATGGCCGGCAAGGACCGCCTGCCGCGGTTCTTCGCGCTGATGATGGCATTCACCGGCGCGATGCAGGGCATCCTTCTGTCCGGCAACATCCTGATGCTGGTGGTGTTCTGGGAGCTGACATCCGTCGTGTCCTTCCTGCTGATCGGGTTCTGGCATCAGGGCCAGGCGGCCCGCGACGGGGCGCGCACCGCGCTGTTGATCACCGCGATGGGCGGGCTGTGCCTGCTGCTGGCGATGCTGATGCTGGGCCATGTCGTGGGTAGCCACGATCTGGACGTGGTGCTGGCCGCTGGGCCGCAGGTGCGCGACCACCCGCTGTATGGTGCGATCCTGGCGCTGTTCCTGCTGGGCGCGTTCACCAAGTCGGCGCAGGTGCCGTTCCATTTCTGGCTGCCCGGCGCGATGTCGGCGCCGACACCCGTGTCGGCCTTCCTGCACAGCGCCACGATGGTCAAGGCCGGGGTGTTCCTGCTGATCCGCTTTTCGCCCGTGCTGGGCGGGACCGAGGCGTGGTTCCTGGCCGTGACCGGCATCGGCATGGCCACCTTCCTGACCGGCGGGGTGATCGCGCTGTTCCGCCACGACCTGAAGGGTCTGCTGGCCTATTCCACGATCAGCCACCTGGGCCTGATCACCGCGCTGGCGGGCATCGGCAGCCAGGGCGCGATCCTGGCCGCGATCTTTCACATCTGCAACCATGCGGTCTTCAAGGCGTCGCTGTTCATGACCGCGGGCATCATCGACCACCAGACCGGCACCCGCGACATGCGCAAGCTGGGCGGCCTGTTCCGCCTGATGCCCTTTACCGGCGCGCTGGCGATCACCGCATCCGCGGCGATGGCGGGCGTGCCGCTGCTGAACGGGTTCCTCTCCAAGGAGATGTTCCTGGCCGAGGCCGTCGCCTGGCACAACGGCACCTGGCTGGATGACAGCCTGCCCTATCTGGCGGTCGTGGCCAGCGCGTTTTCGGCGGCCTATGCGATCCGCTTCATCGCGTCGGTATTCTTCGGCCCTATCCCAGACGCGCTCAAGGACCGCGTGTCCGAGGCGCCGGCCCTGCTGCGCCTGCCCGTCAGCCTGCTGGTCGGGGTGTGCCTGGCGGTGGGTATCCTGCCGGCGCTGGTCATCGGCCCGGTGATCAACGTGGCCGCCCGCGCCGTGCTGGGACAGGACGTGCCCTATTACGACATCGCCATCTGGCACGGGGTCAACGCGGCGCTGATGCTCAGCCTGATCTCGTTCGGGGTGGGCGCGCTGATCCATGCGATGACCCGGACCCGCATTCCCCTGGGCCCCGAGGCCCGCCCCTGCTGCACCGCCTGCGCGGACAGCGGGTCTTTGACCGCGTGATGCTGAAGGGGACATGGGTCCTGCCCCGCCGCGCGCTTGGACGGCTGGCGACCGAACGTCTGCAGCCGCAGCTGCGCCTGCTGGTCGCGCTGTCGCTGGTGCTGGCCATCGCGGCCATCGGCGCGCGCTTCCCTTGGGCGCCGCCCGCGCGGGTGACCGATTTCAGCCCGGCATTCGCGCTGATGTGGCTGATCGGCGGGGCCTGCGCGGTGGGTGCCGCGTGGCAGGCCAAGTACCACCGCTTTGCCGCCCTGGCGATGCTGGGCGGTGCGGGTCTGGTGACCTGCCTGACCTTCGCCTGGCTGTCCGCCCCCGACCTGGCCGTTACCCAGCTGCTGGTCGAGGTGGTGACCACGGTCCTGCTGCTGCTGGGCCTGCGCTGGCTGCCCCAACGCCGGGCGGGTCTGCCCGAGGACAACCTGGCATCCGCCCGCAGGCGCAGGATCCGCGACCTGGTAATGGCCGTCGCGGGCGGGTCGGGCATCGCGCTGGTCGCGCATTCGGTAATGACCCGGCCGCTGGTCCCGAACGTGGGCGACTGGTTCCTGGCCAACGCCTATTACGAAGGCGGCGGCACCAATGTCGTGAACGTCATTCTGGTCGATTTCCGCGCGTTCGACACCTTCGGCGAAATCGCCGTTCTGGCGATCGTGGGGCTGACCGTCTATTCGCTGCTGCGCCGGTTCCGCCCCGCCCCCGAAAGCGTCGACCAACCCAACCAGCAGCAGGCCACCAGCCAGCAGGCGCTGGACGATTACCTGATGGTGCCGTCGGTCATCATGCTGTGGATGTTCCCGGTGCTGATCATGGTCGCGGCCTATTTCTTCTTCCGCGGCCATGACCTGCCGGGCGGGGGCTTTGCCGCGGGCGTGACCATGGCCATTGCATTCCTGCTGCAATACCTGGCCACCAATGTCCGTTGGGTCGAGGCGCGGCTGACCATCCTGCCGATCCGCTGGATGGGCATCGGCCTGCTGATCGCGGCGGGCACCGGGATGGGGTCGTGGATCTTCGGCTATCCGTTCCTGTCGGCCCATGCGCGCTATGTCTCCATCCCGCTGATCGGCGACGTGCCGGCGGCCACCGCGATGCTGTTCGACCTGGGGGTGTTCGCGCTGGTCGTGGGCGCGACCGTGCTGATGCTGATCGCCATCGCCCACCAGTCGCTGCGCGCCGCCCGCCTGCGCGAACAGGACGACGCCGCCCCCGCCGCAAAGGAGATCCGCTGATGGAGATCGTACTGTCCCTGGCCATCGGCGTGCTGTCGGCATCGGGCATCTGGCTGATCCTGCGCCCGCGCAGCTTCCAGGTCATCGTGGGCCTGTGCCTGCTGTCCTATGCCGTGAACCTGTTCATCTTTTCCATGGGCCGCCTGACGCTGTCGGCACCCGCGATCATGCCCAAGGGAGGCTTCGTCGACCCGACCCGCTATGCGGACCCGCTGCCGCAGGCGCTGGTCCTGACCGCCATCGTCATCAGCTTTGCCACGACGGCGCTGTTCCTGGTCGTCATGATCGCCTCGCGCGGGTTCACCGGCACCGACCATGTCGATGGCCGCGAAAGAGAGCAGCCATGAGCCAGCACCTGATCATCGCCCCGATCCTGATCCCCTTTGTCGCGGGCGCGCTGATGCTGCTCTATGACGACCGCCAGCGGGCGGCGAAATTCTGGCTCAGCCTGATGTCGACCGCGCTGACGCTGGTGGTGGCGGTCGCCCTGCTGCTGCGCGCCAAGGCGGGGGCCGCCGAAGGGGCGGAGAACATCGGCTTTTACCTGCTGGGGGACTGGGCCGCGCCGATGGCGATCGTGCTGGTGCTGGACCACCTGGCGGCGATGATGCTGTTGCTGACATCGGTGCTGGCGCTGGCGTCGCTGGTCTATGCGCGCGCGTCCTGGCACCGGCAGGGGCAGCATTACTTCTCGCTGTTCCAGTTCCTGCTGGTGGGCCTGAACGGCGCGTTCCTGACCGGTGATCTGTTCAACCTGTTCGTGTTCTTCGAGGTGCTGCTGGCCGCGTCCTATGGCCTGCTGCTGCACGGGTCGGGGCAGGTGCGGGTCCGCGCGGGCCTGCATTACATTGCGATCAACCTGGCGGCCTCGCTGCTGCTGCTGCTAGGGATCAGCCTGATCTATGGCGTGACCGGCACGCTGAACATGGCGCATCTGGCCAGCATGATGCCCGACATCGACGCCGCCAACCGGCCCCTGCTGCAGATGGGGCTGGCGCTGATGGGGGTGGCCTTTCTGGTCAAGGCGGGCATCTGGCCTCTGTCCTTCTGGCTGCCCAACGCCTACATGGCCGCCGCCGCACCGGTGGGCGCGATGTTCGCGATCATGACCAAGGTCGGCATCTATGTGATCCTGCGCCTGACGATGCTGTTGTTCGCGGCGGGGTCCGGCGCATCGGCGGGTCTGGGCGCGGGCCTGCTGATCGGGCTGGGCATGGCCACTGTGGTCTTTGGCGTGCTGGGCGTGCTGGCGTCGCAAAGCCTGGGGCGGATCGCGGCGCATGCGGTGATCCTGTCGTCGGGCACGATGCTGGCCGTGATCGGGCTGGCGCTGGCGGGGGGCGGCGAATGGATGCTGGCGGGCGCCCTGCATTACATGGTCGCATCGACGCTGGCCGCCGGCGCGCTGTTCCTGATGGTCGAACCGATGTCGCGCGACGACGGCGGCATCGCCGCGATGCTGGCCCTGACGGCCGAAATCTATGGCGCCAAGGCCAACCCGCCGGTCGAGGACGAGGGCCCCGACGGCCCCGCCATCGCCGCGGGTCCGGCCCTGCTGGCGGCATGCTTTGCGCTGTGCCTTCTGGCGCTGGCGGGGCTGCCGCCGATGCCCGGCTTCATCGGCAAGCTGACGATGATCCAGGGCGTGTTCGACACCGCCGCCACCAGCCCCTGGCTGAGCTGGAGCTTTGTCGCCCTGCTGCTGGTGTCGGGTTTCGCCACGCTGATCGGGCTGGCACGGATCGGCATCCAGACCTTCTGGGCCAATGACGACCGCGATTCCCCCGTCATGGCGATGGAGATCGCCCCGATCATGGCCCTGATTGCAGTGCTGGCCGTCATCAGCATCGAATCAGAGGCGGTGCTGCGCTATACCGACCGCACGGCGCAGGCGCTGCACCAGACCTCGCGCTATGCCCAGGGCGTGCTGGCAGCCCCCCGCGCCGATGAACAGCCGACCCCCCCCGAGGATGACCGATGATGACCCGGCTTGTACCCTATCCCGTTCAGTCCGGCCTGCTGACGATCCTGTGGATGGTGATGACGCGGTTCTCGCTTGGTCACCTGCTGCTGGGGGGCGCGCTGGCGTTGCTGGCGGGGTGGGCGATGTCGTCGCTGCATCCCGAACGGGCCACGCCGCGCAACTGGCGCGTGGTGCCGCGGCTGATCGCCACGCTGTTCGGCGACATCGTCCGGTCGAACATCCGCGTGGCCCGGCTGATCCTGACCGAAGGGCGGTCAGACCGCCGGTCGGCGTTCCTGGAGGTGCCGCTACAACTGCGCAGCCCGACGGGGCTTGCGGTGCTGGCGATCATCCTGACCGCCACGCCGGGGACCGCCTGGATCGAATATTCCCACGACCGCCAGTCGCTTGTCCTGCATGTCTTCGACGGGGCAGAGACCGACCATTACCTGGGTGTCATCCGCGACGTGTATGAGCCCATGCTGCAGGAGATCTTTGAATGAGCGGCACGATCCTGACATTCGCCATCGGCTATGCCCAGGTCGTCCTGGGGCTGGCGGGCTGCCTGGCGGGCGTGCGCATCCTGCGCGGGCCGCGCGCCCAGGACAGGGTGCTGGCCCTTGACACGCTGTACATCGCGGTGATGCTGCTGTTCCTTGTCACCGGGATGCGGCTTGGATCACTGTACCTGTTCGAAGCCGCGATGGTCATCGCCGTGATGGGGTTCGTAGCCTCCATCGCGCTGGCCAAGTTCCTGTTCCGAGGAGAAGTGATCGAATGAGCCCGCTTGACGATGTTCCCCTGTGGCTGGCCCTGCCGGTGGCGGGGCTGGTGATGCTGGGCTCGACGCTGACCCTGATCGGGGCCTGGGGGTTCTTGCGGCTGGACAGCTTTTACGACCGGCTGCACGCGCCGACCCTGGCCTCCAGCTGGGGCACGGGCGGGGTGATCCTGGCATCCGCCCTGCTGGCCAGCTTTCAGCAGGGACGCCCGATCCTGCACGAACTGATGGTGGGCCTGGGGATCATGACCACGGTTCCCGTCACGCTGATGCTGCTGGGCCGCGCCGCCCTGCACCGCGACCGGGCCGAGGGCAAGCTGCCCCCGGCCCCAGACCGCGACGACGGACCGGGTAAAGACGAATGACCCAGATCCCCGACCGCAACGTCGCGCCGCGCCCTGCGCCGCGCCCGCTGGTCACCGACCTGTCGGCGGCGCGGTGGCTGCTGCTGGCGATTCTTGCGGCATCGATCTATTTCTTTCACGGCTTCCTGATCCCGGTCCTGGCCGCGACGATCATCTGCGTGGCCAGCTGGCGCATCCGCGAACGCATCGCGCAACGGACCGGCCCGACCTGGGCCGCGACGCTGCTTGTGCTGGCGATCCTGTGCATCCTAGTCGTGCCGCTGCTGATGGCGCTGACCTATGCGGCGGCCGAACTGCGCGTCTGGATCCTGTGGGCGGGCAACGTGAACGCCATGGGCGAGGCCACGCCCCCCTGGATCGCCGACATTCCCCGCGTGGGGCCGTGGCTGGACCAGCAATGGGGCACCTATATCGGCCAGCCCGGCGCGATCAGCCAGCTGGTCCAGGCGGTCACAGGGTCAAACATCTATTCCGTCTATCGCGGCATCCTGACGGCGGGATCAACCGCGTTCCACGTCATGCTGAACCTGCTGTTCACGCTGATCGCGCTGTTCGTGTTCTATCGCGACGGCGAACGCATCGTGGCCCAGCTGGACCGCGTGGGCGCGCGCATCCTGCCGGGACGCTGGTCGCACATGTCGCGCGTGGTCCCCGCCACGATCAGCGCCACGGTCACCGGCATGACCCTGATCGCCATCGGCGAAGGGGTGATCCTGGGCACCGCCTATTGGCTGGCGGGGGTGCCGTCGCCGGTGTTCTTCGGTGTCGTGACCGGGTTCATGGCACTGATCCCGGGCGGGGCGCCGCTGTCCTTCACGCTGATCTCGGCCTATCTGGTGTTCAGCGGATCGCCGGTCGCGGGGGCGGCGCTGTTCGTCTGGGGCACGGTCGAACTGTTCGTCGTCGACAAGACCATCCGCCCCGTACTGATCGGCGGCCCGGTCAAGCTGCCGTTCCTGGCGACGTTCTTCGGGTTGATCGGCGGGATCAAGACGATGGGCCTGGTGGGCCTGTTCGTGGGCCCGGTGCTGATGGCGCTCTTGATGTCGATCTGGCGGGAATGGCAGCGCGACGTGTCGCTGCCCACCGTTCCCGCCCCCGGTCCCGTCGACCCCTAGTCCTGCGCCCGCAGGACCTGCGCGGGTCGCGCGGCCAGCGGGCGCCACGCAAAGGCCAGACCCGCGACGACGGTGGCCAGGATGCCGCCCGCCACGATGGGCAGGGCGGAACCCAGGTCGAACCGATAGGGCACGTCCATCACGAACCGGCTGACCGCCCAGCCCGCCAGCCCGCCGCCCAACAGCGCGACCAGCCCCGCCGCGGCCCCCATCAGCGCCGACCGCAAGGCGAAGCTGCCCAGGATCAGCGCCCGCGACGCGCCAAGCGTCTTGAGGACCGCGGCCTCGTACACGCGCGCCCGTTCGCCCGCCGCTGCCGCCCCGATCAGCACGACGAACCCCGTGACCAGCGTGGCCCCCGCGGCCCAGGCCACCGCCGCCGCGATCCCCGCCAGCGCGTCGGACGCGCGCGCGATCGCCTCGGCCACGGGGACGGCGGTGATGTTCGGGAAACGGTTGCCCAGATCGCGCAGAATCTGCGCCTCGGCCGCCGGATCGGCGTGGACGGTGGCGATATGGGTGTGCGGCGCCCCCGCCAGCGCGGTGGAGTTCAGTGCCATGACGAAACCGATGCCCGCATCGCTGAAATCGACCACGCGCAGGTTGGCGATGGTCGCGGTGATGTCGCGGCCCAGGATGTTGACGGTGACCGTGTCGCCCAGGTCCAGGCCGATCTCTGTCGCGATCTCGTCGGACAGGCTGACCAGCGGGGGGCCTGCATAATCCTCGGGCCACCATTCGCCGCGGGTGATCTGCGTACCGGGCGGCGGGGTGGCGGCATAGGTGATGCCCCGGTCGCCGCGCAGCACCCAGTGATCGCCCGCGACATCTCGCGCGGGGCGGCCGTTCAGACCGGTGACGATGCCGCGCAGCATCGGCGCGGTCTGGACGTCGCCCACCAACGGATCGTCCCGCAAGCGGGTCAGGAACGGGTCCAGCTGATCGGGCTGGATGTCCAGAAAGAAATAGCTGGGCGCCCGTTCGGGCAGTTCGGTCGCGATGGCCTGACGCAGGTTCGACGACACCTGCCCCACCGCCGCCAGCACCGTCAGGCCAAGACCCAGGGACAGGATCACCGACAGCGCCTCGGTCCGCGGCCCGCCGATGGCCGCCAAGGCCAGCCGCAACGCGGGCC
>NZ_BBPH01000085.1 GCF_000787695.1 Paracoccus sp. PAMC 22219 | reverse complement strand
TCATCGTCCGTCCTCTCCATGGGCCGGACTCCAATCGCAGATGGAGGAAAAATCCCATGGCAGGTGAGAAGTGGCTTGGTGCGACACTCGTGATGCGGGTCGTTTTTGAAGCCACAGGCCCTATCATCGTGCACTTGAGAAGGCACTTTCTGGTAAGGTCCCACTGAAGGTCAGCCCGCGACAGGCACGGCGTTTTGCGCAAGCCTGCGAGGCCCGCACAAAGACGGATGCGGTTGATGCTCGCAGTCTTGCCCGCATGGGGGCGGCGCTTTCCATGGAGCCTGATGCCCTTGTCTCGGGACAGCGGCCTGAACTCAAGGACCTGCAGCTTACGGGCGGGACTGGTCAAGGAGCGCACCCGCATGAAGAACCGCAGCCACGTGCAAACGAATGCGGTTCTCGCGCGCCAGTGCTGAACGCGCCTGACCCTGATTGGATGTCCGATTGCGGAGCCGGATGCCGAGATTGCCCGGCACATTGCTGATGACACGCCCACCGCACGCAAGCGTGAGATCCTCTGCTCCGTCCTTGGCCTTGGTCCGAATGCTGCGCCTTTGATCCTGACCTTCCTGCCCGAAATCGGCGCACTGGACAGAAAACAGGCCGGAAGCATCGCCCATCTTGTCCCACACAGCCGTGAGGCCGGCCACTGGAAGGGGAAGTCCCTCATCAGTGGCGGACGCAAGGCTTTACGCGATGCGCTCTTCATGCCCGCGCCGGTCGCCATGCGCTTCAACCCGTGCATTACGGCCAAGTCCACGCAGCTACGCGACGCTGGAAAGCCGGCAAAGATCGCGATCGTGGCAATCATGCGAAAGCTGCTGGAGACTGCCAACGCATTGGTTGAAGCCGACCGCCTCTGGTCGATCAAATCACCTTGCGCATGACGGGTACTCAAGTCACTGGACTTAAGTCATGACCGAGGGATCCACGGGGGCAAGTCAGGACCAGAGTAGCACCTTCGCAGTAGAGAGTTGGCAAGATCGCAAAACCGCAACAGCAATGCTGAATCAATCCCCTAATAATGCAGAGAAAGTCGTGACTAGAATAATCGTGATATGGTGGAGCGAGGGGAATCGAACCCCTGACCTCGTCATTGCGAACGACGCGCTCTACCAACTGAGCTACGACCCCAACGCTGTTTTGATCGCCGGGGCGGCGCGGTTTGTCAAGTGGGCCGCGCCGTGCCCCGTGTCGTCACTGGGGCAGGGTGAACGCGATCAGCTGATCGGCGACCTGCGGCTTGATGATGGAATTGCCGCCGACGGCAAAGACCACGTATTGCTGGCCCTTGAAGTCATAGACCGCGGGGATCGACACGGCGGGCGCGTCGACCTGGGCCTTCCACAGCACGTCCCCGGTGGCTGCGTCCAGCGCGCGCACGCGGGCGTCCATCGACGCGCCGATGAATATCAGCCCGGATGCCGTCACGACCGGTCCGCCGATGGTGGGCGAGCCCCAGCTTTCCGGCATGTAGAAGCCCCATTGCTGGGTCTGCCCGAACGGGCGTTCCCACAGGGTCTCGCCCGATTTCAGGTCGATGGCGGACATCAGGCCATAGGGCGGCTTCCAGCAGGGCATGCCGATCGGGTTCAGGAAGTTGGTCAGGCTGAAGCCATAGGGCGTGCCGGTCATCGGGAACAGCCCGCCCTCGGCCTCGCTGCCGCCGGTGGTCATTGTGTCGTATTCGGCCCGCTCGATCAGCTGATAGATCTGCGCCACGCGAGAGCTGTTGATGTACAGGATGCCGTTTTCCGGATCGACCGCGCCGCCGCCCCACTGGAACCCGCCCGCGGTGGCCGGATAGGCCAGCGACCCTTCCAGGCTGGGCGGCGTGTACCGCCCCTCATAGCGCAACTCCTCGAACTTGCGCGAGCAATAGCCAAAGGACGCGATGTCGGCCAAGCCGAACACCCCGCCCCAATCGTCGCCGATGGGTGATTTCGGCAGGGTCGGGATGGGCTGAGTCGCGGCGGACGCCTCGGTCGGGATGTCGGAGGCGGGGACGGGGGTGTCCTCGATCGGAAAGATCGGCTCTCCGGTCAGGCGGTTCAGAACGAAGGCATAGCCCATCTTGGTCGGCTGGACCAAGGCGGGGGTGGTGCCGCCATCACCGGGGATATCCACAAGGGTTGGTGCCGCGACGGTATCATAATCCCATATGTCGTGGTCGACCAGCTGGCGGGACCAGACGACCTCTCCGGTGTCGCCGTTGACCGCGGTCACCGACGTGGCCAGCGGGATCGGGTCGGTCCGCGTGCCGCCATAGAAATCCGCACTGGGGCTGGAAACGGGCAGGTAGGCCAGGCCGTTCTCCTCGTCGACCGACATGGCGGTCCAGACGTTCGCCGTGCCGGTGACGCCGTCGTAATCCTCGGGGATCGCATGGAAGGTCCAGTCCAACTCGCCCGTGCGCGCGTCGATGGCGAACACCGACCCCAACGGATTTTCGGCGTCGTGCCAATCCTTGCCGGCCCAGCCCAACAGCAGCTTGTCGCGGAACACGGTCGGCGGCTGCAGCTGCGACAGCGGAAAGTTCGCGTCGGGCTTGTTCCACTGGTTCACGTCCAGAATGCCGCCCTCGCCGAAATCGGCGCACAGCGCCCCGGTATCGGCATCCACCGCATGCAGTTCGGCGTCCATCGTGCCGATATAGACGCGCCGCGCACAGGGTCCTTCGCCGTCGCCTTCCCAATAGGTCACGCCGCGGTTCTTCAGTTCGGGCTGTGACAGCGGCTCCAGAGTGGTGTCGTCGGGCTCATAGGTCCAGGCGATCTCTCCGGTGTCGGGATGGACGGCCAGGATGCGATAGAAGGGCGTGCCGACATACAGCATGTCATTGGCCAGGATCGGCGTCGCGGACCAGACCGTGCCCGGAATGTCGCCCGACCCGTCGGACACGTCGCCGGTGTGGATCTCCCACGCCATCTCCAGGTCGGACACGTTCTCGGGGGTGATCTGGGTCGAGGCGCTGTATTTCTGCGCCATGCCGTCGCCGTGGAACCCGGTCCATTCGGTCTGTTGCGCATGGGCGGCAGGGGCCAGCAGGATCAGGGCGGGAAGGATGCGGATCATGGGTCTACCTCGCGACCAGAATGAAGATCAGCCACAGGGCCAGGGTCAGGGCCACCGCCAGCATCAGCCAGCCCTGCATCAGGAACCACGCGCAGATCAGCGTCAGCAGACCGCCGATCAGGATCATCACCGTGACGAAGGTGCGAAACCGCCCCGGCGACAGCCGCCCGACCAGCAGCGCCGCCGCCGCCAGCGCCGCCATGCCCAGGATGGCCAGCCCCGCGCCCGCCGTGCCGTCAATGCCCGATCCGCGTCGGACGAACGCGGTGACGGCCAGCGCCAGACCGATCACGGCAGGCACCGCCATCAGGTTGGCGACCAGCTCCTCTCGGGCGCGGTGGGCGGGGGGAAGGGTGTCGGGCATCGCAAACCTCGTGCTTGTCGCGGCGCGCTCACGCGGGCGTGTTCAGCAGGGGGAATGCACCGGACGGGGCAGGGTTCCCCCGGGGCCCGGATTTCGGGCCTCGGGGCGGTCAGATCATTCGGCTGCCTGGGCATAAGCTTCCAGCGGCGGGCAGGTGCAGATCAGGTTGCGGTCGCCATGGGCATTGTCGACACGCCCGACCGGGGGCCAGTACTTGTCCACCCGGAACGCGCCCGGCGGGAAACAGCCCTGTTCGCGCGAATAGGGGCGGTCCCAATCGCGGACCAGATCCTCGACCGTGTGGGGCGCGTGGCGCAGCGGGCTTTCGGCGGCGCTGATGCGTCCTTCGGCCACCTCGGTGATCTCGGCGCGGATGGCCAGCAGGGCGGTGAGGAATCGGTCGATCTCGGCCTTGGTCTCACTCTCGGTCGGCTCCACCATCAGCGTGCCGCTGACCGGCCAGCTCATCGTGGGCGCGTGGAAGCCGTTGTCGATTAGCCGCTTGGCGATGTCGTCCACCGTCACGCCATGTTCGGCGAACGGCCGCGTGTCGATGATGCATTCATGCGCCACCCGACCGCGATTGCCCATGAACAGGATCGGGTACGACCCGGCCAGCCGCGCCGCGATATAGTTCGCGTTCAGGATCGCCACGCGCGTGGCTTGGGTCAGCCCCTCGCCACCCATCATCAGGCAATAGGCCCAGCTGATCAGCAGGATCGAGGCCGACCCATAGGGTGCCGCCGACACGGCGCCGGTCCCCCCCTGCGGATCGCCAGGCAGGAAGGGCGCCAGATGCGCCCGAACCCCGATCGGCCCCATGCCCGGACCACCGCCGCCATGCGGGATGGCAAAGGTCTTGTGCAGGTTCAGGTGGCTGACATCGCCGCCGATTTCCCCCGGCTTCACCAAGCCGACCAGCGCGTTCATGTTCGCGCCGTCGATATAGACCTGACCGCCATGGTCATGCGTGATGTCGCAGACCTGCCGGACCGTATCCTCGAACACGCCATGGGTGGAGGGATAGGTGATCATCACCGCCGCCAGCCGGTCGCCGGCCTTGGCCGCCTTGTCCGCGAAATCCTCCAGGTCGATATCGCCGTTCGGGGCCGATTTCACCACCACGACCTGCATCCCGCACATCTGCGCCGACGCGGGGTTCGTACCATGCGCCGACACCGGGATCAGGCAGATGTCGCGCTCCTCGCCGCGCGCCTTGTGATAGGCTTGGATCGTCAGCAGCCCCGCATATTCCCCCTGCGCGCCGCTGTTCGGCTGCATGGAGAACGCGTCGTACCCGGTGATCACGCACAGCTTTTCGGTCAGGTCGGCGATGGCCTCGTGATACCCCGCCGCCTGGTCATGCGGCGCAAACGGGTGCAGCGCGCCGAATTCCGGCCAGGTGATCGGCATCATCTCGGCCGCGGCGTTCAGCTTCATCGTGCAGCTGCCAAGCGGAATCATCGCCCGGTCCAGCGCCAGATCGCGATCCGACAGGCGGCGCATATAGCGCATCATCTCGGATTCGGCCCGGTTCATGTGGAAGACCGGATGGGTCAGGTACTCGCTCTCGCGCAGCAGCGCCTCGGGGATCGACGGTGCGGTCGCCGCAGGCGCGGCATCGGTGATCCCGAACGCGTCCAGCAGGCGGGTGATCACGCCCGCATCCGTCGTCTCATCCACGCTGATGCCCACGCGGTCGCGGCCCACCTTGCGCAGGTTGATGCCGCGATGCCGGGCCGCGGCCATGATGCCCTGCTGGCCCACGCCCACCTTGACCGTGATCGTGTCAAAGAACGCCTCGGGTGCGACCTCGGCCCCCGCGGCGCGCAGCGCATCGGCCACCGTGACGGCGTGCAGATGCACCCGCTGCGCGATGGCGCGCAGGCCCACCGGCCCGTGGAACACCGCATAGAACCCCGCCATCACCGCCAGCAGCGCCTGCGCGGTGCAGACGTTGCTGGTGGCCTTTTCGCGGCGGATATGCTGTTCGCGCGTCTGCAGCGACAGGCGCAGGGCCTGGTTGCCGGAACTGTCGATGCTGACGCCGACGATGCGCCCCGGCATCGCCCGCTTCAGGGCGTCCCGGCAGGACATGAAGGCCGCATGCGGTCCGCCATAGCCCATCGGCACGCCGAACCGCTGCGACGAACCGACCGCGATGTCGGCCCCCATCGCGCCCGGCTCCTTCAGCACGCACAGCGCCAGCAGGTCGGTCGCGACGATGGCCAGCGCGCCAGCGGCATGCAGCGCCTCGATCTCGGGCGTCAGGTCGCGGACATGGCCATAGGTGCCGGGATACTGGAACACCGCGGCAAAGACCTGATCCGCCACCAGATCATCGATCGAGCCCTTGATGACGCGGATGCCCAAAGGCGCCGCCCTCGTCTCGATCACCGCGATGGTCTGCGGGTGCAGATCGTGGGCGACAAAGAACGCATCGGCCTTGGATTTGGACTGCCGCCGCGCCATGGCCATCGCCTCGGCCGCCGCCGTGGCCTCGTCCAGCAGGGAGGCGTTCGCGACCGGCAGCCCGGTCAGATCCGCCACCATGGTCTGAAAGTTCAGCAGCGCCTCCAGCCGCCCCTGCGCGATCTCGGGCTGATAGGGCGTATAGGCCGTGTACCACGCCGGGTTCTCCAGGATGTTCCGCTGGATCGCGGGCGGGGTGAACGTGCCGTAATAGCCCTGCCCGATCAGGCTGGTCATTACGCGGTTCTTGTCCGCCACCTCGCGCATGCGCGCCAGCAGCCCGGCCTCGGACAAAGCCGGCCAGTCCAGCGCGTCCGACTGGCGGATCGCGGCGGGCACGGTCTGCTCGATCAGCTGATCCAGGCTGTCGGCCCCCACGGCGCGCAGCATCTCGGCCATCTCGACCGGAGACGGGCCGATATGCCGGCGGTTGGCGAAATCGTCGGGATTATAGTCGGTGGGCGTCCAGCGGCTCATCCTGGCCTCCTTGCAGGGCGCGGCGGCCCTTCGTCTTTGTTCAAATATGCTTGGGTGTTCCGGGGGTCAGGCCCCCGGTCCACCGCCGGCCGATCTCAGTCGACCAGCGCCTTGTAGGCAGCTTCGTCCATGAACCCGTCCAGCGCACCGGCATCGGTGGGCTTGATCCGGAAGAACCACGCGGTCATCGGATCGCCGTTCACGTCGCCGGGGCTGTCCGACAGCGCCTCGTTCACCGCGGTGATGGTGCCGGCCACGGGGGCCGTGATGTCGGACGCGGCCTTGACGCTCTCGATCACCACGATCTCGTCGCCAGCGCTGACCTCGCGGCCCTCCTCGGGCAGCTCGATGAACACCACGTCGCCCAGCTGCTCGCTGGCGTGTTTCGTGATGCCCACGACGATCTCGTCGCCCTCGGCGCGCAGCCATTCGTGGTCTTCGGTGTATTTCAGCATGATCAGGTCCTTCAGCGTTTATAGGAGGGGGTGACGAAGGGCAGGGCGCAGACCGTCAGCGGCACGCGCTTGCCGCGCAGCTCCGCCTGGATCGTGGCGCCGTCGGGAATATTTGCGGGAATGCGCGCCATGGCGATCGGGCCGCCGACCGACGGCCCGAAGCCGCCCGAACTGACCGTCCCGATGGGCGCACCGTCGTCGGCGAACAGCGCGACACCCTCGCGGATCGGCGCGCGGCCCTCGGGGCGCAGCCCGCGGCGGGTGACCTTGGACGAACCCAGTTCGGCCAGCACGACGTCGGCGCCCGGAAATCCGCCCGCCCGTGCGCCACCGCTGCGGCGCACCTTGGGGATGGACCAGCCAAGCGCCGCTTGCGCCGGCGTCACGCCCCCGTCCATGTCATGACCGTAAAGCGGCATCCCGGCCTCCAGCCGCAGGCTGTCGCGCGCGCCCAGACCGATGGGCGCGACTTCGGGCTGCGCCAGCAGCGCCCGTGCGAAATCCGCCAGCCGCGTCTCGGGGACCGAAATCTCGAACCCGTCCTCTCCGGTATAGCCCGAGCGCGAGATCCACAGCGCCACCCCGTCCCAGTCCAGGCTGGTGCTGTCCATGAACCGCATCTGGTCCACGCCCGGCACCAGCCGCGCCAGCGCCGTCGCGGCCTGCGGCCCCTGCAGCGCGACCAGCCCGCGATCGGTCACCGGGGTCACCGTCACGCCCGCCAGCGTCTGCAGATGCGCGATGTCCTGGTCCACACAGGACGCGTTCACGACCAGCAGATAGTGATCGCCCCGGTTCGCGAACATCAGATCGTCCAGGATCCCGCCCGCGTCGTTGGTGAACAGCCCGTAACGCTGCCGCCCCTGCGCCAGACCCGCCACATCGGCGGGGATCAGCGTTTCGAGCGCGGCGGCGGCGGTGGCCAGATCGCCATCGTCGGGGGTGACCAGCACCTGCCCCATATGGCTGACGTCGAACAGCCCGGCGCGCTGCCGGGTGTGCAGATGTTCGGCCATCACCCCCATCGGGTACTGCACGGGCATGTCCCAGCCCGCAAAGGGCACCATGCGGGCGCCCTGTTCGACATGAAGGTCGTAAAGACCGGTCCGGCGGCTCGTCTCGGCCATATGGCCTCCTGCGTGTCTGCCGGGCAGCCGGCATCGGTTGGCCGGGGGATGCCCCCGTGCGTCGATGCCCCCTCTGTCCGTGCCCGCCCTTGGATACAGGGGTTGGGCGCCTGAGATCGTTATCCCTTCGGCGGGCCTTTCGGCCACTCTCCAGAGTTCTTGGGGAAGACGGTCCTTTTGCCTGAGAGCTTGCCGGGGCGGCTTCTCCTTCGGCCCCGGCGCAGCGCCGGTGTCTCCCGAATTCCTGCCTTCGGTGCTAGCCGCCCCCTTGCGGCAAGGCAAGACCTTTGTCGCAGCCGGGCGCCAAAGCGGCGCTTTCCGCACAAACCTCGGGCAGGCGTTGACAGGCCCGGCCCCCATGCGCATCGTCGCCCCTTGCCCCCCGCACAGGTCGCCCATGCCGCCCAAGTTCTTTCAGATCGGCTTCAACAAATGCGGCACGACCTTCATCGCGCGGCTGTTCGACCTGAACCGAATCCCCGCCGCCCACTGGCTGGAGGGCGCGCTGGCCGATGACATCGCCCATGCGAAACTGACCGGGGCGCGGCCGCTGGCGCGATGGGCCGACAGCATCACGGCCTTTACCGACATGGAATCGGTGCGCTTCCTGAACATGCCGGTGATCGAGGGGTTCCGCGATTTCGCCCTGCTGGACCAGCACTATCCGGGATCGGTGTTCCTGCTGAACACCCGCCGGGTCGAGGATTGGATCGCCAGCCGCTATCTGCACCGGGGCGGGGCCTATGCGCGCAGCATCGCGGCCAATCTTGGCGTCCCATTGGGTGATCTGGGCGACATCTGGGCGCGGGACTGGGCCGACCACCTGTCGGCCGTGCGGGCGCATTTCGCGGGCCGCCCGGAATTCATCGACATCGACATCGACCAGGCCGCGCCCGAGGATTACCGCCGCGCCTGTCGCCTTGGTACGACCTGCCGCATCTGCCCGCGCTGCCGGGCGCCGGAGTGCGCCGCGCCCGGCACGCCAACCTGCCGCGGGTGCTGGCGATGATGGGAGACGGCGGTTCCCGGCGG
>NZ_BBPH01000086.1 GCF_000787695.1 Paracoccus sp. PAMC 22219 | reverse complement strand
CGCGCCGCCTGGCCGCCCGCGGGCGCGAGGGGTCGGCCGACATCGCCGCACGCCTGCGCCGCGCCGATTTCGCCATGCCACCGGGCATCGCCCATCTTACCGTGTGCAACGACGCCTGCCCCGCGCAGGGGATCGCGCGCCTGCTGGCCGCGCTTCAGCCCGACAGGGGCGCGCGATGACGCAGATGGAACCGGCCCTGCGCATCCTCGGCCACCAGGCACAGATCACTGATCACGAAGGGATCCGGCAGGACCGGGCCCAGCCATGCCTGCGCCGCCGCCTGGACGGCGGGCTTTTCCGCGGGGGACAGCCGGTCGGTCAGGGTCAGGTGAAACCGGAACTCCTCCATCACGAAGGGATAGCCCCATCGGTCCAGCAGGTCGCGCTGTCGCGGGGTCAGGCTGTCGGGGCGGCGGCGCGCGATCTGATCAGGCGTCAGCGGCGCACGCAGCGGATCGGTGGCGCGCACCACCGCATCGGCCAGGGCCACCAGCGCCGGTTCCCCGTCCGTGGGCATCAGCGCCAGAAACCCGTCCAGATCGCGCAGCGCCAGCGTGCCGCATTCCACTGCGGGCCGGTCGCCGGCCAGTGCATCGACCGCCGCGATCAGGTCCGTTTCGGGGACGACGGGGTGAAAGGGCGCACGGATCGTGCCGTGAAAGCCGTATTTGCGCGGCTGTCCCACGGGGCGCGCCGGCAGGGCCGGATCGTCGACCGTACGGCCATGCGCCAGGTCCCAGCCCAGCCAGGCCGCCGTGCGGTCCGCGAAGATGCCGGGTTGCGGCGCGCAATAGACGGCATATCGTGTGAAATCCTGCATGCGCGGCACCCTAAGACCGTTTTGTCACATGGCTGTGACAGCTCTCTGCCAGATGACGCCCTTCGACATGATCCTTCAAGACGGAACCCGACCGCATGACCGACATCATCCTTGCCAACGCCCGCCTTGTCCTGCCGACCGAGGTGATCCATGGCCATCTGGTCCTGCGCGACGGTCTGATCGCCGAGATCGGCCAGGGCCGCGCCCTGCCCGCGGGTGCGCTGGATTGCGACGGCGACCTGCTGATGCCCGGCCTGATCGAGCTGCACACCGACAACCTGGAACGCCATATCGAACCGCGCCCCGGCGTGGACTGGCCCCATGCCCATGCGATCATCGCCCATGACGCCGAACTGGCCAGCGTGGGGATCACCACCGTGTTCGACGCGCTGCGGGTGGGGTCGGTCATCACCTCGAACAACGCGGGATACGGCGAATACGCCCGCGCCCTGGCGGACGAGATTTTGGGCCTGCGCGCGCAGGGGGCACTGCGGATTAGCCATTTCCTGCACCTGCGCGCCGAGATCTGTTCCCAGACCCTGCCCGAGGAGATGGCCAAGTTCGGTTCCCAGGACCGCATCGGCATCGTCAGCCTGATGGACCACACCCCCGGCGAACGTCAGTTCCGCGACATCAGCAAGCTGCGCGATTACGTCTGCGGCAAGAAGGGCCTGTCCGAGGCCCAGTTCCTGGACCATGTCGCCGACCAGCAGGCCCTGCGCGCCCGCGTGGGCGAGTTGCACGAGGCCACCGCCGTGGCCGAGGCGCGCCGCTATGGCGCGGTGCTGGCCAGCCATGACGACACCACCGCCCCCCAGGTCGCGGTCAGCGCCGGCCACGGCTGCCATTTCGCGGAGTTTCCGACCACGGTCGAGGCCGCGCAGTCCTGCCACGACCACGACATCCGCGTGATGATGGGCGCGCCCAATCTGATCCGCGGCGGATCGCACAGCGGCAACGTCGCGGCCAGCGATCTGGCGCGGGCCGACCTGCTGGACATCCTGTCGTCTGACTATGTGCCGTCGTCGCTGCTGTCGGGGGCGATGATGCTGGGCGATCTGTGGGGCGATCTGGCGCGCGGCATCGCGACCGTGACGCAGGCGCCCGCCCATGCGGTGGGGCTGCACGACCGCGGCCGCCTGGCCCTGGGCGCGCGGGCCGACGTGATCCGTGTGGCACCCGTGGGCGGTGCCGCGTCGGTGCGGGGTCTCTGGACGCGGATCGCGGCCTGACCCGACGGTGGTCCGCGCCCCGTCACCGGGGCGCGGCAGGGTTCAGCCGGACACGCCGCGCAGGCGGATGATGCCGTCCGCATAGGGTTCGAACCCTTCGATCCCCTGACGCATCGTGTAGAAATACTTGATGTGATACAGGTAGATCAGCGGCAAATCCTCTTTCAGGATGTCGCGCGTCTGGTCGTACAGCGCCTTGCGGGCGTCCGTGTCCGGCTCCGACCGGGCCTGCGCCAGCAGCGCGTCGATATCGGCGTTGCGATAATGCTGATCGTTGTTCGCGCCGTCCGTACCCACAAAGGGGTGGATGTTCGCATCCGGGTCGATCCGCCCCGACCAGCCCTGCAGCGACATGTCGAAATTGCCCGCGACGTTTTCCGCCAGCAGCGTCGCGAATTCCGTCGCGCGCAGCGAAATCTCGAACCCGGTCTCGGACGCCATGGCCTGGATCACCTGACCGACCTGCTGGGCGATCGGGTTGTTGCCGATCTGCATTTCCACCCGGACCGGGGTCTCGACACCGGCTTCTGCCAGCAGGGCACGGGCGGCGTCGGGATCGCGGGCGGGGATCGGGTCGCGGTCGTCGTAATAGACGGTGCCCGGCGCGGCCCATTGGTTGCCGACCACGTATTCACCCTCGAACACGACCTGGTTCAGCGCCTCGCGGTCGATGGACAGCGACAGGGCCTGGCGGACGCGCGCATCCGCGCCCAGCGGGCCTTCGGAACGGGGTCCGTTGCCCACGTTCAGCGTGATGCCCTGATAGCCGATATTGGGCACCTCGAACAGCTGCAGGCGGTCGTCGGTGCGGATGCCCGGCACGTCCGACGGCGCGGTGCGTTCGATGATGTCCAGATCGCCCGAACGCACGTTGGCCAGCCGCACGGTGGTGTCGGGGATCGGCAGATAGATCACGCGGTCATAGTGGAATTCATCCGCGTCCCAATAATCGGCGAACTTCTCCAGCACGATCCGGTCGCCCTCGACCCGGTCGACAAAGGCATAGGGCCCCGAACAGACCGGGGCGCGGCCAAAGGCGGCACCGGCCGCATCGGCGGCGTCGGGCGAATACATGCGCCCCGCATGATGGGCCAGCTGCGCCAGCAGCGTGACGTCGGGCGCGCTCAGCGTGATGGTCAGTTCGTGATCGCCGGTCGCCTCGACGCCCGCGATCGAGGACAGCTCTCCCTTGCGGCGGCTTTCCTGCAGGTTCAGGTTCCGGTCCAGCACGCGGCGGGCGGATTCCGCGTTGAAGGGCGTGCCATCGTGATGCGTGACCCCCTCGCGCAGCGTCATGGTCAGGGTCATGCCGTCATCCGACCAGCTCCATTCGGTCGCCAGTTCGGGAATGATCTCCATGTCGGCATTGGTGTTGAACAGCCGGTTGCACAGCGATTCATAGACCAGCGAGGACACGAAGGTCCGCGACTGTGCCGGGTCCAGCGAATCCGGATCCTCGTTCAGGCCGATGCGCAGGTCGGCCGCCGCCGCCATGCCGCCGATGGCGGCCGTGCCCAATGCCGTGGCCAGTAAGGTGGTCAGGTTCATTGATATCTCCCGTTGGTTTCTTGTGATTGGGGGCGGCTTTTGCGGCCACCCCGTCTGACGGCCCGCCCCCACCAAGGCGACGGCGGACCATAAGTGTATACTAAGGTTCACAATCCCCTTGGCAACCGCGACGGGCCAAAAGGCGATATTTGCACGATCTGCAATTATCTTGCGGGCGGGCATTGATGACGGCCGCCGATATCCTTAGCTAGCTAAGCAACCAGTCGAAAGGACGCGTCATGCCCCGGGAAAGCCCGATCCTCGATACCCTGCTGCGGGTCATGCGGACCCTGCGGCGCAGCTATGACCGCCGGGCCCGGGATGTGGGGCTGACCCTGTCGCGGGCCCGTGCGCTGACGACGCTTGCCCATCATGACGGCATCACCCAGACCGAACTGGCCGCGGAACTGGCGATCGAGGCACCGACCCTCAAGCGCCAGATCGATGCCCTGGCCGCCGGCGGCTTTGTCGAGCGGCGACCCCTGGACGGCGACGGCCGCAAGAACGGCCTGTTCGTGACCGAACGCGGCCGCGACAACGCCATCGTCGAGTTCACCCACCGCCTGCGGCGCGAACTGCTGCACGGCATCGACCCGCAGGACTTGGACCGCGCGGCCCAGGTGCTGGACCAGATCGCCCGCAACATCGAGCGGATGGACCGGACATGAGCGCCCCCGCAGCCCCACCCTCGCCGCATCCGCCCCTGCCGGGATTGCAGGCCGTGGCCTACATGCTGGCCGCCACCGTGATCGGCCTGTCGCAGGGCCTGCAGCAGGGGTTCGTGTCGACCAGCCTCCCCCAGATCGCGGGCGATCTGGGCATCACCACGACCAGCGCGGCCTGGCTGCTGGCGGCCTACATGATCCCGCGCGCGGCGCTGCCGGTGCTGCTGATCAAGATCCGCACCCAGTACGGGCTGCGCCGGTTCGCGGAACTGGGGATCATCCTCTATGCGCTGGTGGCGCTGGCGTCGCTGTGGGCGGTCGATTTCCGCTCGGCGCTGATCCTGCAGTTCCTGGCGGGCGCGGCGGCGGCGCCCCTGTCGACGCTGGCATTCCTCTACATGCTGGAGCCGCTGTCTCCGCAGGCCAAGATGACCCTGGGCCTGCCCCTGGCGATGACGGTGCTGATGACCGGACCGACGCTGGCCCGCGTCGTGGGACCCTCCCTGATCGGCGACGGCGGCATGACCGCGGTTCATGTGACCGGTCTGGGCATGGCGCTGGTGTCGCTGATGCTGGTCTTTTGCCTGCCCCTGCGCCCCATCCCCCGCCAGAAGGTGATCGAACCGCTGGATTTTGCAAGCTTTCTGCTGATCGGGGCGGGCTTCGGCGGGCTGATCGTGGCATTCGTGATGGGCCCCATCTACAACTGGACGGACGTGGCCTGGATCGGCTGGCTGCTGGCGGGCGCGGCGCTGTCGCTGACCCTTGCGGTGGTCGTGGAGCTGAACCGCACCGCCCCCCTGCTGGACATCCGCTGGCTGGCCAGCCCGGCCATCCTGCACCTGACCGGCACGCTGTTCCTGTTCCGGCTGATCCTGTCGGAACAGTCGGCGGGGGCGCCACGCATGTTCCAGGTGCTGGGCGTCGCGCCCCAGCAGATGACCGTCCTGTTCGCGGTGATCGCGCTGGCCAGCCTGATGGGCGCGCTGGCCTGCATCGCCTGGATGCGCCCCACCCGCGTGCCGGCGTTCCATCTGGCGGCCCTGCTGCTGATCGCCGCCGGGGCCTGGCTGGACAGCGGTGCCAGCGTGCTGACGCGGCCTGAACAGATGGTCGTCAGCCAGGCGCTGATCGGCTTTGCCGCGATGCTGTTCATGCCGCCCGCGATGATGGCCGGTCTGCTGCAGGCGCTGGCCAAGGGCCGCAATACATCCTGTCCTTCGTCATCGTCTTCATCTCGACCCAAAGCCTGGGCGGCGTGCTGGGGTCGGGGCTGTTCAACACCTTCACCACCCGCCGCGAGGCCCTGCACCTGCAGGACCTGTCGGTCCAGCTGACCGCCACCGACCCCGCGACCACTGCCACCCTGGCGGGCCGGGCCGCGATGCTGGCCACCCAGATCCCCGATGCCGCCGCGCGGCGCGTGCAGGCGGCGACCGATCTGGGCCAGCAGGTCGCGGCCCAGGCCTGGGTCAGCGCCTATGCCGATGCCTATGCGCTGACCGCGCTGGCCGCCCTGCTGGCGGCGGCCGTGCTGCTGCTTCACCTTTTGCGCGACGTGCTGGCCCGCCGGGCCACCGTCCAGAACACCGGAACCACGCCATGAAGAAAGAGAACCTTGTCCCCACCGCCATCGCCCTGATCCTGGGGTTGGCCGGGTCGCTGCTGCTGCTGTTCGCCTGGGGCCTGCCACCCTTTTCGACCGCCGCCCCGCAGACCGAGAACGCCTATCTGCGCGCCGAGGTCACGATGATCGCGCCCCAGTTGTCGGGATACGTGACCGCGGTCGAGGTCGACGATTACCAGACGGTGGCCGCGGGCGACGTGATCGCGCGCATCGACGACCGCATCCCGCGCCAGAAGCTGGCCCAGGCCGAGGCGCTGCTGCAGGGCGCCCAAGCCGCGCTGAAGGTCGCCGAGCAGGACGTCGTGTCGGCCCAGGCCGTGGCCCGCGCCGAACAGGCGGGCGTCGACGCCGCCGACGGCGCGCTGGAAAACGCCCAGTCGCAGGCCGACCGCGCGGGGCTACTGCTGGACCGGGGGGTGACGTCGCAATCGTCGTCCGACCAGGTCCGGCTGGCCCTGCAGCAGGCCCAGGCCGCCCGCATCCAGGCCGGCGCCCGCCTGGACGTCCAGGCCGAGGCGATCCGGTCGGCCAATGTCGCGCTGGACGCGCGCCGCGCCGACATCGCCAGCGCCGAGGCCACGGTCCAGCTGGCCCGGATCGAGGTCGACAACACCGTCATCCACGCCCCCGCCGACGGCAGCCTGGGCCAGATCGCGGTCCATGTCGGCCAGTACGTGACCCCCGGCACCGCGCTGGTCCCCCATGTCGGCACCGACTTGTGGGTCATCGCCAACTTTCGCGAAACCGCGACGGGCGGGTTGGCGCCGGGGTCTCCGGTCAGCTTCACCGTGGACGCGCTGCAGGACCGCCGCCTCACGGGCCAGGTGGAATCGCTGTCGCCCGCGACCGCATCGGAGTTCAGCCTGATGGCGGGCACCGCCAGCGCCGGCAACTTTACCAAGATCGCCCAGCGCCTGCCGGTGCGTATCACCATCGATGCCGACCAGGACCGCGCGGCCCTGCGCCCCGGCATGTCGGTCGTGGTCCGCGCCGGGTCCTGACCCCTTGACGGCCCGGCACCCGCCGGGCCAGCCTGCGGAATACGGAGGGTGCGACGATGCAGCAGCAAATGGCCGTCCTGACCCTGGGGGTCGCCGACCTGGACCGGTCGGCCCGCTTTTACGGCGCGGGCTTTGGCTGGACCCCGGTGTTCCGGAACCCTGAAATCGCGTTCTATCAGATGAACGGCTTTGTTCTGGGCACCTTCCTAATTGCCAGCCTTCAGGCTGACATGAACCGCGCGACCTGCGCCACCCCGGCGCCTATGCGATGGCCCATAACGTGGCGCGGCGCGACGATGTGGCGCCGCTGATGGCGCGGCTGGCCGATCACGGCGGGCGCGTCCTGCGGCCTGCCGACGCGCCGCCGCATGGCGGGTTCCGCGGCTATGTGACCGACCCCGACGACCATGCCTGGGAGATCGCGTGGAACCCGGCCTGGCCGATCGACGCCGACGGCCACGTGACCTTCGCGCCCTAGGGCTGGCCGATGGTGTCCACCATCGCGGCGCCGATCCGGGCGATGGCGCGGTTGCGCGTCGCCATGTCGGCATCGTTTTCGGTCAGATAGACCGAGGCCAGCCACACGCCCCCCTGCGGCGGGCGGATCACCGCGATGATCGACCGCGACCCATGCCCGCCCGCGCCTGTCTTGTCGCCGATCTGCCAGCCGTTGGGCAGGCTGGCGCGGATCAGGTCGTCGGCGACCGCATCGGCCTGCATCCACGCCTCCAGCTGTCGGCGCGACGGGTCGGACAGCACCGGCCCCAGCACCAGCGCGTCCAGCGTGTCGATCATCTGCGCCGGCGTCGAGGTGTCGCGCGGATCGCCGGGCGTGCCTTCGTTCAGGTCCGTCTCCCACCGGTCCAGCCGGGTGGTGTCGTCGCCGATGGCGCGCAGGTATTCGGTCAGATCCCGCGGCCCGCCGACCCGGTCCAGCAGCAGGTTGGCGGCGGTATTGTCGCTTTGGGTGATGGTGGCGTGGCACAGCTGGGCCACGCTCATCCCGTCCGCGACATGGGCTTCGGTCACCGGCGAATGGCTGACCAGATCGCCGGGGACATAGCCGATGACGCGGTCCAGCTGATCCTCTCCGGCATCGACAAGGGTCAGGATGGCCCCGCACAGCGGCACCTTGAAGGTGCTGGACAGGGGAAACCGCTCGTCCATGCGGTATCCGTGCGTGGTGGGGTCGTCGTGGCGGCGCAGGGCGACGCCGACGCGCCCGCCCAGGTCGGCCTCGACCGCGCGGGCGGCCTGTTCGATGGTCTCGGCGGCCAGCGGCCCGGCCAGACAGCCAAGAAGAACCGCCGCGGCGGCGGTGGGAATGCGGATCATGGATCACCTGTGTCATTGGCCGCGGCCCAGGACGGGGCATGGGGCGGGGCATGGGAAAACTTATGCGGTGCAGCCTGCGCCTTGGGTCTAACCCGTTGACAGCCTGCCGCTCAAACGACAAATCCTGACGTTGCGCATAAGCTGAGGTGATGCCATGGACCGCCCCGACCTGCCCCTGAACGGATTGCGCGCCTTCGAGGTCGCCGCGCGGCAGGGCAGCTTCACCCGCGCCGCGATAGAGCTGCGGGTGACCCAGGCCGCCGTCAGCCAGCAGATCCAGCGGCTGGAGGACCTGCTGGGCCACCGCCTGTTCACCCGCGCCTCGACCGGGCTGATCCTGACCGACATGGGTGCGGCGCTGCACCCGGTGCTGACGCGCAACTTCGACCAGATCGGCGCGGTGCTGGACCGGTTCCAGGGCGGCCGCCACCGAGAGACACTGCACCTGGGCGTCGTCACGACCTTTGCCACCGGCTGGCTGATCCCCCGCCTGCCCGCGTTCGAGGCCGCCCATCCCGACATCAGCATGCGCGTGTTCACCCACAACAACCGCATCGACATCGCCAAGGAGGGCCTGCACATGGCCATCCGCTTTGGTGACCGGCTGGCGTGGCAGGGGCTGGACGCGGACCCGTTGGTCCAGGCGCCGCTGACGCCGCTGTGTGCGCCTGCCCTGCGTGACGCGCTGCGCCATCCGCGCGACCTAGCGGGGCACCGACTGCTGCGGTCCTATCGCGCGGACGAATGGGACCGCTGGTTCGCGGCGACCGGCACCCCCTGCCCGCCGCTGGACGGGCCGGTGCTGGACAGTTCGGTCGCGCTGGCCGATCTTGCAGCGGCGGGCTTGGGCATCGCGCTGCTGCCCGCGGCGATGTTTTCCCGTCAGACGGATGCGGGCACGCTGGTCCAGCCCTTTGCCGCGCGCATCGATGCCGGGCGCTATTGGCTGACCTGGCCGCGGGGCAAGCCGCCGACCCCGGCGATGCAACGCCTGCGCGACTGGCTGCAGGGCCAGACCGGTTTTTCCGCCACCACGGGTTGAAGCCCGCCGCGGGCGGCACTATGGCCGACGCCGAAACGTCACGGCGCAGGAAAGCTGTGCCAGAGGAGGCTTTGGTGAAATCATTGGCATCACTTTCGCGGTTTGTCGGCAATACCTTTGCGGCCTGGGTCGTCCTGTTCGCGGTGCTGGGCTTTCTGCTGCCGGACCTGTTCCGCCAGCTGACCCCCTGGAT
Source organism: Paracoccus sp. PAMC 22219 (assembly GCF_000787695.1). Taxonomy (GTDB): domain Bacteria; phylum Pseudomonadota; class Alphaproteobacteria; order Rhodobacterales; family Rhodobacteraceae; genus Paracoccus. The sequence goes on along the minus strand of NZ_BBPH01000086.1, from coordinate 7,897 downwards.
CGTCACGCTGCTGGGGATCATCATGTTCGGGATGGGACTGACCATCTCGGGTCGCGATTTCGCCGAAGTGCTGCGCAGGCCGGTCAATGTCGGGGTGGGCGTCGCGTCGCAGTTCCTGATCATGCCGCTGCTGGCGGTGGCGCTGACGATGATCATCCCGATGCCCCCCGAGGTCGCGGCGGGCGTGATCCTGGTCGGCTGCTGCCCCGGCGGCACGTCGTCGAACGTGATGACCTATCTGGCCAAGGGCGACGTGGCGCTGTCGGTCGCCTGCACCAGCGTGACCACGCTGATGGCGCCGATCGTGACGCCGTTCCTGATGCTGATGCTGGCCAGCGAATACCTGCCCGTCGATGCCTGGGCGATGTTCCAGTCCATCGTCAAGGTCGTGCTGTTCCCGCTGGCCCTGGGCTTTGCGGCGCAAAAGCTGCTGCCCGCCTTCGTGCGCGCGGCGGTGCCCGCCCTGCCGCTGGTCAGTGTGACCGGCATCGTGCTGATCGTGGCTGCCGTAGTCGGCGCGTCCAAGGGCGCGATCGTTCAGTCGGGGCTTATGATCTTTGCGGTCGTCGTCCTGCACAACATGCTGGGCTATCTGATCGGGTTCATCGCGGCCCGGCTGGCCGGGCTGGACCTGGCCGCCCGCAAGGCCATCGCGATCGAGGTCGGCATGCAGAATTCCGGCTTGGCGGCAGCACTGGCCACCGCCTATTTCTCGCCGCTGACGGCGGTGCCGGCGGCGATCTTCAGCGTGTGGCACAACATCTCGGGGGCGGTGGTGGCCAACATCCTGTCGCGGATGACGGCGCGCTGACGGGCCTCAGCGCCCGGTGATCCCCTCGATCTGCGGGGGGACGCGGGGCTGGGTCACAAACTCCGGGCGGCGGCGTTCATAAAACGCGTTGCCGCCCGTCGCCACGACATAGTGCATGTTGTTATAGGACGCCCGATAGCTGGCCGCGTGAAAGAACTGCGCGTTCTGGATCATCGGGTGGCGCTCGCCGCGCAGCACGGACACCGCCGCCTCGCGCAGGCGCGGCGTCGATGCGCGGTCCATCCGCTTGGTCAGGACGCCGGGCGCGAACTGGTTCTTTTGCCCCACCACGCCGCAGACCGACCGCGGATAGTTGCCCGACTGCACGCGGTTCATCACCACGCTGCCCACCGCGATCATCCCGTCCCGGCTGGACCGGTTCGATTCGAAATACATGGCGCGTTCCATGCATTCCAGCTCGCTTTGACGCTTGAATCCACCGCAGGCGGCCAGCGATGACAGCACCGCCAGCAGCGCGGCCCCGCGCAGCATCCCCTTTGAAAAACCCATGCCCGTCCTGCCCCTGCAGCCTTGTTGTTTCGCAAAGCTTAGCAGCAGGAGAGAGGCGCGGACAACTGTCCACGCGACGCTGAAATATGTCACATGCCTGTTGACAGAAGTCATCACCACGGCCTAGCGTGCAAAAGTCAGAGGGAGACTGACATATGTATCGGCGCGCACGACGGCGCCCGGCATGGGGGGACGACATGACCACGCCGCTGTTGGAAGCCTCGGGCTTTCGCAAATCGTTTGACGGCGTTCCCGCGCTGAAGCTGGGCCAGTTCCGGCTGGAACCGGGATCGGTGCATGCGCTGTGCGGCGGCAACGGCGCGGGCAAGTCGACGTTCCTCAAGATCCTGATGGGCATCCACCACCGCGACGCGGGCACCCTGCTGCGCAACGGGTCCGAGGTGGTGTTCGACAACCCGTCGCAGGCGCTGGCGCACGGCATCTCGATCATCGAGCAGGAGCTGAGCCCCGTCCCCGCCATGACCGTGGCCGAGAACATCTATCTGGGCCGCGAACCGGTGGGCCTGTTCGGGCGCATCGCGTTCCGCGCGATGAACAGCCGCGCCCAAGCCCTGCTGGACGGGTTCCAATTCGGCATCCGCGCCGACAGCCTGATGATGGACCTGACCGTGGCCCAGACCCAGCTTGTCGAGATCGCCAAGGCGCTCAGCTATGACGCCGAGGTCATCATCATGGACGAACCGACCTCCGCCCTGGGCGAGGCCGAGGCCGACCAGCTGTTCGCCGCCATCGCCACGCTGAAGGCGCGCGGCAAGGGGGTGATCTATGTCAGCCACCGCCTGTCCGAGATCTTTGGCGTCTGCGACAGCTATACAGTGTTCCGCGACGGCGCATTCGTCGAGACGGGCACCTTGGCCGACATCGACAAGGACCACCTGATCCAGTTGGTCGTAGGCCGCCCCCTGACCGAGGAATTCATCAAGGAAAACACCCCGCAGGCGCGCGAGCTGCTGTCGGTCGCGGGCCTTTCCGCCGATCGCGGCGTCCAAGACGTCAGCTTTGCCCTGCACGAGGGCGAGATCCTGGCGCTGTACGGGCTGATGGGTTCGGGCCGGACCGAGATCTTCGACCGCCTGTTCGGCCTGTCGGCCGAGAGCGCCGGCACCGTGACCATCGATGGGCGCCCCGCCCAGATCGCCACCCCCCGCCAGGCCATCGATGCGGGGCTGGCCTATGTGACCGAGGATCGCAAGCGGTCCGGCCTGGTCCTGACCGGAGACGTGCGCGAGAACCTGTGCCTGGCCACGCTGGACCGCATGTCCGCAGGCCCGGTAATGAACGCCCGCGCCGAGGGTCGTGCCGCCGCCCGGATGATCGAGACGCTGAACATTCGCACCGCGTCCGACCGGCTGAACGTGGCGCACCTGTCGGGCGGCAACCAGCAAAAGGTGGTGCTGGGCAAGTGGTTCCTGACCGAACCGCGCATCCTGCTGCTGGACGAACCCACGCGCGGCGTCGACGTGGGCGCGAAACGGGAAATCTATCGCGTGATGTCCGATTTCGCCCGCGCGGGCGGGGCGGTCATCATGGTCTCGTCCGAGACGGACGAGGTGCTGGGCATGGCCGACCGCGTGGTCGTCATGCGCGACGGGCGCGTGGCGGGCGAATTGGACCGGGCCACGATGTCGGCCGAGAAACTGCTGCATCTGGCGGCCTGACGCGCCGGGGACGGGCGCTGTCGACGGATGCATGAACGGGAGAGAGACCGGGTGGAAGACCAGACCAAGACCGCAGCGCAGCAGCGCCGCATGATCCCGGCGCGGATCGGACGTGACGCGCAGCGATATGGTATCCTGATCGCGCTGGCGCTGCTGTGCATCGTGTTGTCGATCGTCAGCGAGAATTTCCTGACCTCGCGCAACATCATCAACGTGCTGCGCCAGACCTCGATCAACGGGATCTTGGCGATCGGGATGACGTTTGTCATCCTGACGCGCGGCATCGACCTGTCGGTCGGATCGGTCGTGGCGCTGGTGGGCGTGGTGTCGGCCAGTTTCGCCACGACGTCGGCGGCGGGGTTCATTCCGGGCGCGCCCTACATGCCGCTGATCCCGATCGCGGTGGGCCTGATCACCGGCACCGCGATGGGCGCGCTGTCGGGGGTCGCGGTGGCGCGGTTCGCGGTCCCGGCCTTTGTCGCGACGCTTGGCATGCTGTCGGCGGCGCGCGGGCTGACGCTGATCTATTCGGGCGGACGGCCGGTTCCGGCGCTGACCGACGGCTATCGCTGGATCGGGACGGGCGACGTCGCGGGCATCCCGGTGCCGATCATCCTGTTCGCGCTGGTCTTTGCGCTGTCGCATTTCGTGCTGACGCGGACCCGGTTCGGCCGCCATGTCTATGCCGTGGGCGGCAACCCGCATGCCGCCAAGGTGTCGGGCCTGCCCGTCCGGGCCATCCGCTTTTCGGTCTATGCCATATCCGGCGCACTGGCGGGCATCGCCGGGATGATCCTGGCCGCGCGGACAGGATCGGCCCTGCCCCAGGCGGGTGTCGCCTACGAGCTGGACGCCATCGCCGCGGTCGTGATCGGCGGCACCAGCCTGGCGGGCGGCGTGGGCCGGGTCACCGGCACCGTCATCGGCGCGCTGCTGATCGGGGTGATGAACAACGGCCTCGATCTGCTTGGGGTCGAATCCTATTACCAGCAGGTGATCAAGGGGGCGCTGATCGTGGCCGCCGTCATGCTGGACCGGTCCCGCAAGACCGAAGACTGAGATCCGGCACATGCCGGGACATGGTGTCACTGAGGGAGGAAACCAGATGACGACGAAGATGATGATGACGGCCAGCGCGCTGGCGCTTGGCCTGGGGTTGGGTGCGGCGCAGGCGCAGGACGACCCGATCAAGATCGGCATGGCCGCCTATGGCCTGAACGCCGAGTTCATGCAGCTGTGGTCGGCGGCGGGCGAAAAGCACCCGGCGGTCGAATCCGGCATGGTCGAGCTGACCATCTTTGACGGCCGCTATGACGCGCTGGTCCAGCAGGACCAGTTCGAGACGATGATCACCCAAGGCTTCGACGCGATCGTGTTCGCGCCGATGGACGTCGAGGCCGGCGCCACCGCCGTCCAGCTGGCCGTCGATGCCGGCATCCCGGTCGTCGGATCGAACGCGCGGGTCAACAGCGACCTGCTGACCGCCTATGTCGGATCGAACGACGTCGAGGCCGGATACCTGGAGGCCAAGGCCGTCCTGGACAAGATGGGCTGCACCGGCGCCGTGGTCATCATCGAGGGCCCGATCGGCCAGTCGGGCGAGATCCAGCGCGGCGAGGGCAACGAGAAGGCCCTGGCCGAATGCCCCGACGTCCAGATCCTGGAACGCCAGACCGGCAACTGGTCACGCGCCGAGGCGCAGGCCCTGATGGAGAACTGGCTGACCGCGCATGGCAACGACATCAAGGGCGTGATCGGTCAAAACGACGAGATGGCCCTGGGCGCCATCGAGGCGATCAAGGCCGCCGGCATGGACGTCGCCGATTTCGCGATCGCGGGCGTGGACGGGGTGACCGACGCGCTGAACGCGGTCAAGGCGGGCCAGATGGATTCGATCCTGCAGGACGGCGAGGCGCAGGCCCTGGGCTCGATCGACGTGGCGATCAAGGCGGTCCGGCCCGACTATGAGCCGATGGCCGCGATCTGGGAACAGTATCCCGACATGCCGTGGAACAACGGCGCGGACAAGGAATACAACGTGCCCTGGACCCCGGTGACCGCCGAGAACGTCGACGCCCTGCTGGCCACGCGCCAGTAAGGACCACCCCCTCCGGCGGCACGCCTGCCGGAGGGACCAACACCTCACGAAAGGACTGCGGATGGCCGCTTCACTCGATTTCAGCCTGGGCGGCAGGACCGCCGTGGTGACCGGTGCCGGATCGGGCATCGGGGCTGCCATCGCGCAGGCCTTTGCCGCCCAGGGCGCGCGGGTCGCGCTGTTGGACATGAACCTGGACGCGGCAACGGACGCCGCGGCCGACCTGCCCGGCGCGCAGGCCTTTGCCTGTGACGTGACCGACGCGGACAGCATCGATGCCGCCGTGGGTGCGGTGACGCAGGCCTTTGGCGGCATCGATATTCTTGTGAACTCAGCCGGTATCGTCGATCTGGCCCCGGCCGAGGATCTGGGCAATGCCGCCTGGACCCGCACCATCGCGGTCAACCTGACCGGCAGCTTCCTGATGGCGCAGGCCGTGGGTCGCGCGATGATCGCGCGCGCCAAGGGCGGGCGCATCATCAACCTGGCCAGCCAAGCCGGTTCGGTCGCGATCGAGGGGCATGTCGCCTATTGCGCGTCGAAATTCGGCATCATCGGCGTGACCAGGACGCTGGCGCTGGAATGGGGCGGGCACGGGATCACCGTCAATTCCATCTCTCCGACCGTGGTCATGACCGACCTGGGCCGCAAGGCCTGGGACGGCCCCAAGGGAGAGGCGATGAAGGCGCTGATCCCCGTCGGCCGCTTTGCCGAACCCGATGAGATCGCGGCGGCGGCGGTGTTTCTGGCATCGGGCGCGGCGGCGATGATCAACGGGGCCGACCTGCTGGTCGACGGCGGATACACGGTTCGATGATGGGGGACGACATGACGACCAAGGCGATGCAGCGTTTCGTCAACGATCCCGACGACATCGTGGATGAGACCGTGGCGGGCTTCGTCAAGGCGCATCGCGACCTGGTGCGCAAGGACCCGGCCAACCCGCGCGTGGTGCTGTCGCGCTTTGCGCCCCAGGACGGCAAGGTCGGCATCGTGACCGGCGGCGGGTCGGGGCATGAACCCGCCTTCATCGGCTATGCCGGGCGCAACCTGGTCGATGCCGTGGCGGTCGGAGAGCTGTTCTCGTCCCCCACCGCGAAAAGCTTTGCCGACGCGATCCGGGCCGCCGATGGCGGGGCCGGGGTCGCGGTCCTTTACGGCAACTATGCCGGCGACAACATGAACGTCCGCATGGCCGCGGGCATGGTGGCCGAAGACGGGATCGAGGTCGCGACCGTCGTGGCCAACGACGACGTCTGTTCCGCCCCCGCGGCCGAACGCGCCAAGCGCCGCGGCGTCGCCGGAGAGATCTTCATGTGGAAGATCGGCAGCGCCAAGGCAGCGCTTGGCGGCACGCTGGCCGAGGTTCAGGCCGCGGCCCAGCAGGCCATCGATGCCTGTCGGTCCGTGGGCGTGGGCCTAGGCCCCTGCACCCTGCCCGCCGTGGGCCATCCCAATTTCCAGATCGCGCCCGGCACGATGGAGGTCGGCATCGGCCATCACGGCGAACCCGGCATGCGGGTCGAGGCGCTGAAGACCGCCGACAAGGTCGCCGACGACATGGTCCGGATCGTGCTGGACGACCACGCTTTGCCCGACGGAACCGAGGTCGCGGTGCTGGTCTCGGGCCTGGGCGCGACGCCCGTGAACGAGCTGTACGTGCTGTATGACCGGATCGAGGTCGGCTTGGAACGCGCGGGCCTGCGGGTGCACCGGGCGTTCGTCGGCAACTATTTCACCTCGCTGGAGATGGTCGGCGCCACGCTGACGGTCATGGCGCTGGACGACGATTTGAAACGCCTGCTGGACGTGGACTGTGCGGCGCCGGGCCTGACCGTGGCCGGCACCCAGATCGCGCCCGTGGGCGCCATGTCGGGCGGTCCGCGCCGCCGCACCGCCGCCGCGGACGACGACACCGCCCCCCGTGCGCCCGAAGCGACGGGTGACCCCCGCCTTTCGGTCGCGCAATCGGGCGACATCGTTGCCGAACTGGCCGCGGTGATCGTCGCCAACAAGGCGCACCTGTCCGAGGTCGACGGCCTGATCGGCGACGGCGATCACGGGATCAACATGGCCAAGGGGTTCGGGCGTGCGGCGGAACGCCTGTCCGGCCAGTCGCTGGACGGCGCCTTCCTGGTGCTGTCGGACGTGCTGATGTCGGAAATCGGCGGGTCGATGGGGCCGCTTTACGGGTTCATGTTCCGCGACATGGGCCGCACCATCCGCGACCGCGGCGCCATCGACGCGGACGGGTTCCTGATGATGCTGAACGCAGGCCTGGCCGCGGTCACGGCCACCGGGTCCGCCAAGGTCGGCGACAAGACCCTGATCGACTGCCTGGACCCGGCCATCGCGGCCTTTGACGCGGCGCGCCCCGAGGGGTTCGCCGCGGCCCTCCAGGCGATGGCGCAGGCCGCCCAACAGGGGCGCGACAGCACCGTCGACATGGTCGCCAGACTGGGTCGCGCGGCGCGGTTGGGCGAACGGTCGCGGGGGGTGCCCGACGCCGGGGCCACGTCGTGCTGCCTCATCCTGACGACGCTGGCCGACAGCGTGGGACGCCGCCTGTCGCAGCCGTGACGTGCCGTTCCGGGACCGCTTGCAACCCTGCGGCGGCCCGTGCCAATGAGGTCCGACATGCAGACGTTTTCGCGCCATGATCTGACCGACCTGTTCCGCAGCCTGGCCGAGCGCATGGCGGCGGAACAATCCTATCTGGCCGAACTGGACGGAGAGATCGGCGACGCCGATCACGGCGTGGCGATGGCCGGCGGCTTTGCCGCCGCCGCGCGCGCCTTG
>NZ_BBPH01000087.1 GCF_000787695.1 Paracoccus sp. PAMC 22219 | reverse complement strand
GCGGGCGCCAGGCGGCGCGGCTCCAGCATCAGGATACGGCCCGCGATCTGATCCATCAGCGCCAGCGGCACCCGCGTCGTCTTGCCCGCGCCCGGCGGGGCCACCAGCACCGCGCGACCATGGCTGCGGATCGCCGCGCACAGCGCGGGCAGGGCGTCGTCGATGGGCAAGGCATCCGTCATGCCCGTCTTCTAGCGCCGCGGGGGTGCCCGGCACAATCGCACCGCTACACATCGCCGGGCCGCGGACCTATCTTGCACCCGCGGCGTTGGGTGTCGCGAAACGAACAGGGGCGGACATGGGTATCGGCAGCGACGTGATGGAGGGGTTGGGCCTGTCAGATCCGGTGATCCGCATCGGCGTGACGGGCCTGTCGCGGGCCGGCAAGACGGTGTTCATCACCTCGCTGGTGGCGAACCTCCTGGAACGCGGGCGCATGTCGTCGCTGCGCGCCGCGGCCGACGGGCGGCTGAAAGCCGTGTGGCTGCAGCCCCAGCCCGATGACACCATCCCGCGGTTCGACTTTGAACGCCACCTGGCCGCGCTGACCGGGCCGGACCCACACTGGCCCGACGGGACCCGTCACGTCAGCCAGCTGCGCCTGTCGATGCGCCTGCAGGGCGGCGGTATGTTCGGGGGGTTGCGCGGGGCGCGCAACCTGCATGTGGACATCGTCGACTATCCCGGCGAATGGCTGCTGGACCTGCGCCTGATGGAGCGTGACTTTGCCCAATGGTCGGCCGAGGTGCTGGACCGCATCGCGGGCCGCCCCGGCGCCGACCGGTTCCTGGCCGCGCTGGAGGCGCTGCCCCGCGACGACGGCTTCACCGAACCCCAGGCGCAGCAATTGGCCGACATATATACCGCGCATCTGAACGCCGCGCGCGACGCGGGCTGGTCGGACTGCACGCCGGGACGCTTTCTGATCCCGGGCGAGCTGGCGGGATCGCCCGCCCTGACATTCGCGCCCCTGACCCCCGACCTGCAGGCCACGCGCCTTGGCCGCGAATTCCGCCGCCGGTTCGACGCGTACAAGTCGCGGGTGATCCGGCCCTTTTTCCGCGATCATTTCGCCCGCATCGACCGTCAGGTGGTGCTGGTCGACATTCTGGGCGCGATCCATCAGGGCCCGCAGGCTGTCGAGGACATGCGCCGTGCCATGGCCGACATCCTGTCGGCCTTTCGCCCCGGTCGCGCCGGCTGGCTGGGCCAGCTGCTGGGCACGCGGCGGGTGGAGCGCATCCTGTTCGCGGCGACCAAGGCCGACCACCTGCACCACACCCAGCACAACCGCCTGACCGCGATCCTGTCGGCCATGCTGCGCGAGGCGCGCGACCGCGCCGATTTTCAGGGCGCCCGGACCGAGGCGATGGCCATCGCCGCCCTGCGCGCCACGACCGAAGACATGATCGCCCAGCCCGACGGCGACCTGCCCGCGGTGCGCGGCCGCCTGCTGGACGGGCGCCAGGCCGCGTTCTTTCCGGGCGAACTGCCCGCCGACCCCGCCGTGCTGCTGCATCCCGCGCGGCAGGGCGCGCAGTCCTGGCTGGACGCCGATTACGCGATCATGAACTTTGCACCCGCGCCCTTGACCACGCGTCCGGGCGATGGCCCGCCCCATATCCGGCTGGACCGCGCCGCCGAATTCCTGATCGGAGACCGCCTGTGACAGACGCCCCAAAAACGGACGCCCCCAACGCCCGCGCGGCCCGGTCCTGATGCCCCTGGACGACGCCCCCGGCACCCAGTCCCGCCCGCCCCGCACGGAAACCCGCGCCGACGATGCGCCGAACCCGGCCGATGCGCCTGCCATCGATGTCAGCGACGCGCCCCTGCCGCAGCCGCGCACCATGCAGATGGTGGCGCGACTGGTCGGGCGGCCGCCGTCGCGGCTGACGCGGCTGTTCATCAATGCCGGGGCGGCGCTGTTCACCTTCCTGCTGGGCGTGATGGCGCTGGATTTCATCGACGGGCTGATGACCCGCTATCCGCTTCTGGGCTGGATCGCGGTGACGTTGTTCGCGGTGTTCACGCTGGCCGCGTTGGGCATGGCGTTGCGCGAATGGCGCGCATGGCGGCGGATGGCCAGGATCGACGCGCTGCAGCGTCAGGCGGGCGCGGCGCTGGCCGCCGAAAGCTGGATCAGGCCAAGGCGGTCACCGACGGTCTGGTCGCCCTCTATGCCAAGCGCCCCGAGATGGAGTGGCAGCGCCAGCGCCTGGCCGACCGGCGGGCCGAGACCTTTGACGCCCACGCCCTGCTGACCCTGACCGAGACCGAGCTGCTGGCCGGTCTGGACCAGCAGGCGCGGCGCGAGATCGAGGCCGCCGCCCGCACCGTCGCCGCCACCACCGCGCTGGTGCCGCTGGCCCTTGCCGACGTGGCCGCCGCACTGGCCGCGAACCTGCGCATGATCCGCCGCATGGCCGAGATCTATGGCGGGCGCGCCGGTGCCGTCGGCGGCTGGCGGCTGGCGCGCACCGTGATGACGCATCTGATCGCCACTGGCGCGGTGGCGGCGGGGGACGACCTGATCCACACGATGGCGGGCGGCGGCATCCTGGCCAAGCTGTCGCGCCGGTTCGGAGAGGGGCTGGTGAACGGCGCGCTGACCGCCCGCGTGGGCATCGCCGCGATGGAGGTCTGTCGCCCGCTGCCGTTCCTGTCCCAGCCCCGGCCCAAGGTCGGCAACCTTGTCAGCCGCGCGCTGACCGGCCTGTTCACGAACGACGACGCGCGCTAGGTCAGCGCCAGCTTGTACCCGACATGCGACGGCACGAACCCCAGCCCGTCATAGAACCGGTGCGCATCGGCGCGCGACCGGTCCGTCGTCAGCTGCACCAGCGCACAGCCCCGCGCGCGGCATTCCGCGATGGCCCAGTCCATCATCGCCCGTCCCAGGCCCGCGCCGCGATGGCTGCGGGCGACGCGCACCGCCTCGACCTGGCCGCGCAGTGCGCCGCCGCGTGCCAGCCCCGGAATGAAAGTCAGCTGCAGGGTGCCCACGACCTGATCCCCGTCCTGCGCCACCGCCAGCAGCTGGGCCGGATCGACATCGATCAGATCGAAGGCTGCACGATACCGCGCCACATCCGCCGGATCCTCGCGCGCCGCGCCCAGCTGGTCGTCCGCCAGCAGCGCCGGGATCGCAGGCAGATCGGCCGCAGTCGCACGGCGGAACGCGGTCACGGGGCCTCGGCCGGCAGGTCGGGCGCGTCTTCGGTGGGGGCCGCGTCGGTCGACCCCTGGTCAGCCTCGATCAGGCGGTTGTCCTGCCATTCGCCCGACGCGACCTGGCCGGTGGCATAGCGCATGACGCCCTGCCCCTGCCGCTTGCCCGCGGCAAACGTCCCCTCATAGCGGTCGCCGTTGCCGTAGGTCGCGACCCCGGTGCCGTCGATCTCTCCGGCCTTCCAGCCGCCCTCATAGATGAACCCGTCGGGCGTGGTCAGGCGCCCCGTGCCCGACCGCAGCCCGTCGACGAAGCTGCCGGTATACACGGTTCCATCGGGATAGGTGGCCTGGCCCTCGCCGTGTCGCTGGCCGTCCTTCCAGGCGCCCGAATAGACATAGCCGTCGGGATAGGACATGCGCCCCTGCCCGTCGTTGCGTGCGTTGCGGAAACCGCCCTCATAGACCATGCCGTTGGCATAGCTGGCCTTGCCCTCGCCCTCGATCACGCCCTCGGACCACTGGCCCTCATAGGTCGATCCGTCGGCATAGGTGATCTTGCCGGTGCCGTCGGGACGGTCGGCGCGCATCTGGCCCAGATAGACCGACCCGTCGGGATAGGTGATCTGACCGCGCCCCTCCATCCGGCCCTGCGCCCATTCGCCGACATAGACATAGCCGTCCGCGCCCGTGAACGTGCCCTGCCCGTGGCGGCGGTCATCGGCGAAATCGCCGTCATAGACGTCGCCGTTGGCATAGGTGGCGACGCCCTTGCCCTGCCGGCGCCCGCCCTGCATCTGGCCGTCATAGCGGTCGCCCGTAGGCTGGACCAGCACGCCCGCGCCCGACATCTGGCCTGCCGCCCAGACGCCCTCGTAGGTCAGCCCGTCCGACATCACCAGCTTGCCCTGGCCCGCGCGCTGGCCGGCCAGCATCGCGCCTTCGTAGGTGGCGCCGTCGGGATAGGTGATCTTGCCCTGACCCTCCTTGACGCCCGCGTTCCAGTCGCCGTCATAGCGATAGCCGTTGGCCTGGGTCAGCACGCCGCGACCCTGGTGCAGCCCGCTGACGAACTGGCCCTCGTAGACCGACCCGTTGGCATAGCGGGCGATGCCCTGGCCGGTGATCTCTCCCTCGGCCCAGGTCCCCTCGTAGGTGCCGCCGTCGGCATAGGTGATCGTGCCCTGGCCATGCGGCTTGCCGCCCGCGAACTGGCCCACATAGACGGAACCGTTGGGAAATTCGGCGCGACCCTGGCCCATGATCTGCCCCTCGACCCAGTCGCCATCATAGCGATAGCCGTTGGGCAGGACATAGCTGCCCTGGCCATGCTGCAGCCCGTTGCGGAAGGTGCCCTCGTAGACGCCGCCATCGTCGTACTGCTTGGTGATGACCTGGGCGGCCACCGGGCCTGCCCAGATCGCCAATGCCAAGGCCGTTCCGATTGCCGCTTTCATCGCCTGTCGCCCCTTACGGTGTTTTGCCGCAGGTTTACCCCGGAAGGCACCCATGCGCAAAGGCCGACTTTTCCTTGGGCGGTCGATCCTCTATCCAAGGGGCCACACAACCGGGGTGCCCGTGATGACCGACCGTTTCCGCCTGACCATCGGCCAGCTGAACGCCACCGTGGGCGATCTGGAGGGCAATGCCGCACGCGCGCGCGACGCGTGGGAACAGGCCCGCGCCGCCGGCGCCGACATGCTGGCCCTGCCAGAGATGTTCATCACCGGGTACCAGACCCAGGACCTGGTGCTGAAACCCGCCTTTGTCGTGCAGGCCCAGGATGCGATCATGGAACTGGGCCAGTCGCTGACCGATGGTCCCGCCATCGGCATCGGCGGCCCCTGGCGCGACGGCGACCGGCTGTACAATGCCTGGTGGGTGTTCCGGGACGGGGCGCTGGTCGCCCGCGTGCTGAAGCACCACCTGCCCTACAAGCAGCTGTTCGACGAATTGCGCCTGTTCGACAGCGGCCCGATCAGCGGCCCCTATCCGGTGGGCGCGGCCCGCATCGGCAGCCCGATCTGCGAGGACAGTTGGTACCCCGACGTGGCCGAGACCCTGGCCGAGACCGGGGCAGAGATCCTGGTCGTGCCGAACGGCAGCCCGTACCACCGCGACAAGCTGGACCTGCGCATGGGCCATATGGTCGGCCGCGTCGTGGAAACGGGCCTGCCGCTGGTCTATGTGAACATGGTCGGCGGTCAGGACGACCAGATCTATGACGGGGCCAGCTTCGTTCTGAACCCCGGCGGCCACAAGGCCGTGCAGCTGCCCGCCTTTCAGGAGGCGGTCGTGCATGTCGACTTTATCAACGGCGCCGACGGCTGGCGCGCCGAACCCGGCCTGATGGCGCCACAGCCCGACGCGTGGGAACAGGATTACCACGCGATGATGCTGGGCCTGCGCGACTATCTGCGCAAGTCGGGCTTCCGCAAGGTGCTGCTGGGCATGTCGGGCGGCATCGACAGCGCGCTGGTCGCGACCATCGCCTGCGACGCGATCGGGCCGGAAAACGTGCGCTGCGTGATGCTGCCATCGGAATACACATCCCAGACCAGCCTGGACGACGCCGCCGATTGCGCGACACGCCTTGGCGCGCGGCTGGACACCGTGCGCATCGACGGCGCGCGCGATGCGGTCGGTGGCGCGCTGGCGCATCTGATGGATGGCACCGAACCCGACATCACCGAGGAAAACATCCAGTCCCGCCTGCGCGGCGTGATGCTGATGGCGCTGTCCAACAAGTTTTCGGAGATGCTGCTGACCACCGGCAACAAGTCCGAGGTCGCGGTCGGCTATGCCACCATCTATGGCGACATGGCCGGCGGCTATAACCCGATCAAGGACCTGTACAAGACGCGGGTGTTCGAGACCTGCCGCTGGCGCAACGCCAATCACCGCGACTGGATGATGGGCGCGCCCGGAGAGGTGATCCCCATCCGGATCATCACCAAACCGCCGTCGGCCGAACTGCGCCCCGACCAGCGCGACGACGACAGCCTGCCGCCCTATGAGGTGCTGGACGCCATTCTGGACGGGCTGGTGGAACAGGACCTGTCGTTGGCCGATCTGGTCGCGCAGGGGTTCGATGCCGATACCGTGCGGCAGGTCGAAAAGCTGCTCTATGTCAGCGAATGGAAGCGGTATCAGGCCGCACCCGGACCGCGGATTTCCACCCGCGCGTTCTGGCTGGACCGGCGCTATCCGTTGGTGAATCGCTGGCGCGACCGGCTGTAGGTCAGAACTCCAGCCAGGTGCCCAGCCGGATAGCCTGTTCGGCGGGGCCGGACAGGGGACTGACCATGCCCAGCTCCACCTTGATCGGTCCCGGCACGTCGAAGACCAGCGACGACATCAGCCGGGCCGAGGCATCCTCGTCCTGGCGGTGTTCCAGCCACAGGCTGTTGATGACCATCAGCCCGTCGCGCGGACGCAGGCCCACCGTCACGTCGGTCTTGACCACCCGTTCGGCGGTCAGAAAGCTGGCGGCAAAGGACGGGCGCACGGGCGCGCGCGGGTCCGGCGCGCTGCCGGTCATCTTGGCCAGCACCTGCGCGCTGACCCAGCCCTTGTCGAAGCCGCGCCCCCAGGACAGCGCGCCCTGGACCACGGGCAGGGTGTATTCGCCCCGCCGGATCACCCCCGCGCCCGACTGCATCGCGAACCGGTTCGGCCCCTGCCCGCCGTCCAGCGCGCGCTGCAGCCACAGGATGGCGCTGGTCTCCGCCTGGTCGGCGCGGCCCAGTTCCATCCCCAGCGTGGTGCGCGGCGTCAGCCCGTATTCGGCATAGACCGAGGAATAGGTGCTGTCCGCGCGGTTGCGTTCCCCCGACAGCGACAGAAAGGTCCGCCCGGCCTCGCGCGGCCACGGCCCGGCCTGCACACCGACGGGCAGGAACAGCGCCAGCAACAGGACAAGTCGGATCATCTGCCAGCCTTTCGCGCCAAGAATTGCACCAGATCTGGCACAACCCGCGCGTGCAGGCGAGGGGGAAAGACCCGGTCAGGGGATCTCGATCTTGCCCATCAGGGGGACGTCGTCCTGTGGGCCGACATTGTGACGCTCGATCATGCGGTGGACCAGGGGGTCGGCGTCGCCCTTGTGCAGCGCGCGCAGGGCCACGGCGACCTCGGCGTCCGATTTCGTGCGGCGCAGGTTGTGGCGGACATATTCGTCCCAGGTCGCGATGTGATAGCTTTCGCTCCACTGGTCGGGATGTTCCAGATCGCGCAGCAGCGACCAGTTGCGCGCCCCGTCCCGCCTGCGGATGTTGCGCCGCCGCTGCATCAGGCGCAGGAATTCGGGCACGTCGGGCTGATCGATGCGGTAATCGACCATCACCATGATCGGCCCCGACCGTCCCCGCAGATCCAGCATCAGCGCGGGCTCGCGGAACCGGTTCACCGGGTCCAGATCGACCGCCCCGAATTCGCGCCCGCAGCCAGAACCCGATGGCGGCGCCCAGCAGCAGCACGCCCCCGCCGCGGTCAGCGCCGTGTCCAGCCCCTGCGCGCCCGCGACCATGCCCCAGATCCAGGCCCCGGCCGCCATGCCGCCGAACGTCGCCATCTGGTACAGGGCCAGCGCGCGGGCCACGACCCAACGCGGCGTCGACAGTTGCACCGTCACGTTGAACAGCGACAGCGCCAGCACCCAGGACGCCCCCGCAGGCAGCATCGCCGCCGCATGCAGCCAGACCGATTCCGTCTGGCCCAGCACCAGCGCGGCGATGGCAAAGCCCGCAAAGGCCATGCGCACGACGTTCTCGTTGTTCAACCGCGCCCGGATGCGCGGGTTCAGCAGGGCGCCCCCGATGGCGCCGACGCCGTAACAGCCCAGCAGACCGCCGAACAACAGCGATCCCCCCTCGGGGTGGCTTTTCGCGACCAGCGGCAGCAGCGCCAGCACCGCGATGGCGGCAAAGCCGAACAGCGCGCCCCGCGTCATCACCCGCAGCAGGTTGGGCGACAGCGCGACATAGCGCAGGCCCGCCCCCATCGCAGCCATGAACGGTTCGGGCGTGGTCACGCGCGGTGCCAGCTTGGGCTTCCACTGCGACATCGCCCCCAGCAGCGGCAGATAGCTGAGCGCGTTGACCGCAAAGGCCGCCGACGCACCAAGCGTCGCCACGATCAGGCCGCCCGCCGCAGGCCCGACGCTGCGCATCAGGTTGAAGCCCACGGAATTCAGGCTGACCGCCGCGGGCAGGTCCTTTCGGTCGACCAGATCGCCCATGCTGGCCTGCCAGGGCGGGTTGTAGACCGCCTGCCCCGCGCCCAGCAGGAAGGTGAAGCCCAGCAGCAGCCATGGCGTCAGCCCACCGGTCCACGCCACGGCGGCCAGCGCCAGCGACACCAGCGCCATGAAGATCAGCGCACCCATCAACAGGGTCTTGCGGTCGAAGATGTCGGCCAGCGCCCCCGCCCCGATCGCCAGCAGCATGATCGGCAGCGTGTTCGACGCCTGCACCAGCGCGATCAGCGTGGCGCTGTCGGTCAGCTGGGTCATCAGCCAGGCGGCGCCCACCGCCTGCACCAGGCCGCCGAAATTCGACACCAGCGTCGCGCTCCACAACAGGCGAAAGTCGCGATAGCCCAGGGGGGCCAGCGCGCCGGTCCGGGTGGAGGCGCGTGTGGGGTCGGGGTCTGTCGAAGGGGTCACGGATCGGCCTTTCCTGCGTCGGGCATCGCGGTCAGCCTAGGCGCGTGCCCGCGGACCCGCAACGTCGCCGCCGGTCCGTTCAACGCAAAGTTTTTGTCCGCACATGAAACCCGATGACACGCCAAGTTGTTCATCACACGCATAAAGGTGATCCACCTGACGCCGTTGCGCCACATAGATTGGGCGCAAAAGCCACGCGGACCCCGTCTAGGGTGGCTCGGGGTTGACGCGGATCGGCGGCCGGCCTCATGGAAGAACATGCGAATCGCGCCCGCCTGGTGGCGCAACAGAACAGATGCTGCCTCGGGACCGCCTCTGCCGGCGCGACCGACGATGAACAAGGAACAAGCAACGATGCGCCTCGCTTCCCTTTTCGCGGCGCTGGCCCTGGGGCTGGCGGCCTGCGGTCCCTCGCAAGAGACCACGACCACCACCACCCAGCAGCCGGTCCAGATCCCCGAGATCTATCAGGCCCGCACCGATACCGGCCCGAACGGAGAGCCGATTCCAATCGCTGCCGTCCGCGCCGCCTATCTGAACGACCGCAACACCCGCCAGCTGGTGCCCTATAACGGCACCGAGTCGCCCGGCACCATCGTCGTCGATCCCTATGCCCGCGTGCTGTACCACGTGCAGCCCGGCGGCCAGGCGATGCGTTACGGCGTGGCCGTGGGTCGCGCCGGCCTGACCTTCGAAGGTCGCGCCACGATCGCCCGCAAGGCGTCCTGGCCCAGCTGGCGTCCAACCGACAACATGATCCGGACCGAACCGCAGCTGTACGAACAGTTCGCCGGCGGCCTGCCCGGCGGCATGCAGAACCCCCTGGGGTCGCGCGCGCTGTACCTGTACCAGGGCAGCGTCGACACGTATTACCGCATCCACGGCACGCTGGACCCCTCGTCCATCGGCAAGGCCACGTCGGCCGGCTGCATCCGGATGTTCAACCAGGACGTCATGGACCTGTTCGAACAGATCCCCAACGGCACCGAGGTGATCGTCCGGTCGCAGGCGGAAAGCGTCCGCATGGAAGGCCCGATGCAGGAAACGCCCGAAGGCTATGTCCTTCCCGCGGCCGCAGCGGAGCCCGCCGTCGACCCGGCAGCGACCGCGCAGGTTGCCACCACGCCCGTGCAAACGGCGATGGCTGCGCCCGTGCCCGTCGAATCGGCCGTGCCTGCGGGAATCACCGACCCCTATGCCGCGATGACTGCGGTCCCGACGGCGACATCGGTTCAGCCGATGCTGGTCGACGATCCCTTTGCGACGGCGGGCGGTTTCGTCTCGCCGGTCGAAAGCGCCGTTCCCGCCCGGTAAGGCCGCAGGCGGTTTGGCCAAAAGATCAGGGGCTCCGGTTGCGACCGGAGCCCTTTCCAATTGCAAAACAGACGATTCCTGCGCACAGTCCTGCCGAACACATCATCCGTCCGCCAAGGGTCCCGCGAATGCCGAACTATGCCAAGCGTGAGCAGGAACTGCTCAGCCCCGACCAACTGACGCTGGCCGAACAAAGCCGTCACCCCGCGCTTGGCGCGCTGGACGATGCGGCGTTGCTGACGCTGATCGACGCGCTGCGCGCCGCGCGCGCCAAGGCCACGACCGCCGACGGCGAAGGCGACCCCGCCCCGGCGGAAATGCTGCGCGCGGCGTTGCGCCGGACCGACATGGAACGCCGCAAGCGTCGCCTGTCGTCGCCCGGCATCCCCGCCGCCGCACCTGCGGAGGCGAAGCCCGCGGCGAAACCCACATCCGCCAAGCCTGCCGCCGCCAAGCGCAAGCAGGCGACCGTCCCGCGCACGCCCGCCGACCGCAAGCCGGCCGAGGCGCGCAAGACCGATCTTCGGACAGAGCCGCATCGCGTTCCGAAACGCGGCGCGAAAGCGGCGCCCGCGCCCGTCGCTGCGGATGCACCGGCAGAACCGGCTGCGATGCCCGCGCTGAGCGACGACACGGCGCAGAAGACCGCCAAGCAGGCGGCCCGCAAGGCGCAGAAGGATTCTGCCAAGGCCGTCGAGAAGGAGGCCGCGAAGGCCGCGCGCAAGGCTGAACGCCAAGCCGCGAAGGAGGTCCAGAAGACCGCCGCCAAAGCTGCCAAGACCGCCGAGAAGGAGGCCGCCAAGACCGCCCGCCGCGCCGCCCGCAAGGCCGAACGCCAGTCCGAGAGCGCCGATGCCAAGGCCGCGCGCAAAGCCGCAAAGCCTGCCAAGGACGGCGCGGCACCCAAGCCCAAGGCGGATGCCAAGCCCGCAAAGGCCAAATCGGCCGAGGCGAAGCCCGCCAAGAAATCCAAGCCGAAGAAATCCAAGTGATCGTCCGCCCGCGCATCGGGTGCGGGCGGATGGCCGGCCCGCAGCGATGATGTCCATCCCCCGGATCCTTGGTGCCGCCGCATTGGCGCTGTGCTGCGTTACCGCGCCGCTGTCCGCACGGCCGGCGATCGACGCCCTTCACGGCCTGCCCCCGCCCCGCATGTCCGAGGACCTGCGCTGCAGCGACAACGGCCGCGACTGCATCGCGCGCGACAACTATGCCGCCGATGTCTGCAAGCTGATCGAACGCAACGCGGCCGATCACCGGCTGGACCCGGCCTTTCTGGCGCGTCTGCTGTGGAAGGAGAGCCGGTTCGAACCATCGGCCGTCAGCCCGGCGGGCGCGCTTGGCATCGCGCAGTTCATGCCCGGCACCGCCGATCTGTACTGGCTGGACGATCCGTTCAACCCGGCCCAGGCCATCGCCAAATCGGCATGGTATCTGGGCCAGCTGCGCGACCGTTTCGGCAATATCGGCCTGGCCGCCGTCGCCTATAACGGTGGGGAAAACCGGGCCGCACGGTTCATCGCCCAAGCCACGACCCTGCCCTTTGAGACGGTCGATTACGTCGAATCGATCACCGGGTTCAGCGCGCATCGCTGGCGCGACAACCCGCCGCCCCAGCAGGAGGTGAAGCTGGCCCTGGCCGACGACCAGGCCTTCCGCCCGGCCTGCGAGCGGATGGCCGGCGAACGGTCGCTGCGCGAGTTCAACACCCAGCCCCCGGCGATGCCTGGGGCGTGGTCGTCGCCAGCCATCCCAGCCAGGCGGGCGCGGCGCAGCAGGTCGCGCGGCTGAACCGCACGCTGCGGCCGATTTTGACGGACGGGGCGCGCGTGGGCTATGTCCGCAAGCGGCTGAACAGCATGCCGCGCGCGGTCTTTACCGCGCAAGTCGGCTATTCCTCGCGCGACGAGGCCACGCGGTTCTGCAACCGGTTCAAGTCCCTGGGCGGGCGCTGCATCGTCCTGAAGAACTGATCGCTAGAGGAAGCTTTGCGGGTCGATGTCCACGGACAGACGCATGTTCGTGGGCAGCTTGACCCCCGCCAGCCAATCCGCGATCGCCGCCTGCAGGGGCGCCTGACGCGGCGCGCGGATCAGCATCCGCATGCGGTGACGCCCCCGCACACGCGCGATTGGCGCGGGCGCAGGCCCCCACAGTTCGGCCCCGACCTCGGCCAGGGGGGTGGCCAGCCCGGCCAGATGGCGGGCGAAATCGGCGACGGTGGGCAGGTCGGGATGGGACAGGATGATCCCCGCCAGCCGGCCGAAGGGCGGCATGCCGGCCGCCTGACGGCCTGCGGCCTCGGCGTCCCAGAAATCCTCGTCGCGCCCCGACAGGATGGCGCGGATCACCGCGTGGTCGGGCTGGTGCGTCTGCAGCAGCGCCAGCCCCGGCGCGGCGCCGCTGATGCGCCCCGCGCGCCCCGCCACCTGCCGCATCAGCTGAAAGCTGCGTTCCGCGGCGCGCAGATCGGCGCCCTGCAGGCCCAGGTCGGCATCGACCACCCCCACCAGCGTCAGGCGCGGAAAGTTGTGCCCCTTGGCCACGATCTGCGTGCCGATGATGATGTCCGTGTCGCCGTCCGAGATCTGGGCGATCGTCTCCTTGAGCGCCCGGGCCGAATGGAACAGGTCGGATGACAGCACGGTGGCCTTGGCGTCGGGGAAACGCGCCGCGACCTCCTCGGCGATGCGTTCGACACCGGGACCGATCGGGGCCAGCTTGCCCTCGACCCCGCAGCTGGGGCAGGCGGTGGGGATGGGTCGCGTCTCGCCGCATTGGTGGCAGACCAGGCGGTTCTGGAACCGGTGTTCGACCATCCGCGCGTCGCATTGATGGCACCCGATCTGTTCCCCGCAGGCGCGGCAGACGGTGACGGGTGCGAACCCGCGACGGTTCAGGAAGATCAGCGACTGTTCGCCCTTGGCCAGCCGCGCGGTGACCGCCTGCGCCAGCGTGGGGGATATCCAGCGCCCCTGCTCCATCGCCTCGGCGCGCAGGTCGATGGCGGCCATCTGCGGCAGCTCGGCCTCGCCATAGCGACTGCGCAGGTCCAGCCGCGCATATTTGCCGCTGGCCGCGTTCACCCAGCTTTCCAAGGACGGTGTGGCGGATGCCAGCACCACCTGCGCCCGGCTGATGGACGCGCGCAGCACCGCCATGTCGCGGGCGCTGTAATAGACGACGTCCTCCTGCTTGTAGCTGCCGTCATGCTCCTCATCGACGACGATCAGGCCCAGATCGGCAAAGGGCAGGAACAGCGCCGACCGCGCGCCGACGACCAGTCCCACCTGCCCCCGCCCGGCCATGTGCCACAACCGGCGGCGTTCCGTGCGGGTGATGCCGCTGTGCCATTCGCCGGGCCGCGCGCCGAACCGCGCCTCGACCCGGTCCAGGAATTCGGCCGACAGCGCGATTTCCGGCAGCAGGACCAGCGCCTGCCGCCCCTGCGCCAGGCATTCGGCCACGGCCTCCAGATACACCTCGGTCTTGCCCGACCCGGTAACCCCGCGCAGCAGCGTGGTGCCATAGCCGCCCGCCCGGATCGCGCCGCGCAGCGTGTCGGACGCCGCCTGCTGGTCAGGGGCCAGCGGCTTGCCGGGCCGCGCGGGGTCCAGCACCGGATAGGGCAGATCGCGCGGCGCCTCGATCTCGGCCAGGGCGCCGCTGGCGACCAGGCCCTTGACCACCGACGTGCTGACGCCCGCCAGTTGCGCCAGCTCGGAGGCAGCAAAGCTGGCGCCGCCGTGATCGGCCATGACCTGCAGCACGCGGGCCCGCGCCTCGGTCGCGCGACCCGGCTGGCCCGATCCCGGCACGATGATGCGCCGAGCGGCAGGGGGCTGATCGATGTCGGGCGCGCGCGTGGCCATGCGCAGCATCGACGGCAGCGGCGTCAGCGTGTATTCCGCCGCCCGCGTCAGGAAATCCAGGAACCGCGCGTCAAAGGGCTGCGCGTCCAGCACGCGGGCCACGGCGCGCAGTTTGGCCAGGTCGAAAATCGCCCACCCCCGGCCCCCAGACCAGCCCCAGCACCCGGCGCGGCCCCAG
>NZ_BBPH01000088.1 GCF_000787695.1 Paracoccus sp. PAMC 22219 | reverse complement strand
TCTACAGGCCGGGGGCCAAGGCTGCAATGGCCTATCCCTGCTTCAGCAGGCGGGCCTTCTGACGATTCCAGTCGCGGGCGGCGCTGGTTTCGCGCTTGTCGTGGTTCTTCTTGCCCTTGGCGACGGCGATCTTCAGCTTCACGATGCCGCGGTGGTTGAAATACATCACCAGCGGAACCAGCGTCATCCCCTCGCGCGCGGTCGACTGCCACAGGCGGGCCAGCTCGCGCGATTTCACCACCAGCTTGCGGCGGCGGCGTTCCTCGGGGGCGGTGCTGGGGCGCTCCGGGGTGGCGCCCTGCGCGGCGCGGGCGCGGCGCAGCGCGTCCCATTCGCGAAAGAACCCGACGCCAAAGATCGCGCCCACCGCGATATGGGTCGAGCTGACGGGCAGGCCCAGCCAGCTGGCCAGGATCACCGTCAGTGCCGCCGACAGCGACACGCAATAGGCGCGCATCGGGTTCAGCTTGGTGATCTGGCTGCCGACCATGCGGATCAGCTTGGGTCCGAACAGGAACAGGCCGAAGGACAGGCCGAACGCGCCGATCAGCATGACCCACAGCGGGATCGACACCGCCTCGGCCGTGCCGCCCGTGCCCAGGGCCTGCACGATGGCGGCCAGCGGCCCCACGGCATTGGCCACGTCGTTCGCGCCATGCGCGAATGACAGCAGCGCCGCCGACACGACCAGCGGGATGCCGAACAGCACCTTGAGGGACTTGTTGCGGTTCTCCAGCCCCTGCGACTGGCGGCGGATCACCGGGATCATCACCAGCCAGCAGATCAGGCCCAGTACCGCGCCGATGATCAGCGCGCCGGAAAAGGTCACGTCGAAGATGCGGCTGAGACCCTTGAGCGCCAGATAGGCCGCGAACGCGCCCGCCATGATGCCGATCAGCACCGGCACCCAGACGCGCGCCGCCGCGATCTTGTCGTCGCGATAGATGATGCGCGCCTTGATGAACCACAGGAATCCCGCGGCGATCAGGCCGCCCAGCACCGGAGAGATCACCCAGCTGGCCGCGATGGTGGCCATGGTGGGCCAGTTGACCGCGCCGAAGCCGGCCGCGGCGATCCCCGCGCCCATCACCCCGCCGACGATGGAATGGGTCGTGGACACCGGCGCGCCGATCCAGGTCGCCAGGTTCACCCACAGCGCCGAGGACAGCAGCGCGGCCATCATCGCCCAGACAAAGATGCCGTCGGCCCCGATGGTCTGGGGATCGATGATCCCGCGAGAGATGGTGCCGACCACGTCGCCGCCCGCGATCAGGGCGCCCGCGGTCTCGAACACGGCGGCGATGGCTATGGCCCCGCCCATCGTCAGCGCATTCGCGCCGACCGCAGGGCCCATGTTGTTGGCCACGTCGTTGGCGCCGATGTTCAGCGCCATGTAGGCACCGAAGATCGCGGCCACCACGACGATCAGCGTGTTGTCGGTCTGCCCGAAGGCCACCATCGCCCCGACCCCCGCCAGGATGACAAAGGCCAGCGCGACGCCCGGCGCGACCAGCGGGCGCGCCACATAGGCGGTGGCGTTTTCCAGCGCCGAGAACCGCCCCAGGTCGCGGTCCAGCGTATCAAGATGTCGGGCTTCCAGGTCGTTGTGGGCCATGATGTCCTCTGGTTGGCGCAGCGGGGGCCTAGGGCGAAACGGCAGCGGGCGCAAGCCGACCGGCGACAGCGCGCCGATGTCGGTGGCAAAAAGCCGGGCGGGTGTGAATGTAATCCTTTTCAGACGGAATGAAATCCATTACATCTGAAGCAACCCCCGGAGGAGCGGGGACCAGAGGAGAAGACCATGACATTTGCAAGAACCGCCCTGATCGGCGGATTGGCCACGCTGATGGCACCGATGGCGCTGGCCCAGGATGCGGCGACGTCCGATCTGCCCATCGCGGTCCAGATGTACACGCTGCGCGACCACGGCACGCTGGACGAACAGCTGGCGGCCGTCCAGGCGGCGGGCGTCACCGCGGTCGAGACCGTCGGCATGCAGGACAGCACCGCCGAGGACCTGTCGGCCAAGCTGGAGGAATACGGGATCGAGGCCATCTCGACCCACGCCCAGCTGGCCGATCTGCGCGCCGACGCGCAGGCCGTGATCGACTTCAACAAGGCGATCGGCAACGACGTCATCACCGTCCCCTATCTGGCCGAGGAGGACCGCCCCGCGGATGCCGCCGGCTGGACCGCCTTGGGCGAAGAGCTGGCCGCGCTGTCCGCGACCCTGCAGGCCGAGGACATGACGCTGGCCTATCACAACCACGATTTCGAGATGGTGCAGTTCGACGGCCGCACCGCGCTGGAGATCATGATGGAGGCCGCGGGCCCCGAGGTTTTGGCCGAACTGGACCTGGCCTGGGTCACGCGCGGCGGTCTGGACCCGGTCGAATACCTGGGCCGCTTTGACAACCGCGTCTTTGCGATCCACGCCAAGGACAACGCCCCCGAGGGCGAGGCCGAGGACGAGCGCGGCTTCAAGGCCCTGGGCGAAGGCACGCTGGACTGGGCCGCGATCCTGCCCGCCGCCGAGGAGGCCGGCGCGCAGTGGTACATCATCGAGCATGACCAGCCCCTGGACGCCGCCGAGGTCGTGATGACCGGCGCCACCTTCCTGACGGAAAACCTGCCGGACAGCGCCACGCGCTGAACCCTCCCTGCCGGACAGGTTGACTGGGGCCGCGACATCGTCGCGGCCCCTTTTTCGTGTCGCGATGGTCGGGCCCGCCGCAAGGGCGGACCCGGGCGGATCACATCGGGCGCAGCCAGATATTGCGGAAGCTGACATCCGCGTCATGGTCCTGCAGCTGGATCGGCGCGCAGTCATGCGCCTCATAGGCGGGGTATCCGATCCATTCGGTCACGCCCTGGATCTCGGCGTGGTTCTGCACCACGACGCCGTTGTGCAGCACGGTGATGTGGGCCGGCCGGCGCAACGCGCCCTCGTCCGAGAAGATCGGCGCCTGAAAGATGATGTCATAGGACTGCCATTCCTCGGGCGCGCGCGAGGCGTTCACCAGCGGCAGATGCTGCTTGTAGATCGAGCCCGCCTGCCCGTTCGCGTAGGTCGGGTTTTCAAAGCTGTCCAGGACCTGAACCTCATAACGGCTCTGCAGGAAGATGCCGCTGTTGCCACGGTCCTGGCTGTCGTGACCTTCGGTGTTCGGAGGCGAACGCCATTCGACATGCAGCTGCACGTCGCAGAAGCTTTCGGTGGTGCGGATGTCGCCCGACCCGCGCGCGACGCGCATTGCGCCGTCCTCGACGATCCATTCGGCGGCGCCGCCGTTCACGGATTCCCATCCGTCCAGGCTGGTCCCGTCGAACAGCACGACCGCATCCGACGGCGGTGCGCCTTCGGGGGTCTGAACCAGGCGGGGTTCGGGGCCCGCGACCTCGGTCACGCGGGACTGGGCCTGGCGTTCCTCGGGGGTCGGTTCGGCGGCGTCCTGGGCGAGGGCGGGGGCGGCCAACGCCAGCAGCGCGACCATCGATGTCATCAGTTTCATGGCAATGTCCTTTGCAAATAAATACGGCCCCGGACATGCCGGGGCCGATGCGGGGATCAGGTGGCCCAGGCCGGCCCGCCGTCATAGTCCAGATCGCCGATGTACTCGCCCGGCACCGGCTCATAGCGCAGCACCTGCGTCGCCCCGATCTCCGAGGTGAAGAAGCCCAGCAGGGTCAGCTGCTGCAGCGGCGTGAACCAGTGCAGCGCCGGCAGGTCGACATCCGCCTCGGCCGAGGCCGCGGTGTCGGCCGAGGGCTGGACATCGCGCGCCTGCTGGCGGGCCTGCTCCTTGGCCTCGTTGACGACGACGGCCTGGGCTGCGGCCGCAACCATCGCCTCCTGCAGCATCTCCTGGCGCTGCGCGGGCTCCAGCGTCTCGAAGGCCGCGCCATAGCGGGACTGAGCCTCGGCCTTCAGCGTCTCGATGCTGTCGCGGAAGGCGGCCTGTTCGTCGGCGTCGTAGCAGTCGCTGACGAACTGCGTCATGAAGGCGCCCGCCGCGGCATCCTTGGCGCCCGGCGTGTCCGTGGCGGGGATGATCGTTTCCGCCACCTCGTCCAGAAACGCCGCATCCTCGGGGGTGAACAGGTTCTGGCCCGTCTCGGTCGGGACATAGGCCATCACCCTGCCCGCACCCAGCATGGCCGTGCCGGTGACGGCGGCGATCATCGTCAGAAGGTCGCGACGGTTCATCACAGATCTCCGTTCTTGAGGGCTTTGACGGCGTGATCCGCCGCGCGTGCGGTCAGCGCCATGTAGGTCAGCGACGGGTTCACGCAGCTGGCCGAGGTCATGCAGGCCCCGTCCGTCACATAGACGTTCGGCGCGTCCCAGACCTGGTTGTTGCCGTTCAGGACCGAGGTTTCCGGGTCGCGGCCCATGCGCGCCGTGCCCATCTCGTGGATGCCCATGCCGGGGGCATAGTCGCGATCGACCGGCTTGACGTCCTTGACGCCGGCGGCCTCCAGGATGTCGACGGCGTCCTGCTTCATGTCCTCGCGCATGCGCATCTCGTTCTCGCGCAGATCCACGCTGATGGACAGGACCGGCAGGCCCCACTTGTCCGTCGTGCCCCGGTCAAGCGAGATGGCGTTGTCATGATAGGGCAGCATCTCGCCGAAACCGGTCATGCCGATGGTCCAGTTGCCCGGCGTCGACAAGGCCTGCTTCAGGTCCGCGCCGATGTTCAGTTCGGCGATGTCGCGCTGCCACCCCTGGCGGCTGGCCGACCCCTGATAGCCGAAGCCGCGGGTATAGTTGCGCTCCTCTCCGTCGATGTTGCGGAAGCGCGGGATATAGAAGCCCGCCGGACGACGCCCGAAGTAATACTTGTCGTCGAACCCCTCGACCCGGCCCTCGGCACCGACGCGGAAATGGTGGTCCATCACGTTGTGGCCCAATTCCCCGGACGACGACCCCAGGCCCCCCTCCCAGACATCAGTGGCCGAATTCATCAGCACCCAGGTCGAATTGAAGCTGGAGGCGTTCAGGAACACCACGTCGGCGGTGTATTCATAGGTCATGTTCGTTTCGGCATCGATGATCTCGACGCCGGTCGCGCGCTTGCGGTCCTTGTCGTACAGGACCTCCTTGACGATGGAAAACGGCCGCAGCGTCAGGTTGCCCGTGGCCATGGCGGCGGGCAGCGTCGCGGACTGGGTGCTGAAATAGGCGCCATAGGGGCAGCCCAGCCAGCACTTGTTGCGATACTGACAGGCGACGCGATTCTGATCGGGCAGCGATTCCGTGATGTTGGCCACACGGCTGTTGATCAGGTACCGCTTGCCGCCGAATGCGTTGCGCAGGCGGGCGGCCACGTCCTTTTCCACGATGTTCAGCGGGATGGGCGGCAGGAACTGCCCGTCGGGCAGGATGTCCAGCCCCTCGTTCGTCCCCGAGATGCCGGCGAACCGCTCGGCGTGGTCGTACCAAGGCGCGATGTCGGCATAGCGGATCGGCCAGTCGGTCGCGATCCCCTCGCGTTCGTTGGCAGTAAAGTCGGTGTCCGAAAACCGATAGGTCTGGCGGCCCCACATCAGGCTGCGCCCACCGACGTGATAGCCCCGGAACCAGTCGAAACGCTTGGCCTCGACATAGGGGTTTTCCTGCTCGTTGGCCCACATGCCAAAGGTCTGCTCGTTCAGCGGATAGTCGCGCGACAGGACCGGATAGTTGTCCTTCATCTCCAGCGTGGCGGTGCCGCGATGGGGATAATCCCACGCCTCCTTTTCGGCGTTCACGTAGTCGGTCAGATGCTCGATGTTGCGGCCACGCTCCAGCATCAGGACCTTGAGGCCCTTTTCCGTCAGCTCCTTGGCGGCCCAACCGCCGCTGATGCCCGATCCGACGACGATCGCGTCGTAATGCATGTTGTCTGCCATCTGGCGTTCCTTTCTAGAAATTGCTTGAGGCGTTCAGACGTCGCAGGTCAGCACGGCGTCGCGCAGCGATGCGGCGGCGGCCTGCGGAGCGGGGTCGCGGGGGATGAATTCCTGCGCCACCCAGCCCTGATAGCCCGTGTCCCGGATCGCCCTGCAGATCGCGGGATAGTTCAGTTCCTGACTGTCGTCGGGGTCGTTGCGGCCGGGGTTTCCGGCGGTGTGGTAATGCCCGAACCAGCGATGGTCGCGCATGATGGTGCGGATCACGTCGCCCTCCATGATCTGCATGTGATAGATGTCATAGAGCAGCCTGAACTGCGGGCTTTGCAGCCGTTCGCACAGCGCCACGCCCCACGCGCTGCGGTCGCACAGATAGTCGGGGTGATCGACGCGGCTGTTCAGCAGCTCCATCTGCAGCACGACGCCGGCATCGCGCGCGGCGGGCAGGATGCGCGACAGGCCCTCGACGCAATGGCGCAGGCCATCCTCGTCGGACATGCCCCGGCGGTTGCCGCTGAAGCAGATCAGGTTCACATGCCCCGCCTCCGCGACCAGCGGGATGTGGCGCAGATAGCGTTCGGTCAGCGCGTCATGGTTGGCGGGGTCGGCCCAGCCGTCCTCCAGGCTGATCTCGGCGCCGTTGCACATCGAACTGGCCAGCCCGTGTTCGGCCAGCACCGGCCAGTCGTCCGGTCCGCACAGATCGATCGCGCCCAGGCCCGTCTGGCGGGCCAGCTGGCACAGATCGGCCAGCGGCAGATCGCCAAAGGTCCAGCGTGCGACGGAATGGTTGATGTTGCCCTGCAGCCCCGCAGGCTGTGCATCCTGGGCCATCAGGGGCACGGCCCCCAAGCCCGCACCAAGGGCCGCAAGGCCGCTGGCACCGTGAAACAGTCCGCGCCGGGTCATGGTTGCGCGGTCCGACAGATCGGTCATGCTTATCCTCCCTTGGATGTAGCCCCGGTCACGCCCGAAGGCGAACTATGAAACCGTTTACATTTCGGGGCGGAACGACCCCCTCCTCCGGGGTCGGGTTGCGGCGCGGGTCACATCCCGCGCCGCGTCGTCGTCAGTACGGGCTGTCTTCGAAGTAGAAGTCCTCGGCGTTCTCGGGGGTGATCAGCTCGGATGCGATGATGAACTCGCCCGACATGGGCGCGCCCGAGGTCAGGCCCAGGGCCGTCATCTCGATCGCGGTCGAGATCATCGACGGCGGATAGGTCACGTTCACCGGCACGGTCGGATCGCTGTTGCGGATGCGGTCGACCATCTCCTTCATGCCGGCGCCGCCGACCACGAACATCTCTTCGGTGCGGCCGGCCTGATCGATGGCCGCCAGCGCGCCCACGGCCATGTCGTCATCGGCCGCCCAGACCGCGTCGATTTCCGGGAAACGCGACAGCCAGTCCTGCATCAGGTTGAAGGCCGTGTCGCGGTTCCAGTTGCCGTGGTCCATGGCCACGACCTCGACGCCCGATCCTTCCAGCGCGGCCTCGAAGCCCGCCACGCGCTCGTTGTCGACGGTGGATGCGATGCCGCGCATCACGACGACCTTGGCGCCCTCGTCCAGCGTGTCGGCGAAATACTGGCCGGCGGTGCGGCCAAAGCTGTCATTGTCGCCCGCGACATACAGGTTCTCGATGCCTTCCTGGGCCAGGCCCCGGTCGACCACGGTGACCCAGACGCCGCTGTCGGCGATGCGCTGGATCGGACCGGTCAGGGGTTCGGATTCGAACGGCAGGACGACCAGCGCGTCGATGCCGCGGGTGGCGACCATGTCCTCCAGGTCCGACACCTGCTGCCCGGGATCCGAGGTGGTGGTCAGCACGAATTCCAGGTCGGGGTTCGCCTCGGACAGGCGCTCGACGGTGCGTTCGGCGTGAAAGTTCAGCGCCCCCGCCCAGCCATGCGTCGCCGCCGGGATCGAGATGCCGATGGTTTCCGACAGTGCCGGGACAGCGGTCAGGCCCATCAGGGCGGTCGTGGCGATCAATATCTTTTTCATGGTGGTTACTCCTCCCACAGGTGAAATTCAGCGTGCGGCGCCGGTGTTACGTTGCAGCACGACGGCAAGGATGATGACGACGCCCTGGATGGCACCGTTCAGATAGGGGCTGACGAAGTCGGTCAGGTTCAGCAGGTTGCCGATCAGCGACAGGATCAGCACGCCCACGACCGTGCCCCAGACCCGGCCGAAGCCGCCCTTCAGCAGGGTGCCGCCGATGATGACCGCAGCGATCGCCTCCAGCTCCCACAGCAGGCCCGTGGTGGCGGATGCCGATCCAAGGCGCGGCACGTACATGACGACCGCGATGCCGACCAGCGTGCCCAGAAGGACATAGGTCATCAGCCGCACCCGCAGGACCGCCACCGACGAATACCGCGCGACCTTTTCGTTCGACCCGATGGCGGCGCAGTGGCGGCCAAAGGCTGTGTGGCGCATCACGATCTCTCCCAGGATCGCCAGCACGGCAAAGACGATGATCGGCCAGCTGATCCCCAGGATGCCGTCGTAATAGACGGGGCGGTACAGCTCGCGCATCTCGTAGCCCAGCGACAGCGTGCCGCCGTCGGCCAGCCAGGTCACCAGGCTGCGATAGATGCCCATCGTACCCAGCGTCAGGATGAACGCCTCGATCCCCGCGCGGGTGATCAGGATGCCGTTGACGAAGCCCGCGGCCAGCCCGGTGAACAGCGCCAGCGCGATGCCGATCAGGATCACGGGCAACCCGCCGCCCATGCTTTCGGTCAGCATGTTCATCACCAGGATCATCAATCCCGCGACAAAGGCCGCCATCGACCCCACGGACAGGTCCAGCCCGCCCGCGGTGATGACGAACGTCATGCCGATCGCGATGATGCCGATGAAGGCCGACCGCGCCAGCACGTTGGTGATGTTGGCATAGCTGAGGAAGTTCGGGTTCAGCGCCATGCCGATCAGGATCAGCACGATCAGCGCCACGATGGGCGCGATGACGGCCAGATTGACCCTGGGACGCCGGGTCGGGGCGGTGGTTGCCATGCTCATGCGGCGCTGTCCTTTTCATGTCCGTCCAGGCCCATGGCCAGACGCACGATATTGCCCTCGGTCACGGCCGCATCGGCCAGTTCGCCCACGATGCGGCCAGCGTGCATGACGACCACGCGACTGGCCAGACCGATCAGTTCGGGCATTTCCGAGGAGATGACGATGATGCTGCGCCCTTCGGCGGCCAGCCGCGCGATCAGGGCATAGATCTGTTGCTTGGTGCCGATGTCGATGCCGCGGGTGGGTTCGTCGATGATGACGACCTGGGGGTCCGACAGCAGGGTCTTGGCCAACAGCAGCTTCTGCTGGTTGCCGCCGGACAGATCGCCCACCGCCATGCCGCGTTCCGGCGCGCGGATCGCGAAATCGGCGATGGCGCTGTCCAGCGCGGCCTCCTCGCGCTTGCGGTCGATCAGGGGGCTGCCGAAACGGTCCAGCTGGCCTAGGGTCAGGTTCTCGCGCAGGGTCTTGTCCAGCAGTAGGCCCGCGCCCTTGCGGTCCTCGGTCAGATAGACCAGGCCCGCGCGCATCGCGGTGGCCACGTGGTTCGCGGGAAGGTCCTGCCCCTTCAGGCGCACGGTGCCGCTGCGGGGGCGCAGGCCGGCGATGGCCTCGGCCAGTTCGGTGCGACCCGACCCGACCAGGCCGCCGATGCCCAGCACCTCGCCCCGGTGCAGCGTCAGGGACGCGTCATGGACCACGCCGGGCACGGTGATGCCCTGCGCCTCCAGGATCGGCTCGGCCCCGTGGGCGGGTTTGGGCGGGAAAAGGTCGGACAGTTCGCGCCCGACCATCGCGGCGGCCATGTCGTCCTCGGACACGTCTGCGGTCAGGTCCGACCGCACCATCGTGCCGTCGCGCAGCACCGTCACGCGGTCGGCGATGCGCTTGACCTCGCCCAGCTTGTGCGAGGTGTACAGGATCGCGACCCCCTCGGCCCGCAGGCGTTCGATCTGGGCGAACAGGACCTCGGTCTCGCGCTCTGTCAGAACGGCGGTGGGTTCGTCCATGATCAGGACGCGCGCCTTGCGCGACAGGGCCTTGGCGATCTCCACCATCTGCTTGTCGGGGACCGAGATGCGGTTCACCGGCGTGGCCGGATCGACCCGGCATTGCAGCTGGCCCAGCAGGTCGGCGGTCTGCGCGCGCATCGCCTTGTGGTCCAGCAGGAACCCGCGCCGCAATTCGCGGCCCAGAAAGACGTTCTGATCGACCGACAGGTGTTCGGCCAGGTTGAATTCCTGGTGGATCATGATGATCCCCAGATCCTCGGCCTGCTCCGACCCGGAAAAGGACATGGGCTTGCCCTGCCAGGTCACCTGCCCGCCCGTGGGGTCCAGGTATCCGGCCAGGATCTTCATGGTCGTGGACTTGCCTGCGCCGTTTTCGCCGATCAGGGCATGGACCTCTCCGGGATGCAGGGCGAAATCGACGCCGTGCAGGATCTCGATGGGGCCAAAGGACTTGGTGACGCCGGTCAGCGCCAGGATGGGATCGGTCATGGCATCACCTGGACCCAGGCCGCATCCGCCGCGTTCGACCGGATGCAGGCGTCGATGAACTGCAACCCCTCCAGCCCGTCGCGGATGCCGGGAAGGGTGTCGGGCATGGTGCCGCTGCGGATCGCCTGCGCGGCCTCGGCATAGAGGTTGGCGAACCCCTCCAGGTATCCCTCGGGGTGGCCGGGGGGCACGCGGCTGCCATCCGGGGTGCTGCCGGGACCCGCGCGGCGCAGGATCTGCGCAGGCTGACCGAACGGAGTGTATTTCAGCGTCTCGGGCGTGTCGTGCTGCCATTCCAGCCCGCCCTTGTCGCCATAGACGCGCAGGCGCAGCCCATTTTCGGTCCCCGGCGCGACCTGCGAGGCCCACAGCATCCCCTTGGCCCCCGACGCATAGCGCAGCAGGATATGGGCGTTGTCGTCCAGCTTGCGGCCGGGGACAAAGCTGGTCAGGTCCGCGGCCAGCCGCTCGGGCAGTTCGCCCGTGACGAACCGCGCCAGCTGGAACGCATGTGTGCCGATGTCGCCAATGGCGCCGCCCGCACCGGCGCGGGCCGGATCGGTGCGCCATTCGGCCTGCTTGCTGTCGGTATCCTGGGTCAGCCAGTCCTGGGCGTATTCGACCTGAACCAGCCGCAGCGTACCCAGATCGCCGCGCGCGATCATGGCGCGGGCCTGCCGGATCTGCGGATAGGCGGAATAGTTGTGCGTCAGGATGAACAGCGCATCCGAACCCCGCGCCACGTCCGCCAAGTGCCGCGCCTGGTCCAGCGTGGCGGTCATCGGCTTGTCGCAGATGACGTGGATGCCCTGCTCCAGAAAGGCGCGCGACACGGGTTCGTGCAGGTGGTTCGGGGTGCAGACGGACACGGCCTCGATCCCGTCGGGACGGGCAGCCTCGTCGCGCGCCATCTGGCGGAAATCGCCATAGCTGCGGGTGATGCCCAAGGCACGCGCGCTTTCCGCCGCTCGCGCTTCGTCCGAAGAGAGCGCGCCTGCGACCAGATCGAACCGACCGTCCAGCCGGGCGGCGATGCGATGCACGTTGCCGATCATGGCGCCTTCGCCCCCGCCGACCATGCCCAGTCTGATCGGGCGGTTCATCGGGACAGCCCCAGCATGCGGCGATTGGCGTCCATGTCGGCTCCTCCGTTCGCAAAGTCGTCAAAGGCGCGTTCGGTCACGCGGATGATGTGGTCGCGCACGAAGGCCGCGCCTTCGCGGGCGCCATCCTCGGGGTGCTTGATCGCGCATTCCCATTCGACCACGGCCCAGCCGTCGAAACCCATCACTGCCAGCTTGGCGAAGATCGACTTGAAGTCGACCTGCCCGTCGCCCAGGCTGCGGAACCGCCCGGCGCGCTGCGCCCAGGCTGATAGCCGCCATAGACGCCCTGCCGGCCGGTCGGGTTGAATTCGGCATCCTTGACATGGACCATGCCGATCCGGTCGGCATAGATGTCCAGGTTATCAAGGTAATCAAGCTGTTGCAGCAGATAGTGCGACGGATCGTACAGCATCTTGGCCCGCGGATGCTGGTCCAGGCGGTCCAGGAACATCTCGAATGTGACGCCGTCGTGCAAGTCCTCTCCGGGATGGATCTCGAAACAGATATCGACGCCGCGGCTGTCGGCATGGTCCAGGATGGGGCGCCAGCGGGCGGCCAGTTCATCGAACGCTGCCTCGACCAGGCCCGCGGGCCGCTGCGGCCAAGGATACATGTAGGGCCAGGCCAGCGCGCCGGAAAACGCCGCCATCCGGTCCAGGCCAAGATTGGCGGACGCGTTGATGGTCTTGCGCATCTGGTCCACCGCCCAGGCCTGCCGTCCTGCGGGATTGCCGCGCAGCGATGCGGGGGCGAAGCCGTCGAAGGCATCGTCAAAGGCCGGATGCACGGCGACCAGCTGGCCCTGGATATGGGCGGACAGTTCGGTGATGGCCAGACCGTTGGCCTGCCCCCTCAGATCGTCGCAATAGGTGGTCGAGGTCGCGGCCAGATCCAGATCGATCAGCGCCTCGGCGCCCGATGGCACCTGCACGCCCAGATAGCCGCAATCGGCAGCCCATGCCGTGATCGCGCCAAAGCTGTCGAACGGCGCCTGCGGTCCCACGAACTGGGCCAGGAAAAGGCCGGGGCCCTTGATGGTCTTCATATATCCTCCCGGAACTTCCCCTCCGAAGTTCCCCTTGCCCGATTCCAAGTCATGTAATCGGTTTCATCCGACGTTCTCACAGGATGAAAAGGTTTACAACATTATTTTTTTCGCTAAGCCTGATCCTGTCCCGAACAAAGGTTTCTTGTGTCAGATCAACCCCGTCCGCCCCGAATCCATGATGTCGCCAAGCTGGCCGGGGTGTCCGTGGCGACCGTCAGCCGGGCCATCTCGAACCCGTCCATCGTCTCGGACAGCACCCGCAAGGCGGTCGAGGCGGCGATCGCGCAGACCGGCTATACGCTGAACTTCACCGCCCGGAACCTGCGCCAGCAGCAGGTCGGCGGCGTGCTGGCGCTGGTGCCGAACCTGGCCAATCCGTTCTTTTCCCAGATCCTGTCGGGCATCTCCGAGGTGCTGCGCCGGCACAATCTCAGCCTGCTGGTGATGGACACCACCGCCGTGCCCGACCAGCCCGCGATGAAGGTGCTGGGCCCCTATCTGACGCGGTCGCGGTCGGATGGGGTGATCGTGCTGGACGGCCAGATGGAGCCGGGCCTGTTCGCCCGCCCCGGCTGTCCGCCCCTGGTGCAGGCCTGCGAATGGATCGAGGGGCTGTCGGCCCCCCGCGTGCTGGCCGACAATGTCGAGGGGGGGCGCCTGGCCGCGCGGCACCTGACCGAACTGGGGCACCGCCGCATCCTGCACCTGACCGGGCCGCAGGGCAGCTCGCTGACCGTGTCGCGGCGCCAGGGGTTCCTGCAGGGGCTGGCGCAGGCGGGCCTGCCCGATCCCGGACCCCAGGACAGCATCACCGGCGATTTCACCGCCCGGTTCGGCCAGCAGATGGCCGCGCAGGTGCTGGCCATGCCCGACCGCCCCACCGCCGTCTTCTGCGACAACGACGAAATGGCGATCGGCCTGATGCACGGGCTGATCGTGGCCGGGCTGCGGGTGCCGCAGGACATCTCGGTCATGGGGTTCGACAATATCGAGATGGCAGCCTACAGCAGCCCCGGCCTGACCACGATCCGCCAGCACCGCGCCCGCCTTGGCCGGCGCGCGGCCGAGGTCCTGCTGGCCCGGATGCAGGGGCAGGAGGTCACCGACAGCATCACCCTGGGCGTCGATCTGGTGGCGCGCGCCAGCACCGGTCAGGCCGCTAAAACGTGACTTGTTCCCGTCGGCGCGGATAAATATTGTCTTTCCGAACGTCGGGGACATGGCCCGCCGCAACAGGATGACGATGCCCGATCCCACGCTGCCCGAAGCCCTGCGCGCCCAGATCGCGCGGTCGCGGATCGCCATTTCCCTGGCGGCGGCACTGCCGGACATGCCGCTGTGCCTTGTCAACGACGCCTTTTGCCGGCTGACGGGGTTCGACACGCTGGACAGCATGGGCCGCAATTGCCGCTTCCTGCAATCCCCCGACACGCCGCGCGACCAGATCCGGGCGATGTCGCTGTTCCTGGCGGATGACGGGCGCGACGACGGGCGGTTCCCGGTGCTGAACCGGACCCGCGACGGGCGCGCCTTCACGAACCTGGTGTTCATGTCCAAGCTGCGCGGCGGCGACGGGGGGCTGCGGTTCGTGATCGGATCGCAGTTCGACGTCACCGCGTCGGACGCCGCAGGCACGATCGCGCAGGATGATGTGGCACTTAGCCGCAACATGGCGGACTTGCGCCGCGCGGCCGGACAGTTCGGACTGATCATGTCGGATTCCACGGGGCTGATCGCCCGTTCCATCAGCACGCTTGCAAGGATCACGTTGCGCG
Organism: Paracoccus sp. PAMC 22219; assembly: GCF_000787695.1. GTDB lineage: Bacteria > Pseudomonadota > Alphaproteobacteria > Rhodobacterales > Rhodobacteraceae > Paracoccus. Next base: position 13,899 of record NZ_BBPH01000088.1, on the reverse strand, counting down.
ATGAATGACGCCTCGCCCGCCCGCGCCACGGCGCGACCGCCCTTCGCCGTCGTGGGCATCGGCGCCTCTGCCGGGGGGCTCGAAGCGCTGCACGACCTGCTTCGCGACGTCCGGCGCGAGGATCCGGCCGCCTATGTGGTGATCCAGCACTTGGACCCGACGCATGACAGCGTGCTGGCCGAACTGCTGGATCGGCGCACCGCACTCAGCGTGCAGCAGGCCGCCGACGGCACCGTGCTGCAGCCGGGACATGTATATACCATCCCCCCCGGCGCGCGGATGCTGATCAGCGACGGACGCCTGCGCCTGACCGATTTCGAACAGCCGCGCGGTCTGCGCCGCCCGATCGACGATTTCTTCGAGAGCCTTGCCCATGACCGCGGCCCCGCCGCCGCCTGCGTGATCCTGTCGGGTACCGGGGCGGACGGTACGCTTGGGCTGCGCGCGGTCAAGGAACATGGCGGCATCTGCGTCATCCAGGAACCACGCACCGCGCGCTATGACGGGATGCCCCTGTCCGCGGAATCGACCGGGCTGGTCGATTACGTGCTGCCGCCCGAACGGATCGTGCCCGCGATCCTGCAGTTCTTTGATTCCAGCGAGATGCAGCAGGCCGACGACGCGATGCTGGCGGATGCGCGGCTGATCTGCCAGCACCTGCTGGAGCGGTGCGGACATGACTTTTCCGGCTACAAGATGACGACGCTGGTGCGGCGCATCCGCCGCCGCCTGCAGGTCCTGAACATCGCCAGCACGCGCGACTATCTGCGCCACCTACAGCGCCAACCCGACGAATGCGAGGCGCTGCTGAACGAGTTCCTGATCAACGTCACGCGCTTTTTCCGCGACCCCGAGATGTTCCAGACCCTGCGCGAACAGGCGATCCGCCCGATGGTCGCCGCCGCCGACGGAGAGGAGCTGCGCGTGTGGGTCGCCGGCTGTTCCTCCGGAGAGGAGGCCTATTCCGTAGCGATGCTGATCGACACCGAGATGCGCGCCGCCGGCCTGCGGCCCCGATTCACGGTCTTTGCCAGCGACATCGACAAGAAGATGATCGAGATCGCTCGCGCCGGCACCTATCCGATCAGCGCCTTGGCCGACATCCCCGAGGACATGCGCGCCGCCTATACCACGCATCGCGACGCGCTGATGCAGATCACGCCGCAGCTGCGGGACCGGGTGCGGTTCTCGCTGCATTCGGTGCTGCGCGATCCGCCCTTTGCTCGAGTCGATCTGATTTCCTGCCGCAACCTGTTGATCTATCTGGACGAAGACCTGCAGGGGCGGGTCCTGCCGCTATTCCATTACGCGCTGCGCCCCGGCGGCTATCTGTTCCTGGGCCCCTCCGAAGGAGTGCGCCGCGAATCCATGCACTTCACCGAACTGGACCGGCCTGCCCGGCTGTTCCAGCGCGACACCACGCCCGCGCGCCTGCCGCTGGACATGCCTTTCCTGCGGGCCGAAAGCGACCGTTCTGCCCCAACCCCCCGCAGCCGCAAGGGCGACGAGGTCACGGGCCGCGACGCCGCGATCGCCGCACAGCGCCGGGTTCTGGACCGGTTCGCGCCCGCGTCGCTGCAGGTGTCGCCCGCGGGCGAGGTCCTGTGGACCGCGGGCAGGCTGGGCCGGTTCCTGGCCGTCGATCCGACCGCGCGCAGGCCGATCCTTGCGCCGCAGATCGTGCATCCCGGCCTCAAGGAGGCCGTGACCGCCGCACTAGACCAGGTCGCGGGGACGGGACGCGCGGCCATCGTGCGCAACCTGCTGGCGCGGTCCGATCTGGGCGCGCAGCCGGTGACCCTGTTCGCCGAGCCCCTGCCCGACCGCAGCGTGCTGCTGGTGTTCCACGAGGCGGGCGCGCAGGCACTGCCCGACACGCTGGACCAGACGGACGAGCTGAGCGTGACCGAATCGCGGTCGGACCTGCTGGAGGAGCAGCTGCGCCTGACGCGGATCGAGCTGCACGGCGCCGTGCAGGAGCTGGAGACCGCGAACGAGGAGCTGAAAAGCTCGAACGAAGAGATGATGTCGATGAACGAGGAGCTGCAGTCCACGAACGAGGAGCTGAGCACCGTCAACGACGAGCTGAAATCCAAGATCGACGACCTGACGGCTGCCAACAGCGACCTGCAGAACTTCTTTTCGGCGACCAAGATCCCGCTGCTGGTGGTCGACCGCGACGTGCGGGTGCGCAATTTCACCGCCGCCGCTCTGCAGATCTTTCCGCTGCGCCGGTCCGATCATGGCCGCCCGCTGGCCGACGTGTCCAACGTCTTTGCCAGCGACGTCCTGCTGTCTATGGCGGCCGAGGTCGCCCGACAGGGAGAGGCGCAGGGGACCGAACTGCTGGAGGCAGGCGGCACCCGCGTCTGGCGCGTCGATGCGAAACCCTATCGCGGCCCCGAGGGACATCTGGACGGCGCCATGCTGGTCTTTGAGGACGTGACCGCGCTGCGCGATCTGCGCGTCGAGGTCGAGCGGCAGGAGGAACGCCTGAACGCCGTGCGGTCGATGGCCCGGATCGCGGTGTGGCACTACGACGCGCCATCGCGGATGCTGACCATCGACGACAGTTCGGACCTGCTGGGACTGGGCCAGACCGCAAAGCTGCCGCTGTCGGCCTTTGCAGCCCTGATCGCGCCCGCCGACCGCGACGGGCTGCTGGCCGACCTGCAGGCCTGCGCCGCGGGCACCCCGTTCCGGCGCGTGGTGTCACCGTCGTCGGACGCAAGGTCCGCCGTCCGGCTGGAGACGGCGGCCGCGCGGTTCGGGATCGATGACGGCGACTGCCGCGTGCTGGGGGTGATGCTGGACGTGACCGCCGCGCAATCGGCCGCCACCCTGCGCGAGGCGGTGATTTCCGAGATGGACCACCGGGTCAAGAACCTGTTCACCCAGATCTCGGCCATGCTGCGGATGGCGGCGCGCGACACCGACGACGCCCGGACCGTGGTCGAGGAGGTGTGCGCCCGCATCAACGCGCTGGCCAGCTCTCACAGCCTGACGACGGCGCAGGGGCCGAAATCGCAGGTGCGGCTGGCCGACCTGATCGCCACCACGCTGGCCCCCTATGACGGCGCACGGATCGACAGCACCGGGGACGACCTGACCATCCCGGCCCGGTCGGTGGTGCCGATGTCGCTGATCCTGCACGAACTGGCCACCAATGCGTTCAAGTACGGCGTCTTGGGTCCGGTCGATGGCGCGTTGCAGATCGCCTGGCGGCGTGACGGCGACGGGGCGGTGCTGGACTGGACCGAACGCTATGACACGCCGCAGGTGCAGGCAGAGCCCGATGCGGGCTTCGGCTCGATCCTGCTGGAGGGGGCGACCTCTCAGATCGGCGGCACTCTGGAGGTGGAGGTCGAACCGGACAGCCGCCACACGCGCCTGACCTTCTAGGACAGCAGCGCGCCCACCTGCCGCATCTGCTGGCGCAGCATGTCGGGGATGTCGGACTGGGTCATCGTCTCGTCGCTGGCCCAGGTGCGGACGGCGTGGGACAGGGCGTGGGTGGCCAGTTCGGCGATCAGCATCGCCTCGGCCTGGCGGTCGGGGCCAAGCCGGGCGTGCAGCAGGCCGCCGATGGTCAGGGCGATGTTGTCCATCGAATTGCGGAACACGGCCATCAGTTCAGGGGTGGTGTCCCAGACCTTCTCGATCATGCAGACGACCTGCCGGTCCAGGTCCTTCAGCTCCAGCATGCGGCCCAACAGCAGCGCCAGATCGTCGATCAGCGGCCCGGTGGACGTGACGATCCACTCTGCGCTGCAGCTTTCCAGCTGCGGCGGCGTGCCCAGGACCGCGGCCTGCTTGTTGGGATAGTAGTTGAAGAAGGTGCGCGGACTGATCCCGGCCTCGGCGGCGATGGAATCGGTGGTGACAGCCGCATAGCCCGACCGGATGCTCAGCCGCAGGGCGGCCAGCTGGATCTCTCGGGCGGTCTGCTCGCGGCGGCGGTCGCGCAGGTTGCTGGTCATTTTCGGGGCAGTCTCCTCATGCAGTTGAAGCAAACATTGCATAGTCCGCAAAAACATGCAATCAGCGCGCAACAGTGACGCCCCGTCGGGTGCTTATCCAGGACAAAGATGATGCCGAAACACACCCTTGCGACCGGCGCCGCCATGGTCGCCGCGATTCTGTCCACCTCCGCGGCCTGGGCGCAGGCGCCCGAAGGCATGCCACCCAAGCAGGTCGGCGTCATGCAGGTCGCCATCCAGGACGTGCCGCGAATCGTCACCCTGCCCGGTCGCGCGGTGGCGGTGTCGGAAACCGCCATCCGCCCCCGCGTCAGCGGCATCGTGACCGAGATCCTGTACCAGCCCGGCGTGCAGATCGAGGCCGGCACGCCCATGTACCGCATCGAGGACACCACCTATCAGGCGAACCTCGCCAGCGCCCAGGCCCAGGTCGCGTCCGCGCGGGCCCAGGTGACGCAGGCCCAGTCCTCGTTCGACCGGACCCGCCAGCTGCTGGGATCGGGCACCACCCAAGCCCAGGTCGAACAGGCGCAGGCCACGCTGGATCAGGCGACCGCCGCGGTCCAGTCCGCCGAGGCCGACCTGACCCTGGCCCAGGCCCAGCTGGACTGGACCACGGTCAACAGCCCGATCTCTGGCATCGCCAGCGTGTCGGCGGCGTCGGTCGGCGATCTGGTCACCGAGGGACAGGCCGAGGCCATGGCGTCGGTCACCCAGCTGGACCCGATCGAGGTCGACATGTACGAACCCTCGTCCCGCTTTCTTAGCGTGCTGGATGACATCAACGACGGCAACCTGCGCCTGAACGACGAACTGGCTGCAACCCTGACGCTGGAGAATGGCCGCGAATACCAGGCGGTGGGCCAGGTGGTCGCGCCCGGCGTGACCGTGTCGACCTCGACCGGGTCCATCGACACGCGGTTCCGCTTTGACAACCCCGACAACCTGCTGCTGCCGGGCATGTTCCTGCGCGGGCAGGTCGATCTGGGCGTGACCTCGGCCATCCTGGTGTCCCAATCTTCGGCCACGCGCGACAAGATCGGCACCCTGACGGCCTGGGTCGTCGAGGACGGCAAGGTCAGCCAGCGCCAGCTGACCGAGGATGGCAGCTATGAGCAGCAGTGGATCATCACCGACGGCCTGGAGGACGGAGAGACGCTGGTCGTCGACGGCCTGACGGGCCTGGCCGAGGGCATGGAGGTCGTCACCGTCCCCGTGACCATCGACGAGACCGGCGTCGTGCGCGACCCCGCCCCGACCGCACCCGCGGATGGCGCGCCGGCCCCCGCGGACGGCGAAGCCGCACCCGCCCAAGGCGAAGCCGCACCCGCCGACGCAGCCCCCGCGGAGGCAGACGCTGCCCCCGCCGCCGCGACGGAGTAAGCGCGCATGGCACGTTTCTTCATTCACCGGCCCGTCTTTGCATGGGTGATCGCCCTGATCACCATGCTGGTCGGCGCCCTTGGCCTGAACACCCTGGCCATCGAGCAATATCCCCAGATCGCACCCACGACCGTCCAGGTCCGGGCAGTCTATAACGGCGCCTCGGCCGAGATCGTCGAATCCTCGGTCACCACGGTGATCGAGGACGCGATGACCGGCATCGACGGCCTGACCTACATGACGTCGAACTCGACGCCGGGGTCGGCATCTGTCGCGCTGACCTTTGACGACACGGTCGATCCGGAAATCGCGCAGGTCCAGGTGCAGAACAAGCTGCAGCTGGTCACCTCGCAGCTGCCCGACGTGGTGCAGCAGCAGGGCGTGCAGGTCGAACGCTCGTCCAGCTCGATCCTGCTGGTGGCGGCGCTGACGGCCGAGGAAGGCGCCTACAGCACGGTTCAGCTGGGCGACCTGATCTCTCAGTTCATCGAGGATCCGGTCAAGCGCACGCCGGGCGTGGGTTCGATCAACACCTTCGGGTCGGGCTATGCGATGCGGGTCTGGATGGACCCGATGAAGATGGTCCAGTACAGCGTCACCCCTGCCGACGTGACCGCCGCCGTGGCCGCGCAGAACACCAACGTCACCGTGGGCGACCTGGGCGCGCAACCCGCAGCCGAGGGCCAGCGGTTGACCGTGTCGGTGACCGCGCAGTCGCAGCTGTCCACCGTTGAGGAATTCGAAAGCATCCTGCTGCGCGTGGACCCGGACGGATCGACGGTGTTCCTGGGCGACGTCGCCCGGATAGAGATCGGACAGGAAAGCTATGGCGGCAGCTCTCGCTACAACGGCAACCCGGCGGCTGCGGTCGCGGTCAACCTGGCGACCGGCGCCAACGCGGTGTCCACCGCCGCCGCCGTCCGCGAGACCATCGACAGCCTGGCGGACGTCCTGCCCGCGGGGGTCGAGATCACCTATCCCTATGACACCTCGCCCTTTGTCGAGAAGTCGATCAACCAGGTCTACAAGACCCTGGCCGAGGCCGTGCTGCTGGTGTTCCTGGTGATCCTGGTCTTCCTGCAAAGCTGGCGGGCGACGATCATTCCGGTGATCGCCATTCCCGTCGTGCTGTTGGGCACATTCGCGGTGCTGGCGGTCGCCGGCTTCTCCATCAACACGCTGACGATGTTCGCGCTGGTGCTGGCCATCGGCCTGCTGGTCGATGACGCCATCGTGGTCGTGGAGAACGTCGAACGCGTGATGGAGGAAGAGGGGCTTGGCCCCGTCGAGGCCACCGAGAAAAGCATGGACGAGATCACCTCCGCGCTGGTCGGCATCGTGCTGGTCCTGTCGGCGGTGTTCCTGCCGATGGCGTTCCAGACGGGCGCCACCGGGGTGATCTATCGCCAGTTCTCGATCACCATCATCACGGCGATGATCCTGTCCCTGGGCGTGGCCGTGATCCTGACCCCCGCCATGTGCGCAAGCCTCCTCAAGGCGCGCAAGCATGGCGAGGGCGGTATCGCACCGGCCCGCTGGTTCAACCGCAACCTGGACCGGGTCAACACCGGCTACGTCGCCGCGGTCACCCGGCTGGTGAAACGCCCGCTGCGGATGCTGCTGGTGCTGGTCGCGATCGGCTTTGGCGTCATGACGCTGTTCGACCGCCTGCCCGGATCGTTCCTGCCCGATGAGGATCAGGGCGTCGCCCTGGCCATCATTCAGGGCCCCGACGGATCGACCACCCAGCAGACCGAGGCGCTGGTCGAAAAGGTCGAAGAATACCTGCTGACCCAGGAAACCGACACGGTGGAATCGGTCTTTGCGGCGCTTGGCTTCAGCTTCGCCGGAACCGGGCAAAGCAACGCGCTGGTCTTCATCAAGCTGCGCGATTACGACGACCGCAAGGGCTTTGACATCGCGTCGCTGGTGGGCCGGGCGAACGGGTATTTCTTCGGGACCAACCGCCAGGGGCAGATCTTTGCCCTGCAGCCGCCCGCGATCCAAGGCCTGGGCACGTCGTCCGGTTTCACCATGTACATGGTCGACCAGTCGGGCCAGGGCCAGGACGCGCTGGCCGCCGCCGCCAACCAGCTTGTCGCGGATGCGCAGGCGGGCGGGCAGGTCACCAACCTGCGCGGCAACGAGACCGCCAACACCCAGACCGCCCTGCGCCTGGACATCGACCAACAGAAGGCCGCGGCCTTTGGCCTGGAGATCGGCGACGTGAACGCCATGCTGTCGGTGATCTTTGCCGGGCGCGACGTGAACGACTTTGCGCTTGGCAACGACCTGCGACCCGTCGTGGTTCAGGGCGAGGCCGAAAGCCGCAGCCAGCCCCAGGACATCGAACGCTGGTACGCCCGCAACAGCCAGGGAGAGATGGTGTCCTTCGGCGCATTCGCCGATCAAAGCTGGCAGCAGGAACCGCAATCGCTGGCCCGTTTCGGCGGCACGCGGGCGCTGGAACTCAGCGGGGCGGCCGTTCCCGGCCTGTCCTCCGGAGAGGCGATGGACGTGATGGAACAGATGGTCGCGGAGATGGACGGGGGTTACGGCACCGCCTGGACCGGCCTGTCGTTCCAGGAACGGCTGTCTGGCAACCAGGCACCGCTGCTGTTCGCGCTGTCCGCGCTGGTCGTGTTCCTGTCGCTGGCCGCGCTGTACGAAAGCTGGTCTGTGCCGCTGGCGGTCATGCTGACCGTTCCGGTGGGCATCCTGGGCGCATTGGCGGCCGCGCTGTTCTTCGGACAGTCGAACGACGTGTACTTCAAGGTGGGTCTGCTGACGACCATCGGGCTTGCGGCCCGAAACGCCATCCTGATCGTCGAATTCGCCGAGGCGCAGGTCAAGGAGGGCAAATCGGTCGTCGAGGCCGCGCTGATCGCATCGCGTCAGCGTCTGCGCCCGATCCTGATGACCACGTTCGCGTTCATGCTGGGCGTGCTGCCGCTGGCCATCGCGTCGGGTGCGGGTGCGGGTGCGCAGAACTCGATCGGCATCGGGGTTCTGGGCGGCATGGCCTCCTCTGCCGTCATCGGGATCTTCCTGGTGCCGGTCTTCTATGTGGCCGTGCTCAAGATCCGGTCGCTGCTGTCGCGCAAGAAGGAAAAGACCTCGTGACGTTTCCCCGTATGACCCGCGCGACGCTGTCGCTGACCGCACTTCTGATGATCTCGGCCTGTGCTGCGGTGGGGCCCGACCCCACCGCCCTGCCCGACACCCGCGTCCAGGGCGCATTCGCCGAAGGCGCCGGCGGCCCGGTGGGCCAGGTCGGCACCACGGCCTTCTGGTCGGGCTATCAGGACCGGACCCTGTCGCGGCTGATCGCGGACGGGCTGGACACCAGCCTGGACATCATCACCGCCAACGAACGCATCCGCGCGGCGGCGGCCGATCTGCAGGCGACCCAGCCTCTGGCGGCGCAGATCAGCGGCGAGCCCGCATCGGCCAGCCGCGTGCGGTCGGGCGGCGACGGCCAGCCCACCGGCTATACCAGCAGCGCCAACCTGTCGGCGGGCTTCGTGTTCGACCTGTTCGGGGGCGCGCGCCGTGCCCGCGAAGGGGCCGCCGCCGGCGTCGCGGCGGCCGAGGCGCAGGCCCAGGTCACCCGCCTGGCATGGCTGGCCGAGGTCATCAGCGCCTATTCCGACGCGCGCTATAACCAGCAGGCGCTGGCCCTGACCCGCGACACGATCGAGGCGCGGCAGGCCACCCTGGCCGTCACCCGCGACAGCCAGGCCCTGGGCCTTGCGACCGATTTCGACATCGCCCAGACCGAAGCGCTGCTGCAGACGGCGCAGGCCGATCTGCCCGCCTTCGAGGCGCAGTTCAACGCCCAAGTCTATCGCCTGTCGACGCTGCTGAACCAGCAGGCCGGCCCGCTGATGTCGCAGATGCAGGGCGGATCGGGCGCGCTGCGCATCCCGCCCGGCCCCGGCACCGGGGTACCGGCCGAACTGCTGCGCAACCGACCCGACGTGCGCGCGGCCCAGCAGGACCTGGTGCAGGCGCTGGCGGCGGTGGGGGTTGCGACGGCGGATATGCTGCCCTCGCTGTCGCTGACCGGCACGGTCAGCGACACGGGCGGGGCCACGGGCTGGGGCTTTGGCCCGCGCATCAGCCTGCCGGTCGCGAACCAGGGCATCCTGGGCGCAACCCGCACCCGCCGCGTGTCCGAGGCGCGCCAGGCAGATCTGGCATGGCGCAGCCAGGTCGCGGCCTCGGTCGAGGATGTGCAGACCAGCCAGTCGAACCTGCGCCGCCTGCGCCAGCGCGTCGATGCGCTGGACCGCGCGGCCGCCAGCTATGACCGCGCCTATGCGCTGGCCCGCACCAATTTCGAGGCGGGCGCCCTGCCGCTGGTCGACCTGCTGGACGCTGACCGCCAGCGCGCGGCGGCACGGCTGCAGGCCGCATCGGCCCGCAACGACGCGGCCAAGGAATGGGCCGCCCTGCAGATCGCGACCGGCGCCGGTGCCGCCGTGGCGCGGATCGCCGACTAACCAAGCGGCGGCAGCAGATCGCTGCCGCCGCTTTCGTCCTTCAGCGCGATGCCCGTCGCGCCGATCCGACGCCCCTGCATCACCAGCCAGGCCAGCCGTTCCGCGGCGGCCTGATGGGACAGCCCCCCGTTCAGGTGAATGTTCGACACGCAGTTGCGCGCATTGTCTCGCAGCCCGATCCGGGGCGCATGGGTCATATAGGCGCCAAGGCTGTCGGCCACCGACAGGCCGGGACGTTCGCCGATCAGCATCAGCACCATCCCCGCGCCCGTCGCCGCACCGATCGCATCGCCCAACGCGACCCGCGCGCCCTGCGCCAGCACGACCGGGCGCCCTGCCAGTTCCGGCAGGCATGCGATCAGCGCGCGCACCACGCCCGCCGCCTGCGCCATGACCGCCGGGGCCGACAGCCCGTCGCCGATCACCAGCTGCAGCGACGCGTTCAGCCGCGGCAAGTCGTGGCCCGCAAGCTGCCGCCCCAGGTCGGGACGGCGCAGATAGGTGGCGCGGTCGGTCGCCATGCTGTCCACCCGCAGCACCGGCAGCGGGTCCAGATCACGCGCCAACGCGTCCCAAACCACCTGCCCGTGGATCGCGTCGCGCGCCGCCGCGTGATCCTGCTGAAACCGCAGCAGGTCCGACAGGTCGGTCGGCCCCGCCCCCGCCTGCAGCCGCACCCGCGCGGGCGTCAGCGCGGACAGGCGGCGCAGGTCCGGGACGCTCATGCCGACAGCCCCAGGCGGCGGACCATCGCGCCGGTATCCGGCAACGCCCCGCCCGACAGACCGAACGCATCCAGCCATGCCGCGAATTCGGGGGCGGGGGTCAGGCCGGTGGTTTCGCGCAGATAGGCGATGTCCTCGAACGCCAGGCTTTGATAGCCCAGCATCACGTCATCGGCGCCGGGCACCGCGATCACGAAATTGACCCCCGCCTGCGCCAGCAGCGTCGACAACGTGTCCATGTCATCCTGGTCGGCCTCGACATGGTTGGTATAGCAGACGTCGACCCCCATCGGCAGGCCCAGCAGCTTGCCGCAGAAATGATCCTCCAGCCCCGCGCGGATGATCTGCTTGCCGTCGAACAGGTATTCCGGCCCGATGAAGCCCACGACGGTGTTCACCAACAGCGGCGCATAGGCGCGGGCGACGCCTTGGGCGCGGGCCTCCATCGTCTGCTGATCGACGCCGTGATGGGCGTCGGCCGACAGGGCCGACCCCTGCCCCGTCTCGAAATACATCACGTTCTGGCCGACCGTGCCGCGGCCTGCGGCCAGCCCCGCTTGATGCGCCTCGGCCAGCATGGACAGAGTGATGCCGAAGCCTTCGTTCGCGGCTTGGCTGCCCGCGACGGACTGAAAGATCAGGTCCACCGGCGCGCCCCGCCCCAGCAAGGTCAGCGCGTTGGTCACATGGGTCAGCACGCAGGTCTGGGTGGGGATGTCCAGCGCCTGCCGCATCTCGTCCAGCGCCACCAGCAGGGCGTGGCAGTTGGCCAGATTGTCCGATGCCGGGTTGATCCCGATCACCGCGTCCCCCGCCCCCTGCAGCAACCCGTCCAGCACCGCGACCGCGATGCCGCGCGGATCGTCCGCCGGATGGTTGGGCTGCAACCGCGATGCCAGCACCCCCGCCCCGCCGATGGAGTTCCTGAACGCCGTCACCACCCGCACCTTGCGTGCCACGCGGATCAGGTCCTGGTTGCGCATCAGCTTGCTGACCGCGGCCACCATTTCGGGCGTCAGGCCGGGGGCGACGGCGGCCAACGCGGCGCCGTCCGTCGCCGGCGACAGCAGCCAGTCGCGCAGATCGCCGACGGTCATCGACGCGACCGGCGCAAAGGCCGCGCGATCGTGGCCATCGATGATCAGGCGGGTGACCTCGTCCTCCTCATAGGGAACCAGAGCATCGGTCAGGAAGGTGGTCAGTGGCAGGTCCATCAGTACCCGCCGCGCCGCGACCCGTTCCAGCGCGCTGCCCGCCGCGATCCCGGCCAGCTGATCGCCCGACCGTTCGGGAGATGCGGCGGCCATCACCGCAGCCAGGCTGTCAAAACGAAATCTGTGGTCGCGCGCTGTGGCGGCATAACTGGCCATGGCCATCCCCGATTGTGCGGGGACAGAATGACCCGAAGCGCATCGGGGTCAAGGCATCGATGAAAGGGGGGGGTTGGTGCGGCCGAGAAGACTCGAACTTCCACTCCGGTTAAGGAACAGCGACCTCAACGCTGCGCGTCTACCAATTCCGCCACGGCCGCATCCGGGCAGTGCGCGCCTGATAGCCGAGGCCGATTGCAAAGAAAAGCGCTTTCTGCGGGCGCCGACGGATGTTGACGAGGACGGGCGGACAGGCCACATCGCAGGGATGGTTGAATGGATCATCAGCAGCGGCCTGACCGCACATGCCGACGCCGTGGTCCTGATGGAGGACCGCGTGGCGCAGATCCATGCGGGCCAGGCGCCCGAAGCCGTGTGGCTGGTCGAACACCCGCCCCTGTACACCGCCGGCACCAGCGCCCGGCCCCAGGACCTGCTGGACGCACGCTTTCCGGTGCACCAGACCGGGCGCGGCGGGCAGTACACCTATCACGGGCCGGGCCAGCGCGTCGCCTATGTCATGCTGGACCTGAACCGACGCGGCCGCGACGTGCGCGCCTTTGTGGCGCAGCTGGAGGGGTGGGTGATCGACGCCTTGGCCAGCTTCGGCGTGTCGGGCCAGATCCGTGAGGGCCGCGTGGGGGTCTGGGTGCCCCGCCCCGACAAGCCCCCCCTGTCCGACGGCCAGATGCGCGAGGACAAGATCGCGGCCATCGGCGTCAAGCTGCGACGGTGGGTCAGCTTTCACGGCATCGCCATCAACGTGGACCCGGACCTGTCGCATTACGGCGGAATCGTGCCCTGCGGGATCAGCGGGCACGGCGTGACGTCGCTGGTCGATCTGGGGCTGCCGGTGGGCATGTCCGATCTGGACGTGGCGCTGCGCCAGGGTTTTGACCGCACATTCGGCTAGCGCGCCGATCAATTCTTTCAATGCGACCTTTCGGTGGCTGGATTTCCGTTGCGGGTTGGTTCTACGGTGCCCTTCGGGAGACCACGGCCCTTCCAGGGCCTAGCGAGGAACTACGCATGAGATCAGCCATTGTCGGCGCCCTGCTGGGCGCGACCCTAGCCATCCCCGCCGTCGCGCAGGACGTGGGCGATGCCGCAGCGGGCGAGGGCGAATTCCGCAAATGCCGCGCCTGCCACATGATCCAGGACGCCAGCGGCACCGACATCGTCAAGGGCGGGGCGACCGGCCCCAACCTGTGGAACATCGTCGGATCGCCGATCGCCCATACCGAGGGCTTCAACTATGGCGACGGGCTGCTGGCCGCCAAGGCCGCAAATCCGGACATGGTCTGGACCGAGGAGGAGCTGGTCGCCTATGTGACCGACCCGACGGCCTGGGTGAAGGAAAAGTCGGGCGATGATTCGGTTCGCAGCAAGATGACCTTCAAGCTGAACCGCAATCAGGCGGATCTGGCGGCCTATCTGACCACCGTGTCTCCGGACGCGCCTGCCGAATGATCGGCTGACGCGGCCTTTTGCCGCCTCCGCGCCCCGGCCGGGTTTTCGGGACCCTGCCGGGGCGTTTGCCTCTCGGGCCACTGTGACGCATTGCCCGGTGCCCGCAGGTGGTCTAAAGAATGCGTGATAATGACGGTCGACAGGCCGGATCGACGACATCTTGAGGGAGTTCGGGTATGGCAGACGCAGCCGCACACGGCCACGACGACCATCATGACACACGCGGGTTCTTTACCCGCTGGTTCATGTCTACCAATCACAAAGACATTGGTATTCTTTACCTTTTCACTGCCGGTCTGGCCGGCCTGATCTCGGTCAGCTTCACCGTCTACATGCGGATGGAACTGCACGAGCCGGGCGTCCAGTACATGTGCATGGAAGGCGCGCGATTCTTCGCGAACGCCGCTGCGGAATGCACGCCCAACGGGCACCTGTGGAACGTCATGATCACCTATCATGGTGTCCT